>DAOUGC010000236.1:0-2787 GCA_034429695.1 Levilinea sp.
TTGTCAGCAAACTCAACTGATTCCAGTTCATCACTCATTGCATCCTCCTGTTATTGGTGACCGAGAATTAAAGTATTCATTGGGTTAAGACGCCATGGACCCATCTGAATGATGGGAGCGCATCCTTTCTCATAAATCACTGCCAGCCTGCAAGGAGTCAATGCCCATTTTGGCCATGGCTGATTTGCCGCACCAGGCGCACGTCAACATCGACATGGTGCCAGCCGAGCAGGTGACATGGCTGCAGGCATGGCAGATGAAAAAACTTGGATTCTTGCAGTAGGGACATCCAGGGTATAAGAATGCTATCGAGAATTTGCCAGTCAAACGGGTGTTTTCGTACCCTTCGCGCCGGGCAGCCAGTTCGCTTAAGGCAAATGCCCAGTACAACTCCCATTGAGCCGGTTGGGGCATGCGGAATGACATTCCAAACAGGTTGCGTGTGGAGGCGCATCGGGCTGCGAGTACGGCCATGTCCAGTTCGTTCATTCCCCCCCCCTTGGTGAGAGACTTCACCCAGAAAACCGGATCAACCCAACCATCAAACAAGTGATCGTTTTGAATCCAGCAAGGGGAAACCAGGTCTCAGCCCATGTGGTCTGGAACCATGTACAACTCCAACCCGCGGAAAAAATAAGCAATTAACAATAAACTGGGGACAATACAAAAATAATTATATGTGATCCGGTCAGGTTGGCAAGCAACATCTCACCGTGAAAATTCTTCCTTCGCGGATCACACAACCACCATGCTTACTCGTGCACTGAACCGTCCGGCAGGGTGGCGCCCGAGAGCGACTTGGCGCGCAGCAGGCGGTAATCCGGGGCGTTGGTTCCCTCCAGATTTGCCCCGCTCAGGTTGGCGTTGGTCAGGTCAGCTCCGCCCAGGTTGGCTTCCAGCAGATTGGACTGGCTCAGGTTGGCTTCCACCAGATCGGCTTCAATCAGATTTGCCTCCCGCAAATCAGCGCCTTCCAGGTTGGCGCCGCGCAGGTATGCTTTACGGAAGTTTGCCCCCACCAGAATGGCATTTGTAAAATCCGCCCCGCCCAGGTTGGCGCCAGACAGATTGGCTCCCATCAGGTTGGCGCCAGAAAAGTTCGCCCCGAACAGGATGGCGTCTTTTAAATCCGCACCGCGGATTTCAGCGCCGCTCAAGTCAATGCGGCACAACCATAACGGTCTGGATTGGTTAAGCAACATATAAATTTCAAATCGGTTAAACTCAGCCATACCATCCTCCGGGATTGGGCATATACTTATATTATCGTCAATTTACCGGAAAGTATATATGGTTTTTACCAACATCATCCCAACAAAAAGCCAGTGCGCAAGCACATGGCAAGGTTAAGTGTATGGCCGTCCAAACTGCATCACAGTTCCACCGCACATCCATCACCTGGATGTCTTATCTGTTCCTTGGGTTTTATTCATTCCTGATTTCCATGGTCAGCCCGGCAATGCCCTTCCTCGGGACCGAGCTGGGACTATCAGACACGCTGACGGCTCTGCATGTCAGCGCCTTTTCAGCCGGTGTGATCGTCACCGGGTTGATCGGTGAACGCATCGTCGCGCGGCTGGGGCGCCGGCGCATGTTGTGGATGTCCATCTTCATCGTGGCGGGCGGGTGCATCTGGTTCATCCTGGCGCGCAATGTGGTTCTGACCCTGGGGTCATGCCTGCTGATGGGTTTCTTTGGCTCATGGGTGCAGGTGGTGGTTCAGGCGCTGTTATCAGATGAGCACCAGGAACACCGCGCGGTTGCCCTGACCGAGGCAAACATCCTTGCCAGTATCGGTTCAGCCATTGCGCCCCTGGCAATCTCCACCCTGCAGCGTACAGTGCTTGGCTGGCGCGCGGCGCTGGTGGCTGCCACTTTTGCCGTGCCAGCCCTGGCGTTCGCATATTTCCGGCAATCCGTCCCTGAAGAACACCAGCCGGCTGACACCACAGGCAAAACCAGCGAACGCCTGCCGGCGCGTTTCTGGATGTTCTGGGTGCTGATGTTTGCCTGTGTGGCATTGGAATGGTGCATGGTTTTCTGGTGTTCCTTCTATATGGAACGCGAAGTGGGCCTGACCAAAATCGACGCGGTGACCGTGATGGGGTTCTTCATGGCCATCAGCGTGCTGGGCCGCTTCATTGGTTCAAGATTGACCCGCCGTTTCCGACCCACCGTCCTGCTGGCAGGCGCCATCCTGACTCTGCTGGTGGGTTTTATTCCCTTCTGGTTTGCGTGGTCAAAAGGACTGGCAATCGGCGGGTTATTGCTGTCTGGCATCGGCGTTGCCAACCTGTTTCCACTGGCAATGGCAATCACCGTGGCGCAGGCCCCGCATCTGCCCAATATTGCCTCCGCCCGCATTTCCTTTGGGGTGGGGTTGGCCATCCTCAGCGCGCCGTTAACCCTCGGCTGGCTGTCTGACCGCATGGACCTGCATACGGCTTACGCTGTGGTTCCGATCCTGATCGTGTTGAATTTGACCATGTTATTTGTTTTCACGCGCAGGAAGCTCAGGGTTACTGCAAGCCAGGCAGGATAACCCCCTCCCCGGCAATCAGGAAAACAGCGTCTGGTTTCCCAGAACGCTGTTTTTATTTATCGATTTTCCCCGTTCTTGCGTCGCCGCTGCAACAATGCGGACACTCGTGGAGCACCCGCCTTGCGGTCGATGAACGTCTGGTACTCATGCAGGATATCCTTGTGCAGGTCAATGTTTTCAAGATAGGTCAACTTGAAAGGGCTATCCTCGGGTATCAACGCGTGTTTGCGCATCATTTCATTGTA
>DAOUGC010000237.1:0-1552 GCA_034429695.1 Levilinea sp.
TCAACGGCCACATCCACCATCACCACCACACCCACGCCAGGCCCAAGCCCCACCGGCACTGATACCCTCGTGCCCACCGCCACGCATACCTCAACGCTCACCGAAACGCCCCTGCCTTCGCCAACCGCATCATTTACCCCCACCCCTCAGGACGTTGGGATCGTGTCCAACCTGTTGCCGGCCATGTCGATCTATCAATCGCCGGGGGGACCGGTGATTGGCTCGTTACGGCCCCGAATGACGCTTAAAAAACTCTATCGTGAACAGGTGTATGGGGGATTGGTCTGGATTGAGGTGCAGGACAGTGAAGGACGAATCGGGTGGATACCGGCAGTTTATGCGGCCACCCTCATTCCCAGTCGCACCCCCACCGCGACCATTACACCCAGCCTGCCCGCTGCGACCCACACCATCACTCCAAGTGAGCCGCAGTTAACTCCCACCGGCAGTGGTGGTTGAAGCATTCTGATATTCAGTGAGTTCTGCGGGCCAGCTCTGTGTCGCGGCGTACGGCGTGCGCCAAAGCCAGACCATCACCTCAACACACTTCCCAGCTTTCAACGAACATCCGTCTTTCGTTCATTTGTGTCAACATTCGTTGACGGTTACACAAAAACACCCCCTCCGGAACCGAACGCCGTTTAGCACCGATTGCATGGCACATATCAACACCGGCGTTCGGTTCCACCTCCCCCATCGAAAAGGACATCGATGGAGGAGGAGAAGGCGCCCTGGCTCCGGCAGGAATCCGCCATTCGTTCATTCGTGTCCCATTCGTTGACGGTTGTATGCCCAGCCCTGCGACAAAGATCTGACGACAGGTGAATTGTGTTATCACCGGTGACGGGCGCGGCTATGAATGCCACGACGGATCAGCGGGTGTTTTTTTCGCCGCGCCCCTACATTCAGGGCAATTGTAGGGGACGGGCGGAAGGAACTGCGGGATTTGACCCCGGCAGGCATAGCCCGTCCCGTTTTCGGCAGGAATCCGCCATTCGTTCATTTGTGTCAACATTCGTTGACGGTTACACAAAAACACCCCCTCCGGCCCCGAACGCCGTTTAGCACCGATTGCATGGCACATATCACCACCGGCGTTCGGTTCCACCTCCCCCATCGAAAAGGACATCGATGGGGGAGGAGAAGGCGCCCTGGCTCCGGCAGGAATCCCTCATTCGTTCATTCGTGTCCCATTCGTTGACGGTTCCCCCGGATCGATTCGGGCGGACGCCGTCCGCCCCAACAATTCTCTTCTGTCGGGGGCGCACGGCGTGCGTTCCGGTCGATGGTCGAAACGGCAGAAAAGAGACGTTAAAAACCACCGACCCCAACTGTAATGGCTGGCGCTCAACGCTTAACTACCTGCTGCCTTGAGCCTCCTGTATAATATTCTCATCCAAATCTTTTTTTCATACTGAGGACTTTCAATGCCCGAGATATCGATCCCGCTGGACTTTGTCATTGCCATTTTTGGTATTGCCCTGCTGTTGTTTGGCGTGTTGTTCCTGATCCAGCGCCGTCGAAAACGCGGGGCGGCTGCCCAACCGCCCGC
>DAOUGC010000238.1:0-41701 GCA_034429695.1 Levilinea sp.
CCTGGCTATTGACTGGCCCCCGCCGCTCCCAACGCCACCCGGACCCCCACCCCATATTTAGCTCTGGACCCCACCGCCACGCCGATTTTTACCCCCACAGCCACGCCCACCATCGCCCCAACCCAGCCGGAACCTGCTCCAGTGACGGTGTTTACCGAACTGGATCTTCCTGACGACGTCCCATCTGTCACCAATGTACTTCTGCTGGGTTCAGATGAACGCCCTGGGGGTGGTTTTCGTACGGATGTGGTCATGCTGGTCTCCATCCATTCCGATGACCGCACCGTCAGGGTGGTGTCCTTCCCGCGCGATTTATACGTCAACATTCCTTACTGGGGTATGAACCGCCTCAACGTGGTCATGAACATGGGTGGTTTCCAGCTCATGTCCGATACCTTTGCGGCCAACTTTAACATCCGCCCCGATTATTATCTGATGACCAACTTTCAGGGGTTTAAGGACATCATTAACACCCTTGACGGCATCTATGTTGACGTTGAGACCGAACTCTACGATCAATGTGATCTCAACTGGATGGACTCACACGGGTACTGTCTGATGGAACCCGGAACGGTGCGCATGGATGGTGAAACCGCATTGTGGTACTGCCGCTCACGCCACTCAACCAGCGATTTTGACCGCAACCGCCGTCAACAGGAAGTCATGTATGCCCTGATGAAACGTGTGGCTGCGCCAGACAACATCATCAAGGTGGCGGAACTGTACGACTTGTTGAAAGACAGCGTGGAAACCGACATGGGCGTTGAGCAGGTCATAAAACTGGCTCCCCTGGCGCCCGCCCTTACCAATCCCGAACGCGTGCGTCGTTACAGCGTTGGACCGGATATGGTGTGGGATTACTTTACCCCTGAGGGCGCCATGGTGTTGTACCCCAATCAAGTCGCCATCCTGCAAATGATGCAGGAAGCCATCTACGGCCCTTGAGTTATTTTCTCCCAAAAACAAGGGAAGTTAATCGCAAAACTCGTTTGACAACCAGTCTGTGATCATGTAAACTTTTATTGGGCTATGCGAAGGTTTCCACAGGAGGTTGTATGTCTTCCAACATGCCAGCGGCCGGCGCTCACATCACTGCACAGACACTTTTCCCGCCTGCAATCCGTGCCTGGGAAATTTACCTGAAAGATCAAAACCGCTCCCCATACACCATTAAAGCGTTTGTGGGAGATCTGGAATTGCTCGCTTCTTATCTCTCACCTGATCGAACCATTGGAACCGTCACAACGCGGGATTTGAACCATTACCTGTTGTGGCTGCAGAATGGACGGGGAGTTCCCTGTTCCCCAAAAAGCCTGGCAAGGCGCATTACTTCCATAAAAGCGTTCTTCCGTTGGCTGCACAAAAACGGCGTGGTCATGCTTGACCCTGCCGAGAAAGTGCTTCAGCAGTCGGTGATCAGCCCACTGCCTGAAGTGCTTACCCTGGAGGAACAGCAGGCCGTGGTGGAAGCCGCCCAGGTCTATCGCAAGCGCCAGAAACCGGATGCCCGCCCCTTCACCCTGCTGGGTTTATTGCTGGAAACCGGCATTAAAAAGGGTGAATGTCTGGCTGTGAACCGCAACCATATTGATCTTCAATCACCTTCGGGGCCCATCCTTTTTGTGCGTTATCCCAGCGCCCAGTACCGCCACAAGGAACGCAAAATTGCCCTTTCAGGTGATTGGGTGGCTGCGTATGAAGAATATTTGGCTCAGTACAATCCGGCGGATCAGGTTTTCCCGTGGTCGCCGCGACGTCTGGAATATTTACTGGAAGATATTGGCAAGGATGCCGGAATCAGCAAACATCTATCCTTTGACATGTGCCGCTGGACCAGCGCGTTGAATGACTGGCAGGCAGGCATGGAACATGACCACATCCGGCAAAAACTGGGAATCTCCAAAATTCAGTGGCGCGAGATCAGCCTGAAATTGCGCCAGCTTGCCGGGGAGGAACCCGCTGCTTCAGAAAGTGAAACTGCGGAAAACAATCCCCCTGTTGAATTTTAACTTGGTCTTGTTCAGAAGTTTTCTTCTTCTGATCTGACAATCCTCAAATGGATCAAACGGGTGGTGCCATCGGTCACCCTGCAGGTTTCAGCTTGCCGCAGCCCAACCACCCAGACGATCTCATCCCCGGAGCATACCAGTGGATAGCTTTCTCTGGCAGCCACAGGGATGTGCACATTAACAAAAAAATCGGACAGTTTGATGCTGCGCCCCTTCATCCCCAGCGGTCTGAAGCGCTCACCTGGTTGGCGGGTTCGAACCATGAGGGGCCCGCCCATTTGATCAGCATCCAACCAGGCACTGGTGGGGTCAGATGCCTCCAACCAGGGGCTTTTGCCAGCTAGATCCTGCCTGTCCAGCCGGTGACATTCCAGAAGCCAGCCCTGCCCCAGGTGAACCCCGCCATCAGCGCTGAGTTGCACAACATCCTGCAGGGACATGCGGGGCAAATCATCCGGGCGAAGATCCGCATCGTCATTTGCCAGGATCACGAGTTGGTTCTGGCGGTGAAGATGAAGATGATTGATCAAATCCATGAACCCGCTGCGCGCTGGCTGCCGGATGAAGGCTGCCGCCCGTTCCACGGCGTCAAAACCGATATCCCGCAGGTCGGGACGTAATATTCCAATTGCTTTGCGAACCACGCCGTGCAACATCCCATCTGGAAGCGCCTGCAAAGCATTAAGGTATAAACTGACCCTGCCCGCACCCACGTCTGCAATCACCGTTTGCCACTTCTCATCCACAACCTGCTCAAGAATGGCGTAATCCCGGCTGATCGTACGTGATGTGCGCCACAGAATTTGCTTGATATTGGGGTTGTATTCCTGCAGGGTTGGGATCAATTGATGCCGCAGGCGGTTTCTAAAATAAGTGGTATCGGCGTTGGTCTGGTCAAGCAGCGGCGTCAACCTGTGTTCAGCGCAGTAGGCGTCAATTTCCACCCGCCAGGTCTCCAACAACGGCCTGATCAATGCAATCTGATCGTCCCATTCGGACAGGATGGCGCAGGCTTCCATTCCACGTAAACCAGAAAGACCCGCCCCGCGCAGCAAGTGCATCAACATGGTCTCCACCTGGTCATCGGCTGTGTGCGCCACCAGCACAGCCCCCGCGCCTGCCTGGCGGGCGCAGTTAAATAAAAAGCGATACCGCATGATACGCGCCGCCTCTTCAATTGACCAGCCATTCTCTCTGGCAACATCCTGAACCTCGGCCTGCCCACCGATAAATGACACGCCCAGTTCGAGCGCCGTTTTCTCAACAAATTCGGCATCCTGCGCAGAGGTTTTCCGCAGTCGGTGATCAAAGTGGGCGGCGATGATGGTATACGGGCTGCCGGAGAGGACATGCAGCAAACATAAACTGTCCGCCCCACCCGAAACACCGATGATCAGCGGGCTTGCCGGCATCACCCCACAGGCTTGCAGGCGCGCAACGATGTCCTTTTGTTCCATGTAGTCATTATACTTGCACCTTCATTTTGTTTATGCTAGACTGACAGAGAGTAGAGGCTCAATCCCATGGCTGAAAAAGTATTAATCGTAGACGACGATGTCGAAACATTGAGACTGGTTGGCATGATGCTCCAACGCCAGGGATATAAGATCCTGGCGGCATCCAACGGCGCCCAGGCAATTGCCCTGGCCACCTCCGAAGTGCCGGATCTAATCGTTCTTGACGTGATGATGCCGGACATGGACGGTTACCAGGTGACCAAGGAAATCCGCGCCAATGCCGATACCAGCCAGGTTCCGATCCTGATGTTCACCGCCAAGAGCCAGGTGGAAGACAAAGTCTCGGGTTATGAAGCCGGCGTTGACGATTACCTGACCAAACCCATTCACCCTGCAGAACTGGTGGCGCACGTCAAAGCCCTGTTGTTGCGCTCCAAGGGTCGTTCTGCCGCCGCCCCGGTGGCCACCCAGC
The DNA here is from genome assembly GCA_034429695.1 of Levilinea sp. Classification (GTDB taxonomy): domain Bacteria; phylum Chloroflexota; class Anaerolineae; order Anaerolineales; family Anaerolineaceae; genus DAOUGC01. The sequence continues at coordinate 3,939 of DAOUGC010000238.1, forward strand.
GCGGCTACGTGATCGGCGTGATGGGCTGCCGCGGTGGCTTGGGCTCCTCCAGCCTCACCCTCAACCTGGCAATCAGCATCTACATGGAGACCCGGTCTGAGGTTGTGGCTGCCGAATTACGCCCCGGCCATGGTAGCTGGGCACTCGACCTGGGCTTTCCAAATCAGGAAAGCCTCAACAACCTGCTGCGCCTGAAACCTGCCGAAATCACCCCGGCGGCGGTTGAAAAAGAACTCACCCGCACCACATACGGCGTGCGGCTGTTAATGGCCTCCAATCAGTTGCGCGACATGTCCCTGATGACCGAGTCGCCGCATATTCACAACATCGTGCGGCAGTTGTCTGTTTTGTCGCCCCTGGTGATCCTTGACATCGGCGACAGCATCATCCCCGATTTTGATGACACCATCGCGCTGTGCGATGAGATCATCGTGATCACCGAGCCGTATCCCGGAACCGTGCAGCGCACCCGCAAAATGATGGACCAGTTGATGGAACAGGGATTTGGCAAATCCAAATTGCTCACTCTGGTGATCAACAATCGCGTGCGTGCGGATGTGCAGCTTTCCGCCAACCAGGTGGAGGAACTGCTTGGGCAACCCGTTTCACTCGTCATTCCCCCCGCACCGGAACTGGCATATCAAGCCGGTTTACGCTCCACGCCCTTGATCCTGATCCTCCCGGACGGCTTGCTGGCACAGCAATATGAACGCTTTGCAAAAACCGTAACCAAACGCACCAAGAAATGACCCAGGCGCACAATCCACTTCACGAAAAAGTCAAACAGGTTGCCGGGCTGATCCAACAGGCCCGGCATGTTGTTGCCTTCACCGGCGCAGGCATTTCCACACCATCCGGCATCCCCGATTTCCGCTCCGCAGGGTCAGGGTTGTGGACGCGCGACGACCCCATGGTGGTGGCTTCACTGACCACATTCAAACGCCGCCCTTCGGTGTTTTTCAACTGGTTGCGCCCACTGGCAGCGCAAATGATGCATGCCCAACCCAACCCGGCTCACCTTGCACTGGCGCAGCTTGAGCAAATGGGAATTCTAAAAGCAGTGGTCACCCAGAATATTGACGGACTGCATCAAAAAGCAGGGACACAACATGTGATCGAACTGCACGGAACCGCTGCGACGTTTACCTGCCACACCTGCCGCCAGACCTGGCCCCAGGAAGAATTTCTTGAGGTCTTCATTCAGCAACAGGAAGTGCCCACTTGCCCGGGTTGCCACAACGTGGTCAAACCGGATATTGTCCTGTTTGAAGAGATGCTTCCAGCCGCGGCGTGGCAGGAAGCCGAGAACGAATTTTATTCAGCCGATCTGGTTCTGGTTGCCGGGTCTGCGCTTGAGGTTTCTCCTGCCAACTTGTTGCCCTATCAGGCAACCCAGGGTGGCGCAAAAGCAGTGATCATCAACCTCACCCCAACCTTTTTGGATCAACATGCTTCGGTTGTGATCGCGCATAATGTGGCTGAAGCTTTACCGATGATCGTTTCCTTGCTGGGCTGAACCATGGTCAACAGTGAAACCCGACTCATCGAGTCCTACCGGCGGTTGATCGACATAACCGGCGACCTGGCTTCCACACTGGATCTTGACAGCCTGCTGCACCACATTCTGCGCGCTGCCACTCAACTGGTGAGCGCCGATGAAGCTTCCATCCTGTTGTTTGACGCTGTCCAAAACTCACTTTTTTTCCAGGCTTCCACCGATAGTCAAAACGCGAAGGTCTTGAGCAACATCACCGTGCCGGTGGAAAGCATCGCCGGTTGGGTGGCGCGCAACCGCCAATCGGTGATCGTGCCAGACGTGTCAAAAGATGAGCGCTGGTTTAGAAGCATGGGGCAGCAATTAAATTTACCCAACCATTCCATGATCGCCGTCCCTTTGATCGCACGCGGTCAGCTCACCGGCGTGCTGGAAGTGATCAACCGCACACACACGGATTTCAGCGAAGAAGACCGCATTGCACTCGAAGCCATGGCGGTACACGCCGCGCTTGCCATCCAAAATGCCCGCCTGTTTGAACAGTCCGATTTAATTTCAGAGCTGGTTCACGAGTTGCGCACCCCGCTTTCCTCTATCACTGCCCTGTCCCACCTGTTACAGCGCGATGATCTGACGACTGAACAAATGATTGCCTTTGCACACACCATTCAACAGGAAACAACCCGCTTGCAGGAAATGACCACCCGCTTTCTGGACACCGCCCGACTGGAATCAGGCAGGGTCGTGCTCAACCGGGTTCCACTCAACATCGGCGAAATTCTGAATGAATGTTGTCTGCTGAGCCGGCTGGCTGCACACGCCCAGGGGATGCAAATAAAGCTGACCTGCCAGCACAACCTGCCGATGGTTAACGTGGATCGCGAGCGGTTAAAACAAGTCATTAATAATCTGCTATCCAATGCGATTAAATACAATCGTCCCGGCGGAAGTATCGATGTCCGCGCCGATCTGGATGCCGCATGGGTCCGCATTGAAGTCGAAGATGGTGGAGAAGGCATCCCTGAGGATGCCATCCCGCATCTGTTTGAAAAATTTTATCGGGTGAAATCAAAAGAACAAACCCGGACCGGAACCGGTCTGGGTCTGTACATCTGCAAAAAGATAGTTGAAGCTCACGGCGGGAACATTACGGTTTGCAGCCAGTTGGGAACAGGCTCCGTATTTACGCTGCGGCTTCCTGTGAATGATGGGGCTTAAGCAGGAACACCATCAAACAACCATTTTGGCCCTACTGAAAGACCGACAAGGCTTGGTCCTGTGTGAGCGCCGAGCACGGGTGCAACCCGCACGGTGGGTAGGAATTCACAATCGAACATTTCTTTCATGGCATTGCATAAAAATTCCACCGCCTCAGGGTTCTGCCCGTGAAGCAACTGAACCCGCATGGCTTTTTCACCGGGGAAGCGCGCTGCCACCACGTGCGCCAGTTTATTCATCGCCCGCTTGAGCGTAATCTCCTGCCCGTGGGTGATATACTTGCCGCTGGTTTCATCCACCCCGATGATCGGCTTGATATTCAATAATGAGGCGATCAGACCCTTTAGGTGGCTGATGCGCCCACCGTGGATCAGGTAATTGAGGTTGGCAAGGGTGAACAACCCTTCTGAGTTTTTCCGGATTTTTTTAAGGAGATCGAGAATTCGCGGCAGTTCCCACCCGGCCCGCAGGGTGCGCGCTGCGGCTTCCACCTGCCAGCCGTACGGACACGACAGGGTTTTGGAATCCACCATGGTCACATTGGCTTCCGGAACCATGGGCACTGCCGCACGGGCAGCGTCAATCGTTCCGCTAAGACCAGACGAGATATGGATCGACAGAATATCCGGGTCGGTTTCTGCCAGTTTCCGATACAGGGTAACAAAATCACCCACCGAAGGTTGGGACGTGGTCGGAAAGCTCTCGGTGGCTGTCAGCAAACGATAAAATTCATCCGGTGAAAGATCTTCACCACTTGAATACGTTTTCTCATCCAAGGTTATGCGCAGTGGGGCAAAATGAATACCATATTCTTTCGCCAGGTCGGCGCTCATATCCATGCCACGATCAGCCACAATTTGCATCTTCCACTCTCCTGAAAATAATTACCGGCTGCCACGCCGGCCAAACTGCCTCTCCAGCAAATCCACCGAAAGGTGGATCATGGTTGGGCGCCCATGCGGACAGGTGCGCGGCGACTGGCAGGCTTCCAGATCGCGCACCAGCGCTTTCTGTTCCTCTGACGAGAGAACCTGCCCACCCTTCACTGCAGCGCGCTTGCACACCCTCGCCGCCAATCGTGCATCCAGTTCAGCCTGTAACGGCGTTTCATCTTCCTCAAAATCCTCAACCACCACCCGTACAGCATCCACCGGGTTGATATTCCCCAGAAAAGCCGGGATTGCCCGTACTCTAAAGGTGTTTGAGCCAAATGGTTCCACCTGAAACCCCAATCGGTCAAGGGTCGGTATCTGATCACCAAGCAAACGCGCGCGGTCAGGCGGCAACTGGAACATGACCGGCTCCAGCAATGACTGCGCCGGAATGACATCCCCCCTTTGAGCCAGGAAACGCTCAAATAGCACGCGTTCATGGGCGGCATGTTGATCAATTAAATACAACCCATCCGGGCCTTCAGCCACCAGGTAGGTATTACCCACCTGCCCCACCAGCCGTAACAACGGCAACCCACCCACCAGTGGAGCGGTTCGCAATGGCGCGGTTTGGGCAGCAGGCGTTGATGTTGATGAGATCGGCTGATTGGGTTCGGCTGATTCACCCTGCAGATGATCGGCAGGGCTCCACTGCGCGGGCAGGTTCAGTTCTGCCTGCTCCTCCTGCGGCTGGTTCCACACCGGTTGCAGGGAGGGCGCGGGTGAATATGCCAGCAAACCGCGTTTGACCGCCCGCTGCACCGCCGTAAAAATCCGGTCAGGTTCTTTAAAGCGCACCTCAGCCTTTGCCGGATGCACATTGACATCCACCATTTCAGGGTCAAGCTGGACAAAGATCGCCGCCACCGGATAACGCCCCACCATCAACAGGGTTTGATAACCCCTTAGCAGCGCGCTGGAAAGGGCTGCGTCCTGCACCCAGCGTCCATTGACAAAAAATGTCAGATCTTTGCGGTTGGAACGGGTCAGCCCCACAGGTGATATAAAGCCGCTGAGGGAAACATTATCATCATCCAGTGCAATTTCCAGCATCTGACGTGCTTCGTCCACACCGTACAGGCTGGCAAGCACTTCCCTGCGGTTTCCCCCACCGCTGGTTTGCAGCACAGGCCGCCCATCCTGAAATAAGTGAAAACGAACTTTGGGATAAGCCAGTGCATAACGGGTGACCAGCGCGTCGATCTGGCGGCGTTCGGTGCTGTCCTGTTTGAGAAATGCCAACCGGGCTGGAACATTGTGGAACAGGTCTTCAACCCGCACCACGGTACCACCGGGTGCGCCGATTTCCTCCACGGCTGAGATGATCCCCCCGTCCACGCGGATACGCGCCCCACCCTGCATATCGGCAGTGCGTGAGGTGACCGTCATGCGCGCCACTGATCCAATGGAAGCCAGCGCCTCACCCCGAAAACCCAGGGTGACAATGTGGAACAGATCAGCGGCAGTGCTCAGTTTGCTGGTGGCGTGTCTTGCCACAGCCAGTTGCAGGTCTTCACGAGTGATGCCGGCCCCATCATCAGCCACTTCAATCAATCTCCGGCCAGCTTCCTCAATCCGGATCGTGATCTGACTCGCGCCTGCGTCGAGTGAATTTTCCAGCAACTCCTTGACCGCCGAAGCGGGGCGTTCCACCACCTCGCCGGCGGCTATTTGCGATGCAACTTCATCGGGGAGCATGTGGATGGTCACGGATCAGATTATACCAGTCTCATTTCCCGGCTTCATCCGGCGCGGGTCATGCTTCGGTCACAAAATGAGTCACGCTTTTGTCATGGGAGGGTGGATCCGGGTAAAATTGAGCCATGCAGGTACAACTTTACGCCACATTCCGCTTGATCGCCGGAGAAAAAACCATCCAGATCGATTTTCCATCCGGAACCCCGCTGATGACGGTGATAAATGAAGTCGTCAACCGCCATCCCATCCTGTCAACCCACTGGTTGAATGATGAAGGGGAACTGCACGCTCACGTACACTGTTTTGTCAACGGAGAGGATATTGCCAACCTGCCGTTGGGGGTGGAAACCCCGCTTAACGAGTCGGACGTTGTGGATTTTTTCCCACCTGTGGCAGGCGGTTAATTGACAATTTTTGACATATCCTGTAATATTAGCTCTCCAGGTTGGTCAGGAGACCGCGGTTGCGCCAAACGGCGTGGCTGAGGAAAGTCCGTACTCCACAGAGCATGATGCCGGGTAACACCCGGGGCGGGGAAACCTGCCGGACGGGCCACAGAGACAAACCGCCCAAGTTGACGCACCAGCGTCAAACGGCAAGGGTGAAAAGGTGGCTTAAGCGACCACCGGCGTTCGCAGCAATGCGGCGGCCAGGCAACCCCCATCAGGAGCAAGGTCAAGCAGGAAGATGCCCCCAGGGCAGGAAGTTGCTCGCTTCCCGATCTTCGGATCGAACTTCCGGGTAGACTGCTAGAGCCGGCTGGAGACAGCCGGACCAGATAGATGGTCTCCCAGGCGGGCAGGGTCGACACCCTCGATACCCTTCCGCCGGACAGAATACGGCTTATCGACTGACCTGGAATTTTTTCCACAGAAAGCCCCAACCATGCGCATCGGGCTAATCTCTGACACCCATAACAACCAGGCCAACCTGCAAGTGGCGGTGTTTCAACTACGCCAGGCAGGCATCGAGCTCGTTTTTCACATGGGCGATGTCACATCACCTGAAACCCTGCGCGAACTGGCAGGGTTTCAGGTGATCCACGTGCACGGCAACGGTGACCTGGATACGCAGCTTATGCGTGAGAAACTGCAAACCATGCACCCGCGCAGCGCCAGTCAGCCGGTGTGGACCGGAGACCTCGATGGGGTTTCCATCGCAGCCACGCACGGGCACATGCTGCAGAGTCTCGATGCGTTAATCACCTCTGGCAAGTACGCTTACGTTTTCAAGGGCCACTCACACCGCCGGCAGGATGAACAAATCGGTCCCACCCGCCTGATTAACCCTGGCTCGCTGGGCGGGCTAAAGGTGCAGGAACGTTCCTTCGCCATACTGGACATCACCAGCGGCGATTTGCAATTTGTTCTGCTGGATGGTTAAACCACCGTCCGCTATCCACCCAATCCGACTACCAGCTTGTAGTGTTCTTCCCGGATCGTCTGTTCTCTTGGATCCAGCAGGCTGTGGAATTCCTTCCAAAGCCGTTCAATCTCTCCGTCCTGACTTGATTGCCGTCTGGCTTTTTCATAACTCTGCTGATCAGGATACCGCTGGATCTCCAACCATGCTGTTGGATCGTTGGCGTCCTGCAGCAGGGTGAGTTCGTAATTAATGTATTTTCGGTAAAGGCGGTCAGCCTCAAGTTCCATTCTCAAAAACGGTTCAACCATTTCTGTAGGTATATGGTAACGATATATTTTTACATATCCACCTGCGTCTATCTTCCCTGCCCTCCTCCCTGACTTACGTTCTTTTTGCAGGCCGTAGAAAACCGTACGGGTATGGATAATCGGGTTCGGATATCTCATCCAGTCGCTGCATGGCAGCATCATCCAGCTTCCATCCGGCAGCCCCCAGGTTGATTTCCAGATGCTGCATACTGCGCACCCCAATGATGGGTGCTGTGACTGCCGGTTTCTGCAGCAGCCAGCGCAGCGCCACTTGAGCCGGATGCCGGTTCATCGCTTCTGCCAGCTCATGCAGAACATCAATGATGCACCACGTGCGTTCATTGGCATAAGCATCCCACGACTCTGACCAGTTCATGCGGCTGGCAGCTTCCACACGCGTATTGGCTGGCGGAGCGGTCATGCCGCGCTGATATTTTCCACTCAACCAGCCGCCCCGCAGCGGACTCCATGGGATCACCCCGATACCCTCATTTGTGCAGACCGGGATCAGTTCCCACTCAATCTGCCGATCCAGCAGGTTGTACAGGGGTTGCAGGCATGTGAATATTTCCAGACCAGCACTTTTTGCCACATCCACCGCTTTTTGCAGTTGCCAGCCGGTGAAATTGCTAGCCCCAATGTAACGCACCTTGCCGCTGGTTACCAGGCCGTTCAGGGTGTGCAGGGTTTCCTCCACAGGTGTATTGGGATCCCACATGTGCACCTGATACAGATCGATGTAATCGGTTCCCAGACGCCGCAGGCTGTTTTCCACACCAGCGAGGATGTGTTTACGGCTCAAACCAATGTCATTGACACCTTCACCCGTTTTGAAGCGCACCTTGGTGGCCAGTACCAGTTGATCCCGCCGGGTTGTTTTCAACCACCTGCCCAGTATTTCCTCAGACAGACCGTCTGAATATACATCGGCGGTGTCAATAAAATTGCCGCCCACCTCCAGGAAACGGTTGAGCATCTGAACGCTCACCTCTTCGGTGGATTCACGCCCAAAGGTCATGGCGCCCAGACAAAGTTCGCTCACCATCAGACCCGTCTTCCCCATCCTGCGATATTCCATGTTTCATTTGCTCCCTTCTGTGCCCAGGCTGAAAGGTTATCCCCCTTCAGATTAGTATAGTACACTTTTCTCATCAATAATACTGTTTGATTCCAAAATGGGGCTGCCGGTTATAAAAATAAACGCCACAGCGATATAATTAGTCATCCACCGGGATCGTTCCTGGAACAAGAATGCTGTCCGGGGATCAAATGAGGGAAACCGCCTGCTCTGATGGTGTACCTGGCGGATAAACTGACAACACATTCATGAACAATAGAGGCGCCGGATATGAATCTGGAAGAGTACACACCTGTATCGAAACTGGTCACTGCTGAAACACACGTCATGCAACCCCGTTTTCCGGTGGTGGATGCCCATAATCACGTTGGCATAGGTTTCGGTGGCGGCTGGGTAAACAAGCCGTTATCAGAATTGCTCGAAGTGATGGACGAGGTCAATGTTCAGGTGCTGGTGGATATGGATGGCGGCTGGGGTGAAGACATCCTTCAGCAACATCTGGAACATTTTAAAAAGGGTGCTCCAAATCGTTTCGCCCATTTTGGGGGCGTTAACTGGTCCAAATTTCCTGAACTGGGAAACCGCTTTGGCGAATGGGCTGCCGCACGACTGAAGGAACAGATCCGCTGGGGCGCTCAGGGCTTGAAGATCTGGAAGGTGCTTGGTCTGCACGTCAAGGATCAAAATGGTCAACTGGTAAAGGTTGATGACCCGCGCCTTGACCCGATCTGGGCAACCGCCGCCGAATTTGAAGTTCCCGTCCTGATCCACATCGCCGACCCGGTGGCTTTCTTTGACCCTTTGGATGCAAACAACGAGCGCTGGGAAGAGTTGCATGCCAATCCTGACTGGCAATTCCCTTCTCCTCCCTTCCCGTCATTCCTGAGTATTGTGGAGTCCATGGAAAATCTGGTCATGCGCCATCCAAACACAACCTTTATCGGCGCTCACGTGGGTTGTTATGCCGAGAACCTGCAGTGGGTCGCTTCACTGCTGGATCGCGCCCCGAACTTTAATGTGGATATTTCAGCCCGCACCGCTGAACTGGGACGACAACCCTATTCAGCCCGACGTTTCTTCAACCTTTACGCTGATCGCATCCTGTTCGGGCTGGATATGGCTCCCAATGTGGATGAATATCGCATCCAGTATCGCTTCCTGGAGAGCGAGGATGAATATTTTAATTATTCCACCTCACCGCTTCCTCCACAGGGACGCTGGATGGTGTATGGGCTGGGCCTGGATGACGATGTATTGCAAAAGGTATATTTTGCAAACGCCGGTCGTATCATCCTGCATGAAGACCTCACCTTCCCGCCTGACCCGACGGAACGCGATTAATGAACAGGCTTGTGTTGTGATGTAACCCTGACGGCATTGGAACGGTAGCGGGCATGCACATTTTATTAACCCACGAACAGGCGGATTTTGACGGGCTGGCAGCGTTGCTTGGCGCTTCCCTGGTCTACGATGGCGCCATTCCGGTCCTGCCGCACCGCATGAACCGCAATCTCAAGGAGTTTCTCAACCGGTATTCAAACAACCTGCCTTTCATTGAATTGCGCGACCTGCCCAACCGCCCGATTGAACAGGTAACCCTGGTGGATACCCAGGCGCTGATCACATTGAAAGGTATGAGCCAGCAAACGCGCGTGCACGTGGTTGACCATCACCCGTTGCGGCGCGAAGCGCCCTCCGGTTGGAGCATGCAATTGCTGGAATTGGGAGCCTGCACCACCCATTTTGTGGAACAATTACGCGCCCAGGCCATGCGCCGTCCCATCACGCCCATTGAGGCGACCCTGTTGTTGATGGGTATTTATGAAGACACCGGTTCGCTTACCTACACCAATACCACCGCCAGGGATGCTGAAGCCGTGGCCACCCTGCTGGGATTTGGCGCCAACCTGCAAATTGCAGGCCAGTTTCTGAATCCACCGCTCTCCGCCGAACAGATGGCGCTTTATGATGAACTGATTGCCGCCAGCGAGTCGATTGACCTGGAAGGACAGCGCATCGTAACCGCAAAGGCGGAAGCCGGACACATGCAGGATGAAATTTCCACCGTGGCGCACCGCCTGGCGAACAGCCTGGATGTGGATGCACTGTTGCTGCTGGTACAAACCCGCGAAGGCATCCGTCTGGTGGCTCGCTCCACCACCGACCAGATCAATGCTGCACGCATCGCCGGTCAATTTCACGGTGGGGGTCATTCCAGAGCGGCAGCCGCACTGTTGCGCGACCGCGACCTGGATGAATTCCCCGGCAATGGAACCGCGCTGGAGCGAGTCTATGCGCACCTGCTCGGCCTGCTGCCCTTGCACGTCACCCCGGCCGTCACTGTGGGACAGATCATGTCATACGGCGCGCGGCTGCTTTCCCCCACCACGTCCGTTCAGGAAGCCTCCATCCAGATGCAGCGCTACGGTTATGAGGGGTTCCCTGTGGTGCATAATGGGCACATCCTGGGACTGCTCACCCGCCGCGCGGTAGACCGCGCCATGGCGCACCACCTGAATGTGACCGCCGGCAGCTTGATGGACGCCGGGGACGTTTCCATCAACCCTGAAGCATCCGTGCACGATTTGCAACGCCTGATGACCACCACCGGGTGGGGTCAGGTGCCTGTGGTGGATCCCGACACCCGTCAGGTAATCGGCATTGTCACCCGCACCGATCTACTCCAGCAGCTAACCAGCGGCAATCAACCCCGCCGCCGTCAACGCCTGACAAAACGGCTCGAGTCGGCCTTGCCGCCTGCCCGCCTGGCGCTGCTAAAAACCATATCGCGCATCGCTGTACGCCAAAATCAGCCGATCTACATTGTGGGTGGTTTTGTGCGCGACCTGCTGCTTGAGCGCCCCGGGCTGGATTTTGACATCGTGGTTGAGGGTGATGCCATTCTGCTGGCACAAGCCCTCTCGCGCCAGTACGGCGGGCGCGTGGTAAGCCATCAGCGGTTTGGCACTGCCAAGTGGCAGATCGCGGAGGAACGCCAGCGACTGGCCCTGCAACTGGAAAACCCCGGCCCCGTACCTGCGCTGGAGGGGCAGGATCTCCCCACCAGCCTGGATCTAATCAGCGCGCGCACAGAATTTTACGATCACCCCACCGCCCTGCCGCGCGTGGAAAGTTCAAGCATCAAGCTGGACCTCCACCGCCGTGATTTTTCAATCAACACCATGGCACTGCGTTTGGATGGTGAACATTATGGCGAGCTGTACGATTTCTGGGGAGGTCTCACCGACCTGCGCAAAGGCCGGGTGCGCGTGCTGCATTCGCTGTCCTTTGTGGATGACCCCACCCGCATGTTGCGCGCGGTGCGTTTTGAACAACGCTTTAATTTCAAGATTGAGGATCGCACCCTGCAGTTGATGGAGGAAGCCATTCCCCTGCTCAAACAGGTCTCGGGGCAGCGCCTGCGTCACGAGCTTGATCTTGTTCTGTCGGAGACCAATGCCACCACCATGCTGGCCCGCCTGCAGGAGCTGGGTTTGCTGGCCGGAATTCAACCCTGTCTGCGCTGGGACCCAGCCTGGACAGACCCCATGAATAAGGCGCTTCATCAGCCGCTGCCCGGGCACTGGGGGTTAACCGACCTGGTTGGAAAAACACCCTTGCGATTGTCGCTTGGCTACATGGTTTGGCTGCTGGGCAACTCAGAGGAAGAGATCATGGAACTGGGTGAACGCTTGCGTTTCCAGAATCACCTGTTTGACACCCTGCTGGCAGCCAACCGCCTGTTCCATAATCTGAAAGCCCTGCCCTTGCACCCACCCAGCCGGGTGGTGCAGGCGCTTGAGAACATTTCTCCGGCTGGTTTATATGCGTTGTACTGCCGTGATCTTCCCGCCGATGTACGCGCAGTGATCGAAACCTACGCCGTGCGATACCGCCATGTAGCCCCGCGTACCACCGGGGAAACGCTGCGTGCAAAAGGTTTAAAACCAGGGGAGATTTACGGGTTGATCCTGCGCCGCCTGCGGGACGCCTGGCTGGACGGCGTCATCACCACACCGGCCGCAGAGCAAGCCATGCTGAACGATCTGCTCGCTGATGAAAACCTGCAGGGAGGCGACGCTCATGGAGACCGTTAGCCGTTCTCCGGCACAATGGTTGTCGCAGGTTAACATCCGTCACTGCAGGCAGGAGGATCTGCCCGCACTGGAATGGGATGGAGAATTCACCCACTTCAGGAGGGTGTATGCCGAGGCATACCAACGCCAATTGTACGGGTTGTCGGTATTGTGGGTGGCAGAACACGAAGAAGCTGGCGTTATTGGCCAGGTGTTTGTGCAACTAAAAACCGACCGTCGCGAGCTGGCAGACGGCGTGATCCGCGGCTACCTGTACTCGTTTCGCATCAGACCGGAATATCGATCAATGGGTCTGGGCAGCGCCATGCTGCAGGTGCTGGAGGATGACCTGTCACAGCGCGGTTTCCGCTTTGTCACCCTGAATGTTGCCAAGGACAATGACCGTGCCAGGGAGCTTTATCTGCGCAGGGGGTATCGGGTGGTTGCCCATGAACCAGGCAAATGGTCTTATTATGATCACGAAGGCCGCCTGCATCACATGCTGGAGCCGGCCTGGCGCATGGAGAAACGGCTGGGTTAAGGCGCAGTCAGCGCGGCGAACAGATCAGCGCCGTGATAATTTTGTTCCAGCAGTCCCATCATCTGGCTTCCCATAAACCCAACTGCCACATCGCCCATGGGCGAAACAAAGCGCATGCTCACATTGCCAATCCCGCCGCCTTCGTAAATATCCGCTGGGACGTTCAATGCCACCCTGAAACATTTCTCTGCCCAGTCACCCAGGCTGGTGGTATCCTCAATGTTGTCCACATTCACCTGCAGCACCAGGTCAGTCTGCATTGCAGCAAAATACTCCACTTCATTGGTCTCGGCATTGATGCAGTTTTCACCGTAAGCCAGTGCAGTTACATGGACCTTATCGTAACCGGCTTCCTGCATGGCCACCTGCAAATGCGCCGTCGTCTCAGGCGCTTCCCTGGTTGACCACACAAAAGCGCACAGCGGTGAATCCTCAATAACCTCAGGGGTGATGGTGGGAAAGTCAAAGGAGAAAGTGGGACTGGGTTGCGCTGTGAGGGTAAGCCCCATTTCTGCCGTCGCCAGCAGGAATGCCAGTTCTTCCTCATCGGGTTGGGCGGCAGGTGCGTTGCCAGGCAGGCTGCACCCGGCGATCAACACAGTCAAAATGATCAAGATGCGGTACATCACCTTCATGGAATGCTCCCTATTTTCGCGAAGGGTAATGACTCCCTGTTATAATATGAGATTGTTGGCAGAAAGTCAAAAGGACAAGCGTCCATGGAAGTCTCCACGCTGGTTGGCGCTTTGACAAGACCGGCAACTTCCTTTAAAATAAGGTTTCCAGATATCATGCCTCCAAAGAAGGATCCCGTTCATGAAAGAATATACAGCCGAGTTTATTCGAAACGTTGCGCTTGCGTCCCATAGCAGCTCTGGCAAGACCATGCTGACGGAAGCATTTCTTCATGCCACCGGCGCAACCACACGTTTGGGCAAGGTCGAGGATGGAACCACCACCTCCGACTATGATGAGGAAGAAGTTCGTCGTGGCATTTCCATTTATTCAACTGTAAACCCGGTGGAATATCACGATGTAAAAATCAACGTCATCGACACCCCAGGGTACAACGATTTTATTGGCGAAATGATTTCTGCGCTGCGTGTCGCGGACAGCGCCGTGATCCTGCTGGACTCGGTCTCCGGTCGCGAAGTTGGCACCGAACTGGCCTGGGATTACTGCAACCGGTTTAAACTGCCCCGCCTGCTGGTGGTCAACAAGATGAACCGCGATAATGCCAATTTCCAGAAATCACTGGCCACCATGGAAGAGTTCTCCGATATCCGCCTCATTCCCATTCAGTTGCCGTGGGGTGAGAAAGCTGATTTCCAGGGTGTGATCGACCTGCTGACCATGAAAGCCTACAAGGGCGATGGCAAGACCGTGGTCGATATTCCCGCCGACATGCAGGCAGCCGCTGAAGAAGCCCGCGGACGGCTGGTGGAAGCCGCCGCCGAGGGTGAGGATGCCCTGCTGGAGAAGTATCTGGAAAGCGGTGAACTGACCAACGAAGAAGTGATGCGCGGTCTGAAAGCAGTTGTGAACAGCCTGAACTTCGTACCCGTCCTGGTGTCCGCTGGTTCTGCTGAAATCGGCGTCCTGCCCCTGCTGGATGCGATCATCACCTTGCTGCCTTCTCCCAAAGACGTGCCCCCGGCTGTGGCACAGGGTAAAAACGGCGAAGAAACCCTCACCGCTTCTGACAGCGGCCCGTTGGCTGTGTATGTCTGGAAGACCACGGCCGATCCCTTTGTGGGCAAACAGACCTACTTCCGCGTATACTCCGGTTCAGTTGCAGCCGACAGCCGCCTGTGGAACAGTGTCACCAGCAACGAAGAACGCTTTGGCACGCTGTACATCCCTCGCGGCAAGGAAACCCTGCAGGTGAAGAATATTCACGCCGGCGACCTGGGCATGGTTGCCAAGCTGGGTGAGACTTACACCGGCAACACCATGTGCGACAAAGCCCATCCCCTGACCCTGCCCGTGCCTGAATACCCCACCGCTTTGTTCCGCGTGGCGGTCTTCCCCAAGACCCAGGCCGATTCCACCAAGATCAGCCCCACCCTCACCCGCCTGTGCGAAGAGGATCTTACCCTCACCTGGCGCAATGAACCCTCCACCCGTCAGACCATTCTGCAGGGTATGGGCGATCAGCACATCGAAGTCGCCATTCGCCGCGCCGAATCCAAGTTCCAGGTCAACCTGACCACCGAAGTTCCGCGCATCCCCTATCAGGAAGCCATCACCGGCAAGGGCCAGGCCATGTACCGCCATAAGAAACAAACCGGTGGTTCGGGTCAATTCGGTGAAGTTCACCTGCGGGTTGAGCCTTACGATGGTGAGTTTGAGATCGTCAACGACATCTTTGGCGGCGCCATCTCCAGTAGCTACATTCCTGCCATTGAAAAGGGCATTCGCAACGTCATGCGCGAGGGCATCCTGGCTGGCTACCCGATCAACGCCATCCGCGTCTCGGTATTCGACGGCAAGGAACACCCCGTTGACAGCAAGCCCATCGCCTTTGAAATCGCTGGACGTGAAGCCTTCAAACTGGCTTTCCAGGACTCAAACCCTGTATTGCTTGAGCCGATCATGATGGTGCGTGTGATTGTGCCGGAAGCCAACATGGGCGACGTGCTGGGTGATATGAACACCCGCCGCGCGCGCGTGATGGGCATGGAAACCGAACGCGGCCGCAGCATTGTGTCCGCCACCGTTCCGCTGGCCGAAATGCAGCGCTACACCACCCAGTTGCGCTCCATGACTGGTGGGCGCGGTATCTTCAGCATGGAGTTCGACCACTATGAAGTGGTTCCGGCTCACATTACCGCTGAAATCGTTGCCCAGCGCCAGAAGGAACTGGCTGCCCGTCACGAAGAGTAGGTTCGTTCAACAGGTTATTCCAGGGCTGTCCGCACGGACAGCCCTTTTCTTTTGACCGCGTCCGCTTTTGGACCATCAATTCACGGTATAATTGACCAATTCCATTCAGGGGAACGACGATGAACATCACCATTTTTGGCGGAGCACAACCCAAACCCGGGGAACCGGTTTATCAAATGGCTTACGAGCTGGGCAAACACCTGGCAGGTGACGGGCACGTCGTGCTCACCGGTGGTTATATCGGAACCATGGAAGCCGCATCACGCGGTGCGGCTGAAGCCGGCGGACATGTTGTGGGGGTCACCTGTGCTGAAATTGAAGATTGGCGCAAGATAAAACCCAACGCCTGGGTGCTGGAAGAACGCCGCTTCGCTACTTTGAATGAACGCCTGGCAGCACTCATGGACCAGTCCGACCTGGCGATCGCCCTGCCTGGCGGGGTGGGCACACTGGTGGAAATCTCCCTGCTGTGGAACCGTATGATTATCCAATCCCTGCCTGCACGTCCGTTGATCCTGATAGGCGATGGCTGGCAGCAAGTGTTTACTGCTTTCCTGGAGACCCAGGGCGGTTTTGTACAGAAACATGACCGCGACCTGCTCCATTTTGCGCTCAGCGTGGATGAAGCCGTGGAACAGGTGCGCGCGTTTTGTAATCAAGGTCATTAATCCCTCATTCCATTTACTCTTTCAAGGTGCACATGGCAGAAGAAAAACTCCCCACTCGCAGTGAAAATTTTTCTGAATGGTATAACCAGGTGGTGCAGCGGGCTGAACTGGCTGATTATTCGCCTGTCAAGGGCTGCATGGTCATCCGCCCATATGGTTGGGCGCTATGGGAATACATTCAGAAGGACCTCGACCGCCGCTTTAAAGAAACCGGCCATGTGAACGCAGCTTTCCCGTTGTTCATTCCCATGTCTTTCCTTGAGAAGGAAAAGGAGCATGTCGAAGGCTTTGCCCCCGAGCTGGCAGTGGTCACCATTGGCGGCGGCAAGGAACTGGAAGAACCCCTGGTGGTGCGTCCCACCTCAGAGACCATCATCGGGCACATGTACTCCAAATGGATCAAGTCTTACCGCGACCTGCCTGTATTGATCAATCAGTGGGCCAACGTGGTACGCTGGGAGATGCGCACGCGCCTGTTCCTGCGCACGCTTGAATTCTACTGGCAGGAGGGTCACACCGCCCACGCCACGTACGAAGAAGCCGAGGAGGAAACCCTGCGCATTCTGGATGTTTACACCCGCTTCGCCAGGGACACGGCTGCGGTTCCGGTTCTGCCCGGGTTAAAGAGTGAAACCGAGAAATTTGCCGGCGCACTTCATTCCTATTCCATCGAAGCCATGATGGGCGACACGCGCGCGCTGCAGGCGGGCACATCCCACAACCTGGGTCAGAACTTCGCCAAAGCCTTTGATATTCAATACCTCGACACCGCCAACCAGCTACAACATTGTTGGACGACTTCGTGGGGTGTATCCACACGTTTTGTCGGTGCTATTATCATGACCCACGGTGACGACCAGGGTCTGGTGTTGCCGCCCAAACTGGCCCCCTACCAGGTGGTGATCGTGCCGATCTTCAAAAATGATGCCGAACAATCCCTGGTCATGCCTGTGGTGGATGAAGTTCGCAAAGCACTGGGCGATCTGCGCGTCAAAGTGGACGACCGCACCGAGGTCACTCCCGGTTTCAAGTTCAATGACTGGGAATTGCGCGGTGTACCCCTGCGCATCGAAATTGGACCAAAAGACGTACAAAACCGTACAGTCATGACCGCCCGCCGTGACATGCCCGGCCGTCCTGGTAAAGCCATCATCTCCATGGACAACCTCGATCAGCAGATCAAAGCCCTGCTGGACGAGATCCAGGCTTCACTACTCAGGCGCGCCACTGAATTCCGCGACGCCAACATTCACCCCGCCGAAAACTATGCCGATCTGGTACAGGTGGTGCAAAACGGCTGGGCGCATGTATGGTGGTGCGGCAGCAAGGAATGTGAGGCAAAGGTAAAGGAAGAAACCAAAGCCACCACGCGCTGCATTCCACTCACCCAACCTGAAGGCCACGGGGTGTGCGCCATCTGCGGGCAGCCTGCCAGTAAAAAAGTGTATTTCTCACGCGCCTACTAGACACCGTTTCATCAGGGAGGGGATGGATGCTCCATTCCCTCCCTGATGGGTTTTCCCACCATGCCAGCCGTACAAATGGATCGTCTCAAAGCCCAGATCACGCAACTCTCCTGGCAGTTTACCCAGCCAGTGGAGTATCGGCGCAGTCTGCATGATTTTATGGAGCAATATTCTGAACGGGTTTACCGCGCTGGCAGCGCTGTACAAAGCTCAAAAATGTACCGCTCGCACCATCTGCCCCCATTGATCATGCGCCAACTGGAACTGGAATTGATCGTCCGCACCCGGGAAAACTCCGGCGCAGCATTGCTTCTGGCTGATGAACTCTGGCAGGATGAATACGTGGAACCCCGACTGCTGGCCGGCTTTCTACTGGGACAGGCCGCGTTGGAGCCGGTGGATGAAGTCACCCGCCGCCTGCAAACCTGGTGCCAGCCCGCCGAGGAACGCACAGCACTGGCAAATTTGCTCGATCAGGGTTGTCTGCGCCTGCGCAACGAACGCACCGATATCTGGCTGGGATTGATCAGCGACTGGCTGGGCAATGCCTCTCCCAATGTTCAGGCAATGGGTATAAAAGCCATGTTGCCAGCCGTCAAAGACCGCGATTGGGAAAACCTTCCCCCCATCTATCAGGCGCTCACTCCAATGCTGGTGGTATCACCACTCAAAAACCAGAATGAACTGCAGGAAGTGCTTATCGCCCTTGCCCGTCGCTCTCCGCGGGAAACCGTTTTCACCCTGCGCCAGATGCTTTCCAACACCACCCGGCCCGATCTCTTCCGATTGGTACGGCGCTGCCTGCCTTCCTTCCCGCAACAGGCACAGGAGTCATTAAGCGCCGTATTGAAGAACGCCCCCATGTGAATTGGACTAATTTATTCCACAATACCTTCACGCTTGTCAGCGTTACTGGTATAATTGCACCATTGACTGGTCCTGACTGTGGTTCACAAGGACTGCGGTTATGGAGACCTGCAAAAATATATCCGAATGGAGTAGCATACGTCATGTCACTGACAAAAGAACAAAAAACCCAATTGATCAGCGATCACCGCGTCCACGAAACCGACACCGGTTCACCGGAAGTGCAGATCGCCATGCTCACCAAACGCATCCTGACCCTCACCGATCACCTGCGCGCCAACAAGCACGATGAATCATCGCGCCGCGGCCTGCTCAAGATGGTGGGTCAGCGCCGCCGGTTGCTGGCTTACCTGCGCCGAAAGGACCCCCAGCGGTTCCTGGCGCTTGTCGAGCGGTTGAACCTCCGCCAGCGATAGTGTTTGCCTGTCATCGGGTAGATGGAGAAAGGCTTCCATCTACCCGATTTTTATCAATCAGGTTTTGGTTCTTGCATCTTATTCGACCCCTCCGGTTGGGAATTGAAAGGGGTTGAGGAACTGACAATTGATCTTCCTCAGTTGCTTTCAGTCCCTGACCGTGTTAGAGGGGAAACAAAGGGATTAGGAAAATGAAACCCGAATCACATCTTTATACTGCCCAGGTTGGCAGCCATACCATCACGTTTGAAACCGGCAAGCTGGCCGCCCAGGCCGGCGGCGCGGTAAGCGTGCGCCTGGGAAACACCCTGGTGTTTGCCGCTGCCACCATGAGCGCCAATCCGCGAGAAGGCGCCGACTTTTTCCCGTTGACGGTTGATTATGAAGAACGCATGTACGCCAGCGGTCGCATCCCTGGCTCGTTCTTCCGCCGTGAGGGCCGCCCCAGCACCGATGCTGTGCTGACCGCGCGCCTCACTGACCGCCCGCTGCGCCCCCTGTTTGATCAGTCCATGCGCAACGACGTGCAGGTCATCATGTACTCCTTCTCCGCAGACATGGAGAACCCCCTGGACGTGCTGGCTGTCAACGCTGCCTCAGCAGCTTTGATGATCTCTGACATTCCCTGGGGTGGACCCGTCGGTGCGGTGCGCATCGGGCGCATTGACGGTGAATTCATCGTCAATCCCACCTTTGCCCAGATCGAAGAATCCGATCTGGACCTGCGCATTGCCGGAACCCGTGACGCCATCCTGATGGTGGAATGTGGCGCGAACGAAATTAGCGAGGACGTGATGGTGCAGGCTCTCAGCTTTGGCCACAAGTCATTGCTCCCGCTGGTGGAACTGCAGGAGCGCATGGCCGCCGAAATCGGCAAGCCCAAGCGCGAGGTGCAGCTCTTCCCGCTCAACCAGGAATATGTTGAGAAGGTGCGTGCCGCCTTCACCCAGCCCATCCTGGACCTGTTGCAACAGCCCTACAAGAAAGCCAACCTGTACGGCGGGCTGGAAATGCTCGAGCACCAGGCGGTCGAAGAGATCGCCGGTGAGGATGAAAGCCTGAAGAGCACCGTCAAGGAAGCCTTCCACGAAGTCATGCGCGAGGTCATTCGCCAGCGCATCATCAACGACGGCGTTCGCCCCGATGGCCGCCAGACCACCCAGGTGCGCGACATCTGGTGTGAGGTTGACATTGCCCCGCGCGCGCACGGCTCAGGCCTGTTCACCCGTGGCGAAACCCAGGTACTCACCCTGGCAACCCTTGGCACGCCTAAGGAAGCCCAGGAACTGGACAACCTGACCCCCACCGAAACCAAACGCTACATGCACCACTACAACTTCCCGCCCTTCTCCACTGGCGAAGCCCGCCCCCTGCGCGGTCAGTCACGCCGCGAGATCGGGCACGGCGCACTGGCAGAACGCGCCCTGGTGCCTGTGATCCCCAGCGAAATGGAATTCCCCTATACACTGCGCCTGGTGTCTGAAGTGCTGGCAAGTAATGGTTCCAGCTCCATGGCTTCGGTTTGCGGCTCCACCCTGGCACTGATGGACACCGGTGTGCCGATCAAGGCGCCCGTGGCCGGTGTTGCCATGGGTCTGATTATGGAAAACGGCCGTTACGCCATCCTCACTGACATCCTCGGTACTGAGGATCACCTCGGCGATATGGACTTCAAGGTTGCCGGAACCGACCGCGGCATCACTGCGTTGCAAATGGACATCAAGATTAAGGGCATCACCCCTGAACTGATGACCCAGGCGTTGGCACAGGCACGCGACGGCCGCACCCACATTCTGGGAAAAATGCTTGAGATCATTCCCACCCCGCGCCCCGAGCTCAAACCGCACGCTCCACGCATTACCACCATCAAGGTTCCCGTGGACAAAATCGGCGCCATCATTGGCCCGGGCGGCAAGACCATCCGCGCGCTGCAGGAAGAGACCAACACCCGCATTGACATCGAGGACGACGGCACAGTGTACATTGCCGCCACCGATGGTGAATCCGAAGCGGCTGCCCGTGAGCGCATCCTGATGCTGACCGAATCGGCGCAGGTTGGGCGCATCTACACAGGCAAGGTCGTGCGCATTGCCGACTTTGGTGCGTTTGTTGAGATCCTGCCCAATGTGGACGGCATGGTCCACATTTCACAGCTCGATTCTGAGCGCGTCAACAAGGTGGAAGACGTGGTTGGCCTGGGTGAAGAACTCACCGTGATGGTGACCGCCATTGATGAGAACGGCAAGATCCGGTTATCACGTCAGGCCGTTCTTGAAGGTTGGACCCCGGAAGAAGCCCTTGAGCATGATCGCCCGCGCAGCAGCAGCGGCGGCGGCGGACGCTCGGGCGGCAACCGTGGTGGTGATCGCGGTGGACGCAGCGGCGATCGTGGCCGGGGCGGCGACCGTGGACGCGGACGCGACCGATAAATCACACTTTCAAACAACAAACCCCCTCCCATCAAGGAGGGGGTTCTTCATTATATATATCTATTGGATAGGTATCCTGAGGATACAGGTATCGTATGGATACAGGTATCGTATGGATACAGGTATCCTATGGATACAGGTATCCTATGGCACCATATTGGCCAGCTTAATCGTCCTGGGTGGGCAGATAGGGCATGGCCGGTCCGGTCGCCGATATTCTCCGTGCAATTGCCGAGCGCATCGCCACCCGGTCATCCCACGGAAATTCCTCGATCCCAAAACACATGGATTGCTCGTGTCCCTTGCCACAGGCAATCACCACGTCACCGGGTTGAGCCATGCATACCGCCTGGTATATGGCTTCTCCCCGGTCGCGCACCCGCCAAAAATTGCGGCCTTCCTCCCCCCCCTGTTTTTGCGCGGCAGTCGCCATCTCCATCAGGATGCCGTCCAGCGATTCCGTGCGAGGATCTTCAGCGGTCAGGAAAGTCAGGTCAGCCAGCTCAACCGATATTTCGGCCATCATGCGCCGTTTCTCGCGGTCACGCAATCCTGCCGAGCCAAACACAGCAATCACCCGCTTGCCTGTAATTTCGCGCACGGTTTGCAGTACATTCCTCAACGCGTTGGGTGTATGGGCAAAATCCACAATGGAAATGAAATCCTGGCCCATATCCACCCGTTCAAAACGCCCTGGAATGGCATCCAACGCGGCGATGCCTTCGGCGGCTTTTTGAGGGGCAATACCCAGCCCTTCAATTGCCGCTGCCATGGCAGCCAGTGCATTTGAGGCATTGTATTTGCCCATCAAACGCGAAGACACTTCAGTGCGAAAGCCTGGCCCAACTGCAGTAAAATGCAGGCCGCTTGGATCATGACGGATATCTTCCGCCCAGTATTCAGCCTTGTGCGGCGTCAGGCTGTATGCGACTGAACGAACCGGCGTGATGGAATGCAAGTAATCATACGATTCATCATCCCGGTTCAAAATCGCCACGCGCGGGTTGCCACGTTGTTTGTTGACCGTATCTCCAAGGGAGCGAAACAACAGACCCTTTGCATCCCGATAGCCTTCGTAACTGCCGTGATAATCGAGATGCTCATGGGTGATATTGGTGACAACGGCAATGTCGTACTCGCAACCGGTTACGCGCTGCTGGGCCAACCCATGAGATGTGGTCTCCAAAATGGCGTGGGTTAATCCTGCAGCCACCATGCGTGCCAGGTAACGCTGGATATCCGGCGCTTCAGGGGTGGTGACGTGAAACCCCGTATCGATGACTTCACCACCGATCACAGCGTTGACCGTTGACACCATTCCAGCCCACATACCGGCTTTTAGCAGGATGTGGTAGATCATGTTGGATGTGGTGGTTTTACCGTCCGTTCCGGTCACTCCGATCACGGTCATGGAGCGGGCCGGATAACCAAAGAAAGCCGCTGACAACAAGGCAAGCGAGTTGCGCGCATCTTCCACCTGCAGATAGGGAACCGGCAGGTCCTGCAAGTCATCGCTGCCCACCACGGCGGCAGCTCCTCGTTGGATGGCATCTGGAATGAAACGATGACCGTCGGCATTGCCCCCTTTGACCGCCACAAAGATCCCACCGGGCTCAATGGAACGCGAGTCCATCCACACCCCGGTGATGGGCACATCGGTGAGAGTGGGTTGGTTTATCAAGACCAAACGGGCTTCACCGACCAACTGGGCCAGAGTCTTGCGAATAAATCCGGTCACACGCTCTCCTTTTGAAAACAAACTTTGGTGAATGAGAAACCCCATTCACCAAAGGCCATTTACAACATTCCCTTCCTCATGGGTCCTTACTGCAGGCTCTGACGCATTTCCTGCAAACGGGTCCGCACTGAGGCGTCAATCACGCGGTCACCTGCGCGTACCACAATGCCGCCCAGAAGAGCGGGGTCAGTTCGGAAGCGAACTTCCTTGGCTCCGCTGCCGATGCTGTTACGTACGGTTTCCTGTTCCTGCGCATTCAAAGGAATGGCGCTGATCACCTCCACCACTTCTCCGCTCAGGTTTTGACCCTGCAATTCAGTCACCTGGCCCTTGCGGATTCCGGTAAAGAATTCATCCAAAAGGGAGCGCTGGCGGCTCTCATCACCAGATAACGATTCCTGGATCAACTGCCGCGCTCCGGCAATGGCCAGGTTGACCACCTGACCGCGTAAATTGGCAAGCATGACGTTCTTTTGCTGTTCAAGATCGGCTTCCAGATTCTGGCGGCGTTCAGCCAGTTGCGCATCCAGACCTGCCAGTCGATCCTTCTCAACCGATTCGGCGCGTTGGGTGGCGTCACGAACAATACCAGCCGCCTGCCCCTGTGCTTCTGTAATGATGCGGTCGGCTTCCTTTTCGGCGTTGGCGCGCGCTTCAGCCGCAATGCGGGCATCTTCAAGACCCTGGGCAATCTTTTCACGCCGTTCCGCCAGCATCTTGGTCAAGGGATCATACACCCAGGCTTTGAGGGTTAAAAACACCACCGCAAAGTTGAGAATTTGAACAATTAAGTATCCGAGATTAAGACCTAGTTTTTCCAAGGCTGCCCTCCGTTGGCCTACAGAACAAACAGCATCAGGAAAGCAATCACCAGACAATAAATGGCGATGGCTTCAGAGAAGGCAATACCGAGGATCATGTTGGTCAAAAGCGTACCATATGTATCGGGGTTGCGCGCCATACCTTCAAGCGCTCCCTGCACGCTCAAACCAATACCCACCCCGGCGCCGGCCGCACCAATCATGGCCAGACCTGCTCCGATAAATTTTGCCGCCTCTACGATATTACCTTCCATGTTTGTTTTCTCCTCCTGAATTTCCTTCCAGCCTGGTCAGAAACGAATGATCAATTGCTTTTAATGCTCTTCGCCGTGGCCCTGTACGGCCTGCGCCATGAAGATCATGGTGAGCATGCCAAACACCACAGCCTGGATTAGACCAATGAAAAACTCAAACAGCAAAATGGCCGACTGTGCAAACACCGGCACCATCGAGCCAATCAGGAACAACAACACGGCGCCGGCGAAGATATTGCCAAACAACCGGAATGCAAACGAAAGGATCTTGCTAAACTCTGAAATCAATTCGAGGATTGATACCGCCCAGTCGATTGCGCCAAACAGGGGTTTGGAGAAAATGGTGCGCACATTGAAGAAGCGCAGGAAATACCCCAACCCGTGTGCCTGCACACCCATCACCTGGGTCACCAGCACTGAAATCAGCGCCAGCGCCAGGGTGAAGTTTAAGTCGGTTGACAATACGCGCACATAGGGGATGATCATGCCCATGTTTTCAGCATGAGCGCCCTCATCACCTTTCACCACCGCACCCAGCACGCCGGGGATCAACGTCTGCACCGGATTGCCATGATCAGATGGCTCCAGTACACCAATGCTGTCCACACCCGGGATAAGCTCCATCCAGTTGGCAACCAGCACCAGCAAGACAATGGTGGCAAAGTACGGAAAAATCTTGCGCGTATACTTGCCGGCTGATGATTCCGCCAGGTTGTAAAGCACTTCCAACAGGGCTTCCATCGCTCCGGCAATGCCGCCCGGAACCAGCGTCCCCTTTTTCACCGCTGATCGAACCGCCCACCCAATCGCAAGCAGGATCAAATCAACAATCAGCATGGCGATCAGGGTGTTGGTCAGATAAAAGTCGCCAATGACAGGCAAAGAAAACAACGGCTCATGACTGACGTTTTCTGGCGCAACCTGAATATGCGGAGCAATCGGCGGGTAAAGATTCGCGCCGATGATCATCAAGATGATTAGACCCAGGACAATCCACCGCTTGAAGCCGAACCGACGTTTCTTATGCGTCTTTTCCTCCAAGGTTCTCCTCCTTATTCCCTTCAACCCCTGAACGCACCCGATTTTCCAGGTCTGGTTTAAATTTTTTCAATACGTTGCGAACAATCCATAACATGCTGACCACCGATATTGGAATACTCGCCGCCAGGAAAATCAGCGTAAATAGCGGTTTTGAGTCCATTCGATTGTCAAGCCACAACCCACCGATGAGCGCAATGATCAGGATGACCAGGGTGACACATCCCACCTGTCCCACCACCCCAACCACAGCCAGATTGGTCACATGGCGTTTTTGATCCCCGTTGCTTCCATCTGGCAGGTTCATCGTAGGGTATTATAACAAACCCAAAAACGCTAGTCAACAAAAGGTGAAAGGCGCACCCATGAGTGCGCCTTTTTTTTAGAAGATCGAAGCCATGCTTGCGCCCTGCAACCACGGCGCAACCCATACACCCAACACCAGAATGGCTGCTCCGGTGATCGCCAACGCAGCGCCCCAGGCAAATTTCACATTGACCGGTTGGTCATCCTGATCAGACTGATACAGGTAGATCACCTTTGCCACATTCAGATAGTAATACAGGCCGACAATCGAGTTGATGATGCCCACCCAGGCCAGCCAAACAAAACCGGTTTCCACCGCCGCCGACAAAACCAGCACCTTTGCCATGAACCCGGCAAACGGCGGTATGCCCCCCAGCGAGAGCAGCGCCACCAGCATGAGAAATGCCAGCGCCGGTGAACGCCGGCTGAGACCGGCAAAAGCCGATATCTGGTCAGACCCAACCGCGCGCCCCGCCACCATCACCACCCCAAAGGCTGCCAGGTTGGTCACCAGATACGCCATCAGATAGTACACCGCGGCGCTGTTGCCCAACTGACTACCGGCTGCCACACCGATCAACATGTACCCGGCCTGTGCAATGGATGAATACGCCAGCAGGCGTTTGATATTCCTTTGCACCAATGCCAGCAGGTTGCCAACCACCATGCTTAACGTCGCCAGAACAGCCAGCACCATCATCCAGATGTGCGCCTGATCTGGAAAAGCCACGGTCAACAGGCGAATGAGCACGGCAAAACCAGCCGCTTTGGATGCCGTGGAGAGGAACCCTGCCACCTGGGTGGGGGCACCTTCATACACATCCGGTGCCCAGAAATGGAACGGGGCTGCCGACACTTTAAAGCCAAACCCAACCAGCACAAACAACAGCGCGGTCATTAACAGAACCAGGGGAACATTGGCTGCCTGAAAACCTGAAGCAATTTCATATAGTTGGGTGGTCCCCGAAAACCCGTACAGGAAGGAAAATCCAAATAACATGATGGCCGATGCCATGGCGGAATACAGCAGGTACTTCACCCCGGCTTCCACCGAGCGTTCATCACGGGTATAAAAGCCAGCCATGACAAACAAGGGAATGGACGTGGTTTCGATCGCCAGATACAGCACGATCAGGTCAGCCGCGGAGGCCATCAGGTTCATACCCAGCGTGCTTACCAGCAGCAGCACAAAGAATTCACCGTGATTGGAAAGCCGTTCGCTCTGCTGCGCCAGCAACGCGGTGATTGCCGCCCCGCTCAGGAAGATCAGCCGGAAGATGAAACCCATGCCGTCCAACCGCAACATGCCCCCCCACAACAGTTGACCTTCTTCAGCCGGGCGGGCAAACAGGATCGACAGGGCAATTACCACACACAGACCGGCAAACGTCACCCAGCCCAGAATTTGAGCACGCTTTTTCACCGCCAGGTCCACACCAAGCAGGATCAGCGCCAGAACCAGCAGACCAATCTCAGGAGCCAGTACCAGGATCATTTCTCCCACACTCTGCATGTTCCTACCTCCCACCCAGCAATGCCAGTACCTGGCTCATCCCTGATTGCACCCACGGGGTCATCAACGCCGGGAACCAGCCCAGCGCAATCACGATAAAGCTCAACATGCCGATCACGAACTTGTCTTTCTTTTCAAGCGGAGCCACGTTTTCATACTCAGCCGGCAGTTCGCCAAAGAAAACCCTGCGTACGACGATTAAAATGTAGGCAGCGGTAACCAAAATGGCAATCACCGCGGTGATCGCCACCCACGGCGCCGCACTCCATGCGCCCATGAAAATGGGAAACTCAGCGATAAACCCCGAGAAACCGGGCATGCCCATCGATACCAGACCACCGATGATAAAGCCAACCGCGGCCCACGGCAGTTTTTTGACCAGCCCGCCCAAACGGGCAATATCGCGAATGTGGGTGCGGTCATACACCATGCCGACAATGGCAAAGAATAACGCCGTCATGATGCCGTGCGAGAACATTTGCATCCCCGCCCCCAGCAAGCCCTTCTCGTTGAGGGTGGCAAAACCAATCAGCACCAACCCCATGTGCGAGACCGACGAGAAACCGATCACATACTTGAAATCGGTCTGTATCAACGCAATAAATGCACCGTAGACCACATTGATTGTCGCCAGGATCAGGATACCCAGCGCCCAAAAACGCGCTCCCTCAGGCAACAGGGTAATGGCTACGCGCAGCGCGGCAAATGCTCCCACCTTCATTTCGACACCCGCCAGCAGCATGGACACCGCTGTCGGTGCTGCCACGTGGCCGTCAGGCGCCCACGAATGGAACGGGAAGATGCCGCTCAGCACCCCGAACCCGATAAACACCACCGGGAACCACAACCGCTGAAAATCTGCCGGGAAACCCGCTCCCTCCAACGCCAGCATGTCAAACGTGTGCAACCCTGAGCCAAAATACAACGCCAGTGCACCCACCAGCGCCACCACGCTTCCGGCAAACAGGTACAACGTTAACTTCATGCCGCCATACTCGCGCGTCTGCGGATACCCCCACAGAATGATCATCAAGTATTTTGGGAAAACCGCGATCTCAAAGAAGAAGAACAGTAGAAACAGGTCCAGCGAGACGAACACCCCCAGTACACTGGCAGCCAGGAACATGTAGAACGAGAAAAATTCCTTGGGGCGGTCTTCCACCCGCCATGACACCAGCACGCCCGATAAAACCACCACGCCGGTCATCAACACCAGCGGCGCGCTCACCCCGTTGACCCCCAGGAAGTACGAGATGCCAAGCTGTGGGATCCAGTTCATGCGTTCAATGAACTGATATCCTCCCGCTTCATTTGAGTAACCAAAATAAACCACCAGCGAGAGCGCCAGCACCAATCCGGCTGCAACAGCAGCCACCCGGCGCGGCCAGGCAGTCCTTCCAACCGGCAGCAACAGAATGGCAATTCCTGCTGCCAGGGGTATGAACACCATAACACTCAGTATTGGAAAATTCATGCTGTTATCACCCCACCGGTTAAAAAATGAGATTAATGGCGCGGTTTATCAGATCCATCAACCAGGCCGGATACACCCCAATGGCAATGGTCAAAGCCAGCATGGGTGCGATGATGACCACATCCAAGGCAGTGACATCCCGCAGGGTCCCCTGCCAGCGTTCATTCAATGGCCCATGCAGCACCATTTTTAGCGCCTTAAGGATGTACGCGCCTGTGAACAACAGCCCGATCATCGAAAGCGTGGTGACCAGGGTGAAGACCGGGAAGGCTCCCCGCACCACCAGAAATTCGGACACAAACCCGCCCATGGCAGGCAACCCCAGCGAAGCCATGGCGGTCGCCAGCAACAGACTGCCGTACACCGGCATCTGCCGCCATAAGCCGCCGAAATCATTCAGATTGCGGGTGTGCGCCTGATCGTACAGCACCCCCACCAGGAAGAACATGCCAGCCGCCGATAACCCGTGCGTCACCATCTGCAGGACCGCGCCGTTGAGCGCAAACACCGCATGAGGACCCTCCATTGATTTTGCAGCAGCCGCTATACCAAGCACCACAAACCCCATATGATTGATGGATGAATATGCCACCAACCGTTTGAAGTCGGATTGCCCATACGCCCCAAACGCCCCCATGATGATCGCCAGCGCGCCAAAAGCCGCCAGCCAGCCAGCATATATTTGCGATTCCTGCGGGAAGAGTGGTAACACCAGGCGCAGGAACCCGTAAGCGCCCAGCTTGAGTAACACCCCCGCCAGGATCATGGAACCAGCAGTGGGGGCTTCTGTATGCGCATCCGGCAGCCAGGTATGGAAGGGGAACACCGGAACCTTGACGGCAAACGCAATCACAAACGCCCAGAAGGCGATGGATTTGACCGTGGCAACCGGCAAATTGAATAACGTCCCGTCCTGAAGCGACGGCAATATTTCGTACAGACGGGTCAGGTCGTAAGTGTTCGCCACCACGCCGATCGCCTGGGTTGCCAGCAGCAAACCAAGAGAACCGCCCATGGTATACAGGATGAACTTCAAGGAGGCATAATTGCGGTTTGCCCCACCCCACTGGTTGATCAGGAAGTACATCGGAACCAGCCCGACTTCCCAAAACACAAAGAAAAGCAGCAAATCAAGACTGAGAAACACACCCAGCATTCCGGTTTCCAGCAACAGGAACAGGATCAAATACCCTTTTAAACGTTCCCTGATCGAGCCGGAAGCCAGCAGCGCCAGTGGGGTCAGTAACGCAGTCAGCAGGACCATCGCCAGTGAAAGCCCGTCAATGCCGAGGTGATAATCAGCCTGGATCGCGGCAAACCACGGCACTTTTTCCACCATTTGAAAGCCTGCCATGGTTGAATCAAAACGCGCCCATGCCACAAGTGACAGCGCAAACACCAAAAGACTGAATGACAGCGCCACCCAGCGTAACAATTTCTCCCGTCCGGCAGGCAGTCCAAGCAATACCAGCGCGCCTACTGCAGGCAGAAAAAGAATAAACGTCAGTAAATGATTGGCAAGAAATTCCATCCCTGTATCCCCGGTTGCACCGCTCTATATGGATGAAAGTAAAAACACGAAGATCACCCCGGTAAGCAATACCGCCAGGATGGTCACCAGCATGTACTGTTGCAAACGACCGCTCTGCATGCCGCGCATGGAACCACCCGTCATTTTTGTACCGTTGCCAAGGGCATCGCCCGCGCCGTTGATCACAGGCGTATCAAACCCATTGCGCAGCACTCCACCCAGCCAGCCGCCCAACTTGCCGATCAGATGCAGAACCCAGTCGAGCACGCCTTTATCCACCCATTTGGACGTGAATACCTCACTGATCCAGGCCGCCGGTTTGACAAACAGGAAGTTGTAGACCTCGTCGAAATAATATTTCGACTGCACAAACCGGTACAAGCCACCCAGCCGCCGTTCCAGTATATCGGTCTGACCGGGGCGCAGCGAGCGATACACCAGCCAGCCAAGCGCCAGACCTCCCACGGACACGATCACCGAGACCAGCAACGGGACCAGGCTATGATGCGCTCCAGCTTCATGACCGGCGCCTTCCAGCAATCCGGAGCCAACAAAACCGGCAAACCAGTCACCCCCGGTGCGGCCAAGCAGCGGAAATGCTTCAGGAATACCAGCCCACCCGGCAGCAACGGCAAAAACCGCCAGTATTGTCAGGGGCACGGTCATCGTCCTGCCCGGTTCATGCGCAAATTCGGCGGCTTTGCTGCGCGGCGTACCCAGGAAGGTCATGGCGATCTGCCGCGCGGTATAGAACGCGGTCAACAATGCCGCCAACGCCAGCAACCAGAAGACCACTTCAAAACCGCCCTCATACGCGCCGGTCAGAATGGCATCCTTGGACCAGAAACCAGCCGTCACCAGCGGAAAACCGGATAACGCCAGACCACCGGCCACAAACGTCCAGAAGGTTACCGGCAGTCGTTTCCGCAATCCACCCATGTTGCGCATGTCCTGCGGGTCCACATGTTCACCCGTGTGCAACACACCGTGTTCCATGCCGTGGATCACCGAGCCGGAGCCAAGAAATAACAACGCCTTGAAGAAGGCATGGGTAACCAGATGAAATACAGCCGCACCGTAGGCCCCAATACCAAGCGCAGCCACCATGTAGCCAAGCTGGCTGATGGTGGAATAAGCCAGCACCCTTTTGATATCGTTCTGGGTCACTGCAATGGTGGCGCCCAGCAGCGCAGTGATCACCCCCACCCACGCCATCACCTGCATCGGTACGGTCAACGCTTCGCCGCTGTGCCAGCCGGTGGAGATCAATGGGAAGAAACGCGCCGACAGGTACACACCCGCAGAAACCATGGTGGCAGCATGGATCATGGCTGAGACCGGTGTGGGACCTTCCATTGCGTCAGGCAACCAGACATGCAATGGAAACTGCGCTGATTTTCCAACCGTACCCGCAAACAGCAGCAAGCCGATCAGCCCCGCCCAGCTTAAACCGGCGATGGGCGAGACAGCAGCGGCCAGTCCTTCCAGCACAGCCGGATTGGCCAGAATCTCGCGGAAGTTCAAGGTCCCGGTTAGTGCATACAACCCGGCAAGCCCAAGCAACATGAACATATCGCCGATACGCGTGACCATGAATGCCTTAACAGCCGCATCGCGCGCAGACGGTTTGCCATACCAGAACCCAATCAACAGGTAAGAACACAGCCCCATGATCTCCCATGCCATGTAAAGCACCAGCAGGTTGTCTGTGACCACCAGAGCCAGCATGGCAAAGGCAAACAACGAGCTCATCGCAAAAAAACGGGCATACATCGGTTCCACAGATGGGACCACATGCTCGTGCCCGTGCTCCTTGATGGTTGCACCCTGCGGTGGCAACCCCGCCTGATCATTCGCCCCTTTGGGTTGTCCGAAATTGTGATACCCCACGCTGTAGATCAAAATCATCAATACGGTCCAGGCCACAAAGAACAACGCCACCGTTGATAACGGATCCAGCAGCACCCCCACCTTCAACCATTCCTCACCAATCGGCAGCCAGTTGACCGAGCTTTCCAACGGGCTCCCTGCAGTGATATTACTCAACGCCCAGATGAACAAAGCCATACCTGCCAGCCAGGATGCCCCCGCACCAACAAGCGCCAGGGTGTGGCTTAATGCATTGTTACGCCGCGCGAAAAAGATGATTAAGACAAATGCCAGCAACGGTGGCAGCGGAACCAACCAGAGTAATGTATTCATCCCCATACCAATTATGCCTCCGGGTTAACCACGCATCAGGTCCAGTTCACTGGCAATAATCAAATGGCGGCGACGGTATGCTGAAATTATCAACGCCAGCCCCACCGCCGTCTCTGCCGAGGCAGCCGCAAAAACAATGGCAACAAACACCAGCCCATTTAACTGCTGTCCATAAAGGTAGCTCCAGAATGCCAGCAGATTAATGTTGACTGCGTTGAGCATCAACTCAATACCCATCAACATCGCGATGGCGTTCTTTCTGCCCAGCACACCAAACAGGCCAATAAAAAACAACAATATGGCGACCACCAGATACCAGGAAAGCGGGATCATGAACGCGCCTCCTTGTGCTCAATACCGACAAAGATGGCGCCCACCATGGCTGCCAGCAGCAGAATGGATGCCACCTCAAACGGGATGACAAAACCATTGGGGTCCACCAGCGCCAGACCCAGCGCCTGAATATCCTCTCCGCCCGCTGCCACCGACCGCTCAACCACGGTACTGGCATCCCAGCGGGTGATCAGCCAGATCAGCCCACCCGCCAGACCAGCGCACAGCACCAGACCCAACCACCATGCGCGGTGAAGTTGCTGGCGTTCGTCATCCATCATGCGCCGCGTCAGCATGACACCCACGATGATCAGGATGGCGATTGCCCCGATATACACCAGCAGTTGCACAATGGCAAAGAATCGGGTTTCCAGCAGCGCCATCAGCACCGCCACGCCCATTAATGAAAGCACCAGCCACAGCGCAGCGTGCATCATGCGCCGTACGCTCACCACCATCACCGCTGCTCCCAGCGTGACCAGCGCGGCTATCAGGAAGATGATTTGCATTCCGCTCATATGGTTTCCACCCCGGCTTGCGGATTATCTGTATCAACAGGAAAAGCCGAAACCTTCTCAGGCGTTGCCACCGGTCTGGGGGTCGCCACCTGCTTGCGGCGGCTGCCGGCGGTCAAGCGGTCGTAAATGGTGTCATAAATCACCAGCACAAGCACATTCATGACCAGCATGGCTGCCACAAACACCACTTTGGGCGTCTGCGGAACCAGCTTCATCATCAAAGCCGTGAAGATGATCAGGATCAACGAGACAGGTGTCAAAATTTTCCAGTTGAGATCCATCATCTGGTCGATCCTAAAGCGCGGCATGGAAGCCCGCAGCACGATCATGGCAAAGTAAACAATGGCAGTCTTGGCGATGTAATACACCACCCCAAGCAGCGGAAACTGCTGGACGCCCGGCCCCATCCAACCGCCCAAAAAGAATGTGGCGAACAATAGTGAAATGGTGAAGGCATGCAAAAAATCGGCTACGTAAAACATGCCGAACTTCAGCCCGGAATACTCAATGTTAAATCCTGCCACCAACTCGGATTCCGACTCCACCAGGTCAAACGGCGCGCGCCCCACTTCTGCAATGGATGATATGAAGAAAATCAAAGCCGCCACCGGCGCCACCAAAATGTACGGAACCTGCTGCGCCTGGGTAATGGTGTTAAGGCTCATCGAACCCGCCAACATCACCGGAATAAGCAGTGAGAGCACCATTGGCACTTCATAAGAGATGAGTTGCGCCACCGCACGGAAAGCCGCCAGCAGGGCAAATTTATTGTTCGAGCCCCAGCCCGCCAGCACCACCGCCATCTCGCCCAGGCTGCCAACCGCCACGATATACAGGACGGCAACATTGAGATCCACCCCGTACAAGGTCAGCGTGAATGGGATCACTGCCCACACCATCAAAACGGCCGCCACTGACAGCACCGGCGCCAGGTTGAACGGCACCCGGTCTGCACCAAATGGCGTGATATGCTCCTTGGTGAAAATCTTTAGCATGTCAGCAACCGATTGGAACAGGCCAAACGGCCCCACCCGGTTGGGCCCCAACCGGTCCTGCACGCGCCCGATGATTTTTCGTTCCAGCCAGATCAACAACATGGTGAAGACCATGGCGCCGGTTGCCAGGGCAAATGCACCCACCAGGAACAACAATGCAGTCGTCAGCCAGGGCGCCATGCCCAAACTGGTCAACCAGTCAGACAAAAAACGGAACAACCAGCCAGTCGGATCGTTAAGAAATTCCACTGCGCCTCCCAACCTACTGCCACTCCAGCGCACCTTTGCGCCAGGCGTAAATCAGTCCCCCCAACAGGATCAAGATAAACAGGATTGCCTCCACCACGGCAAACAGCGTTAACTGATTGAAAGCCACCGCCCACGGGTAAAGGAAAATGGTCTCCACATCAAAAACCAGAAACACCAGCGCATATACGTAATACTGCGCCTTGAACTGCACCCAGGTCTCCCCCACAGTTTCAACACCGCACTCATAGGTATCGTTCTTAATGAAGTCAGGTTTTCTGGGGGATAGGATGGCAGCAATACCAATGGCTGCCGCGGGAAGGAATAATGACACTAAAACAAATATGCCTATATAAAGCCAGTCGTTGAGCATTGAAATTTCCACTCCTCATGACACTCTTGATATGACCAGGCAGCAAGTGTATTTTATCACAATGTTCCGTAATCTTACCGGTTTTGGTATGTTTTCCTAACCAATTTGCTTCCCGACTTTTTCAGTCTGAGCATGGCGTTTTCCTCGAAAGACCTTACGCAGATCAGCAAATGGGATGCCCAGTACCAAACCCGCCACTCCGGAAACACCCCCCAGAACGCGACCCACCCAGGCCGGCATCCCCAAAAAACTGACCACCTTCAGTTCGAGCGGCCTGGCCAACAATGCCTGCTGGTCCGATTCTCCCCCCGATTTTGGCTCCAAGTTCAAGTACAGCCACAATGTTCCCCGGTAAATCCCCGCTTCTGCAGCTCGGACGCTCCAGAAAAAATCCAGCCGTTGCCCTGGCCGCATGGGCGTCTGGATGACACCGTAAGGTTCAACCTCCATCCCCGCCAGATCCAGCCGCGCTTCCGCCACCAGATTGTAATCATCATACAGGTTGGGGATGTTCACAGGCTGCAGCTCAACTTCATGCCCATCCATCTCAGCAGTGGGAGTCAGGCTGCCGTCCTCATTCATCTCAAGCGACACACGAATGATTTCTCCATCCCCCACCCGCAACCGCCGCGGTGTTTCCACCACCATCATGCGTTTTTCCATCTCATAGT
Organism: Levilinea sp.; assembly: GCA_034429695.1. Classification (GTDB taxonomy): domain Bacteria; phylum Chloroflexota; class Anaerolineae; order Anaerolineales; family Anaerolineaceae; genus DAOUGC01. The sequence continues at coordinate 39,395 of DAOUGC010000238.1, forward strand.
CGTCGCTCTCCGGTTGAACAGTGAGGGTTGGTAAAACAACCGGCTCCTCCGCTTCCGGTTCTTCCTGTTCCGGTTCAGCCATTGGAGGATAATCTTCCATCACCCCAGGCGCACAGGCAGTCACCATTACGACAAATAGCAGGAGAATAGTCAACCGGTGGAGCAAAGCATAAGAAAAGGAAATGGAAGACTTTCCCGGCATCATCATTCCTCACCATTGATTTGAACCGTGGGCATGGGAAGCACCTGGGTATCTGTGAGGATTGGCAGGCTGGTCCATAAAACCAGGATACCCGCAATGAGGATTAACAAAACGCTCAAAACAATGCGAGACCAGGAACGTTTCTTCATCATTATGATTATACATAATCAAAAGCAGGATATCTTTAAAAACAAAAACTGGTTCGCAAGCGAACCAGTTAAGTATGCCAGGGATGGCAGTCCCTTTCAGACTGTTTTGGCCCGTGCTGCCGGCGCCGCCGGGTTTACCAGCGCGATCTCAACATGCGTGTTTTCCTCGTCAACCACCACCATCAACGGTGCATCCTGATCGCGGTTGGCTTCGAAGGTCTCCAACATACCGGCGATATCCACCTGACGCGCCTCCTCGGGCAAATGGTGTCCGAAAGTGCGCAACCCCCACCCTGCCAGACCAATCGGCAGGGGGAACATCAGATTGACGTTATCCTCACCGCCGTCATCATTAACCTCATGAACCTTGATAAACAACCAGGGCATGCTGCGCGAGAAAAAGCCCAGGATCATCAATGCCAGACCCAGCAAGAACGGGAACCACGCCAGCCAGAACCCCCAACCCAATCCGGCACTTGTCATGCCGTCGTACATCCACCATGCGCCAAGGACGGTCAACAGCACGCCAACACCAAATGGCAACAACCACCAGCGCTGCCATGCATGCACCCGTTTTTGAAGGTAATCATCCGGGTCAGAAGCTGGCATATCGGAAGAAGCATGCGGTGGATTTTCGGGTGGTACGGTTTCAGACGATTGTTCCTGTTCACCACTCGCCAACATTTCTGGTGAACCCTGCATTTCCTCAATTGCTCCCAGCAGGCGGTTGCCATCCTCCGCAGACAGACGTCCATCGGCGACTTTTTGCAATATTTCACGGCGCATGTTTTTTATGGACATAAGAATACTCCCACCCCATTATAGTAGATTCAGCCTTGATTGATCACCGATTCTCGAGTACCTCGAGCAACCGCTCAGCTTCCTCAGGGGTGATTTTCTTTTCCTGTAACATGCGCAGAATGGTCAATCGCTCTTCATCGCTGACGCTGGAGCTTTCAACGTTATCATTTGCAACTGGCGCAGCGGCAGATGTATTTGCATCCGAAACAGGCTGGACAGGTTCTCCATGCTCTCTCTCAAAGCGAATCCTGACTTCGCGCTCGATGTTGGCTGCCATTTGTTCGGCGTTGGCCGCCAGTTCTTCCGCACGGCGTACGGCGGCTGAAACATTGATTTCCACCATCCGATTGATACCTTCCATTTGCTCGGACAAATGCTCGAAGTTCATCTCAACCTCCCCGCCTGCCAGAGCTTCATCTGTGATCCTTACCCTGCCGCCTGCCCGGATGGCCAGACTGTTGTTAGAGTCATTAAAGGTGTTGGAATAATGATGCGACCGGATCTGCAAGTGTTGTCCCGCCAGGTGGATGTCAATTTCGCCACTGCCGCATTGTGCATCCAGCTTGAAACCGGTTGTCTGGGTGACAACCAGCCCAACATTGCCTCCGGCTTCCAGCATGACATCCTTGCCAAGCATCGGGGTGGTAAGCTGCACATTGCCGCCTGCATCCAAACGCGCCTTGTCACCCACCGCTGACGCGGTCATGATTACATCCCCACCGGCGCGGATTTCACCCTGCAGGAGATCAATCTCAGCATTCAGGTCGCCGCCCAGCTTGCCGCTCTCCATCACAGCATGCACCCGTTGAGCGAGCACTTCGCCGCCCACTTTGGCAAATGAAAGTGCTGAACGAATATCGCTCACATTCAGGTTGCCCGCCACTTTGATCACCTTGAGCAGGTTGGCGCCCATCACGTTCAGGTTTCCATCCACCCGCTCAACGCTCAGGTCGCCAGGCCAGTTTTTGGCGGTAAAATTGCCATTAACCCGTTCAATATGGACAATTGCATCCACGGGTAAATGCAGAAGGGCATCGGTCTCCAGGTACACCTCCAACCGGTCAGGCGCTGTCTGCTCAAACCGAAAAGTATACGGAGAAGTACCCGCCATCAATTCCTGACGGTCATGCGTGGTGATTTCCAGGTTGCCTTTTG
>DAOUGC010000239.1:0-10556 GCA_034429695.1 Levilinea sp.
CCAGCAGCCCCCGTCATGATTGACGGGGGCTGCTGGGTTAATCACCTCGAACCGCTCGGGCGTTATCCTCCCGTTTCGATTTTGTCCTGCATCAATAGCTCAACTGGATTCCATAACCCCTCCCCGCAGACTACGCCCCATCAACTTACGAAAGTATTAATCCATTCACCTACCAACAGCCGGTGCATGGGAAGATTTGATTCCTACAATAAGAGTCAGGCAATCACTCTTTAACCAAGGAACCGACCATGAAACGAAAATTATTCATCCCTGTGATTCTTCTGGCCCTGGTCTCCATTGCCTGTTCACAGTCGGGGCAGTCTCCGCAATTGCCCGAAGTCCAGGTGAGCCTGTTCGAAAGCCTGCCCACCCTGCAGGTTACACTGCCCGCAGGGGATGCCGATGCAGCAGCCACGCTTGCCGTGAATATGCCTGCCGCCGAAGAACTCAAGCAGCAATTTTCCACCCTCAAACCGGATGAGAACGGCAATTTCAGCGTTACTGTAACCGATGATCAGGTGAACAAAGCCATGAGCGCCGGTCTTTCAGCGGCTGAAAACCTGCCCACCCCTGTTCCAGCAGTCGGGAAAATAGCCAACCCGGTGGTGCTGTTTACCGCAGAGGCAGTGGTGTTCGAAGCCGATATCGTTCAACCATCCGGACATCTGAAAGTTGAGTTTCGCCCTTATGTTCAGGACGGTGCACTGCAGTTTGAGGTAATCAGCGCTGATTTTGGCGGCCGCAATGTGCCTGCCCCGCTGCTTGGCACAGCCGAGACGACCATGAATCAAACCATGGCTGAGGCGATGAGTGACATGCCCCAGGGGGCCGAGCTGCAGTCCATACTCCTGGGTGATGGCACTCTCTCAGTTTTTGGCAGGCTGCCGCAGGAATAATTTTCATTTCGCCGCCCAAGGATGTTTCAATGACACTGGAAACCACACTGGAGTTGGAAGAAACCACCGGCCCGACCATCAAGGCTGTGCATCTGAACAAGTGGGTGCGGAAGGATCTCAACCTGCTGCAGGACATCAGCCTGGTGATCCAGCCCAATGAGTTTGTTGTGGTGGTGGGGCAGAGCGGCGGCGGTAAGAGCACGCTGATCGATGCTCTGGCAGGATACCGGCCTGCCACCGAAGGGCAGGTGTTTGTTAACGATGTGGATGTGTATAAAAACTTTGATGAAGTCCGGAATATCGTCGGTTATGTTCCCCAGCGTGACATCATCCACATGGAATTGAGCGTTTACCAGGCGCTGGACTACGCTGCCCGTCTGCGCATGCCGCCTGCCACCACAAAAGAGGAGCGCCATGTGCGCATCATAGAGGTGCTGGGCGAGCTTGACCTGGTTCACCGCAAGGACGTGCAGGTGAGCGGGCTGAGCGGGGGGCAGCAGAAACGGGTTTCCATCGGGGTGGAACTGCTCACCCGTCCACGTTTGTTTTTTCTGGATGAACCCACATCCGGCCTGGATCCCGGTACGGAAGCCTCATTAATGCAATTGATGCGCCGCATGGCCAGTCAGGGGCGTACGATTGTGTTGATCACCCATTCCACCAAAAATATCATGCTGGCAGATAAGGTGGTGTTCCTTGCCAGGGGAGGGTATCTGGCGTGGTATGGTCCTCCACGTGAAGCGCTGGATTATTTTGACGTTTATCGCAACGAGGATGTGCGTTTGCCCGAACGCCCGGCTTATCGGCCGATGGAATTTGACGATATTTACGGCCTGCTTGAAGAAAGCGCGCTCGGAAAACCGGCTGATTGGGCTGAGCGTTATCGCAAAAGCGACGCCCACCGCAAGTATATAGATCACCCGTTGAGCGGTGGAGTGGAGGAAGTGCCCGTGGAGGGATCCCGCCTGATGCGCATGATCCGCTCCCGCTTTGATGGCCGCCAGGTTCCACCGTGGAAGCAGTTCATCATCCTGTCGCAACGCAACGTCAATATTCTGGTTCGGGATCGCGCCAGCCTGATCTTGATGTTGCTGGCTGCTCCGGCCATGGCGTGCCTGGATCACTTGATCGCCCCCATGATGGGCCGCGATGTCTATGATCCGGTCAATGGTGTGCCGGTGGGGGCGGTGATGTCGCTGTTCCTGCTTACACTGTACGCATTGATGGTTGCCAGCCTGTCACAAATGCGCGAGATTGTCAAAGAGCAGGATGTTTACCGGCGCGAACGGCTGGTGTTCCTGCGTATTGGGCCTTACATCCTGTCAAAAATATGGGTGGCGTTGCTGCTGGCTGCTTATCAGGGGTTGGTGTATACCGGTATGCGCTACCTGGCATTTCACATGCCAGGCGGCAGGCAGGAGTTTGTGTTTATCTTCATCACCCTGTTTTTAACCAGCATGGCAGCCATGATGATGGGGCTGTTTGCCTCTGCTGTATCACCCAATGCCGGGTCGGCGCCCATGATAACGATCATGCTCATCATCCCATCAGTGGTGTTGAGCGGGGCGCTGGTGCAGTTGCCGCCGGCGTTAAGCGCTCCGTCAACTTCCTACTGGGCGTTTAAATCACTGGTTGGAGTGGTCGGCGTGGGTTCAGATGTAATGGCCGATCCCTGCTGGCATATGCCGGATGAACTGGTGCGGGTGATGAGCATCGATGACAAGGAAGCGCTCGGTTGCCGGTGCATGGGTGTTGCGGCTTTTGACCCGAACAGTTGCAATTTTCCCGGGACGGGCAAGTATGCCGTTCCGGAGATTTACCAGACCAAACCTGCCCCTCCCACCGCACCGGGCGACCCTCCCGGCGAACCGGTTTTCCCGGATGCGCCGCCAGAGCCGGCTGATCCGTACGACAAGGTGCAGGTGGCAGCTTACCTGAACTCTCTGCAGGGATATCAGGCTGAAATTGAGCGTATACGCAGTGATTACCAGATGGAGTTTGGCATCTACCAGCTTGAAATGCAGATTTATCAGGCACAGATGACCGGTTACCAGCGTGACCTGGCAAAATGGTATGTGGCGCGTTCGGCTGCCATTGGCAGCGCCGAGGGGAACATCCACGGTTTTCTTGAACGCTTCGGCTGGAGCTTTGTCAATAAAGAGGATGTGCAGGGGTATGCTGCCAGCATCCAGGCCAACTGGGCTGCCCAGGGTGTGATCATCGGCGCATTGCTGGTCGGGATATTCATCGCCATGAAGATAAAGGATCGGAAATGAAGCGTTCATCCTGCTCACTCATTGGTGCATTGCTTTTACTGGGTATGTTGATTTCCGGTTGCGCTGCCCCGTCCGGCGAGACGCAACATGCCGCCGAAACACTGGCTGCGCGGTACGAGCAAACAGTGACGGTGGTTGCCATGGCTAATGAACAACCCCATGCCACGCTCGAGGCGCTCAAGGCGCAGGCTACCGCAACGGTGGCAAGTTTCAATGTACAGCGCACCCTTGAAGTGGCGAATAACCATTCTGCGGCGGTGGCCACGCAGGCAGTTGAAGCGCCCATTCTGGCTGAGTTACCGGTTTATGGTGCGGACACCAGCCGGGGCAGGGTGGCATGGACCCAATCCCAGGTTTTGCTGCGGGCTGAAGGCTACAACCAGGTGGAGTATGCCAATGAATACAGCCTGATCACAGCCAAAAATTTTGTCATGGCTGCGGATGTCACCTGGGACACGCAATATGGGGCATCAGGGTGTGGTTTTACCGTGCGCGCCAATGGTAGTGCTGAGACCCCCAGCGCCTATATGATCGCCATGTCGCGCGGGCGCACCGGTTATATTTATTTTTTATCGCAAATCAACGGCGACCTGTCCAATTTCGCATCCATCTTTGCCAACGGGATCGACGAACGTTTTGACTGGCAGAAGGATAGTACCAACCGTCTGGCGGTGGTGGGTAATGGCAATCAACTGGCGGTGTACACCAATTACACCCGTGTCGGGCTGATTGATGTGACTGCCGAACCGGTACGTCCCAACCTTCCGCCGCTGCCCGTGCCACCTGCAAGACCCAATATTGGCCCAGACCATCCGGATTATGATCGGCAGATGGAGCAGTATCATCTCGACCTGCGCCGTTATGAGGAGGAGCAGGTGGATTACCAGCAGGTGGCTGCCAACATTCGTCAGGCATTTGATGTGGTTTTAATGAATTACAACCGTGAGGATTACCTGGAGGAAGGTTTTGTGGGTTTTCTGGCGTTTGCCCAGTCGGGGTATGCTGACTGCAAATTTGAGAACGCCTGGTTGTGGCAGATTAGTGATTGACCCCGCCAATGGTGAAGTGAATGGCGCCGGTCCCCGGATTCTGACCGGTCTGCTGACTTTGACATTCTTTAAGGTTTCATGATATAATAAGGCGGTTGTGCATACCGGCGCGTGGATATTTCTGCGCGATTTAAAACCTTTTTATCTTGGAGGAAACGGCAGCATCCGGGCTCAGATTCACTGTGCGAAGCATGATCACTCGGCTGCAAGACGCCATTGCATGCCGGGTTTTTTGTGCCTGATGGCGGCCGTTTTACACGACATTCCCTTTGTGAAGGGAGGTGATTAACCGTGACGAGTGTTGTTCTGCGACCAAACGAATCTCAAGATCAACTGCTGAAGCGCTTCCGCAAGAAGATCGTCAAGAGCGGGATCCTGAGCACCGTGCGCCGCAAACGCTGGTTTATCTCGAAGAGCGAATTGCGCCGTGTCGAGAAGAAGAAGGCAGCGCGACGCATGAAGCGCCGCCAGGTTGGACGGCTGGGTGAGTAAGTCTCAGCAGCTGCGCCGGCGGTTGGTTTTGCTGGAGGAGAAGCATGGCGAAAGAAGAAGATAAGATTAATGTGGAGGGGACGATCGTTGAGGCGCTGCCTGCCACGCAGTTCCGTGTCAAGCTGGATAACGGGCATACAGTGCTGGCGTATCTCTCCGGACGCATGCGCAAGTATTACATCCGCATTTTGCTGGGTGACCGTGTGCGCGTGGAGATGTCGCCGTACGATCTGAGCCGCGGCCGCATTGTCTATCGCCAGAAGAAATACCACGAAGCCGGCGTCGAAGAAGAATAGACTTAATCCGCTCCCCGGTTTAAGCCGACCTCGAGTAATCCCATGAAAAAGCGTTTGCAGCATGGGTGCGGCCGATTGTGTGCGCTCCACGCAGGACTCTTTTTTACGATTATTATCGAAACAACAAACCCGACTGGAAAACCGGTCGGGTTTTTGATTCCAGGAGGGGCATTGGGTGGATGGTAAGTAAATGCACTTCATGGATATATAAAACAGCCCGCGAGCGCGGGCTGTTGGTCTGTCATCAGGGGGATTTTTAGTAAAGCAGTTTGCGATCCAGGCTGGTGAGGGCTTTCATGTAGTTGGCGCGCTCAAACGTGGACGGGTCTGATACGGCGCGCTGGCTCATGCTGCCGCACATCTGGCGGATGGATTCGTAATCGTGGCTTTCCAGCCAGGTGGTCAGGTTTTGCAGAATCTCGGTGGCTTTGCCAGGTCCTTCATGTAGGAGCGCCGACGTGGTCATGGCGACGCGCGCGCCGGCCATCATGGCTTTTACCACATCCTCGGCGGTATGCACACCACTGGTGAGCGCCAGGTCGGCCTGGATGCGCCCGTACAAAATGGCGATCCAGCGCAGCGGCAGGCGCAGCTCATCTGAGGTGCTCAGCACCAGGTTGGGCGCCACTTCAAGCGTCTCAATATCCAGATCGGGCTGGTAGAAGCGGTTGAACAGCACCAGCCCGTTTGCGCCAGCCTGCACCAACCGGTTGGCAAAGTGCGGCAGCGCGCTAAAGTACGGGCTGAGCTTGACCGCCAGCGGGATGGTGATCTGCTTGCGCATCTCGGCAACCAGCTCCACGTACTCATCCTCAACCTGCTGCGCGCTGGTATAGACATCGGTGGGGATGTTGTAGATGTTAAGCTCAAGCGCATCTGCTCCAGCAACCTGGATCTTGCGGCCATAATCCACCCAGCCACCGGTGGAAATGCCGTTCAGGCTGCCAATTACCGGTATGCCCACTGCACGTTTGATCTTCTGGATCAGCTCCAGATAGCTTTCGGGGCCAATATTGTAGTGTTCGAGATCCGGGAAATATGTAATGGCTTCTGCAAACTGCTCGGTACCCTGATCCAGGAAGAAGTCCAGCGCCCGGCTTTCATGCTGGATCTGTTCTTCAAACAGTGAATACATGACCACTGCGCTTACTCCGGCATCCTCCAGCCGGCGCACACTGTCCAGATTCTTGGATAACGGTGAGGCAGATGCAACCAGTGGATTTTTGAGTTCCAGTCCCAGATAAGTGGTGCTCAGGTCTACCATGATCTCCTCCGTTGTTCATCTTTTATCTTTATATACATTACCCGATTATTATACAAGAAAAAGGCTCTGCCGTTTTGGGCAGAGCCTTTTTGTAGAAGGCTTAGTCTTCTTTTTTCTGTCCAGCCTGGTACTGGATCTCCGCCATCTGGCGGTACAGTTCCCAGCGTTTCTGCACGTCGCTCTGCGCCTGCTGCATGAGCATTTCGGCGCGGGCTTCATCAGCCTGAACGAGCATCTTGTAGCGGGTCTCATTGTAAGCGTACTCAGAGACGGGCACGGTTGGCTCGCGTGAGTCGATCTGCAGCGGGTTGCGGCCTTCTTCAATGAGGGCCGGGTTGTAGCGGAACAGGGGCCAGATGCCTGACTGAACCGCCAGACGCTGCTGATCGAGACCGCGGCGCATATCGATGCCGTGGGCGATGCAGTGCGAGTAGGCGATGATCAGGGAAGGACCATCGTAAGCATCGGCTTCGAGGAAGGCTTTGAGGGTGTGCAGGTCGTTGGCGCCCATGGCAACCTTGGCCACGTATACGTACCCGTAAGCCATGGCGATCATGCCCAGGTCTTTCTTGGGGATGCCCTTGCCATTCGCAGCAAACTTTGCCACAGCGGCACGCGGGGTGGACTTGGAAGCCTGACCACCGGTGTTGGAGTACACTTCGGTGTCGAGCACCAGCACGTTGACGTTGCGACCGGAAGCCAGTACGTGGTCGAGACCACCGTAGCCGATGTCGTACGCCCAACCGTCGCCGCCGACGATCCAGACGCTCTTCTTCACCAGGCTGTCTGCCACACTGATCAGGGTCCTGGCGCGCGGGTCAGTGATGCCTTCCAGCTTTTGCTTGAGGATTGCCACGCGCTCGCGCTGGGCGTAAATGCCGGCATCGGTACTCTGATCAGCGTTGAAGATGGCATCCACCAGATCGGAGCCAACCTGGCTGGCGAAGGCGGTGAGCAGTTCGCAGGCGTATTCAGCCTGTTTATCCAGGGTCAGGCGCATGCCCAGACCAAACTCGGCGTTGTCTTCAAACAGCGAGTTGGCCCATGCCGGACCGCGGCCTTCGCGATTGAAGGCGTACGGGGTGGTGGGCAGGTTGCCGCCATAGATGGAGGAGCAGCCGGTGGCGTTGGCGATCAAGGAGCGATCTCCAAACAATTGGCTGAGCAGCTTGACGTAGGGGGTCTCGCCGCAGCCGGCGCAGGCCCCGGAGAACTCAAACAACGGCTGGAGCAACTGTGAATTCTTGACCGAAGTGGGCTGGAATGCGCAGCGGTCGGCTTCGGGCAGGTTCAGGAAGAACTCCCAGTTGGCGCTTTCGGTCTCGCGGATCGGCGGCTGGGGAGCCATGTTGATGGCTTTGCGGCCGGTCTGGGTTTTATCCTTGGCGGGGCAGACTTCGATGCACAGGCCGCAACCGGTGCAATCTTCGGGGGCCACCTGGATGGTGAACAGCAGACCCGGAACCTCTTTGAATTTCGCCGGGGTGGATTTGAAAGTGGCAGGAGCGCCTTCCAGTTGGGCGGGTTCGTAAACCTTCTGGCGAATGACGGCATGCGGGCAAACAAAGGAGCATTTGCCGCACTGGATGCACAGATCGGGTTCCCAGACTGGAATTTCCAGGGCGATGTTGCGTTTTTCCCATTGTGCGGTTCCGGTCGGGAAGGTGCCGTCCAGCGGCATGGAGGAAACGGGCAGGCTGTCGCCTTCGGCGATCAGCATGGGGCCCAGCACGTCCTGAACAAAGTCTGGAGCAGCAGCGGGTACAGCCGGGCGGACACGCAGTTGTCCATTGACCGCCGCCGGCACGGGTACTTCGTACAGGTTCGCCAGGGTGGAGTCCACGGCTTCGTAATTGCGTTGCACAACAGCTTCGCCGCGCTTGCCGTAGGTCTTTTTGATGGAGTATTTGATCTGCTCGATGGCTTCATCACGCGGCAGCACGCCAGAGATGGCAAAGAAGCAGGTCTGCATGATGGTGTTGATGCGGCTGCCCATGCCGGTCTTCTCGGCAACTTCGTAGGCGTCGATCACGTAGAACTTGAGTTTCTTCTCGATGATGGTTGTTTGCACTTCCACCGGCAGGTGCGCCCAAACTTCGCTGGGACCGTAGATGGAGTTGAGCAGGAATACGCCGCCGGGGGTGGCGTACTTGAGCATGTCCAACCGCTCCAGGAAGGTGAACTGGTGGCAGGCCACAAAGTTGGCGTCGCCCGGGCCGATCAGATACGGCGCGCGAATGGGCTGCGGGCCAAAGCGCAGATGCGATGTGGTGACCGTGCCGGATTTCTTTGAGTCGTACACAAAGTAACCCTGAGCCCAGTTGTTGGTCTCTTCACCGATGATCTTGATCGAGTTCTTGTTGGCGCCAACGGTTCCGTCTGAGCCGAGGCCAAAGAACACACAGCGCACGGTCTTGGGGTTGGCGATGGAGAACGAGGGGTCGTATGACAGCGAGGTAAAGGTTACATCGTCTTCAATGCCGACCACAAAGTGATTGCGGGGGGCGTCCTGCTTGAGTTCATCGTAGACGGCTTTGACCATGGCGGGGGTGAACTCTTTGGAGGACAGACCGTAGCGGCCGCCCACGACAACGGGCATGCTCTTGAAGGGGGCTTTGCCGTTGGCCAGAGCTTCGGCGATGGCAGTCAGCACGTCTTCGAACAGCGGGTCGCCAGCAGCGCCGGGTTCCTTGGTGCGGTCCAGCACGGCAATCTTCTTAACCGTGGCGGGCAGCGCGCCCATCAGGGCTTCCAGCGAGAACGGGCGGTACAGGTGGACGGTAATCACACCCACTTTTTCGCCCTGGTTATTGAGGAAGCGGGCGGTTTCTTCAACCGTCTCAGCGCCGGATGCCATGACGATGATCACGCGTTCGGCATCGGGAGCGCCAGCGTAATCAAACAGGTGATACTGGCGGCCGGTGAGCGCAGCGAAGCGATCCATGGTTTCCTGCACGATGGCAGGTGTGTTGGTGTAGAAACTGTTATTGGTCTCGCGGCTCTGGAAGAAGACATCGGGGTTCTGAGCGGTGCCGCGGATGGTGGGATGATCGGGGGAGAGGGCGCGGGCGCGGTGGGCGGCGATCTGTTCGTCGTCCATCATGGCGCGCATGTCTTCCTCGGTCAACTGCTCAATTTTGTTGACTTCGTGCGAGGTGCGGAAGCCGTCGAAGAAGTGTACAAACGGGATGCGGCTCTTGAGGCTGGCTGCCTGCGAAATCAGCGCCATGTCCTGGGCTTCCTGCACCGAGCGGGAGGCCAGCATGGCAAAACCGGTCTGGCGGGTGGCCATCACATCCGAATGGTCGCCAAAAATGGACAGGGCATGTGTGGCGATGGTGCGGGCGGTGACATGGATCACCATGGGGGTCAGTTCGCCGGCGATCTTGTACATATTGGGGATCATCAGCAACAGACCTTGAGAGGCGGTAAAGGTGGTGGTCAGGGCGCCTGCAGCCAGTGCACCGTGAACGGCGCCTGCAGCGCCACCTTCGGATTGCATCTCTGCAACGGTGGGAATGCTGCCCCACACATTGCGTACACCCTGGGCAGCCCAGGCATCAGAAAACTCACCCATGCCGGAGGATGGGGTAATGGGGTAAATGGCAATTACCTCGTTCGTCCGGTAAGCGACATGGGCTACGGCTTCATTGGCATCGATCGTGATCATTTGACGCGTCATGGCATCGCTCCATAAAGGAAAGGTTTGAAAAACTGCTGTTCTTCCGGTTGCACAGGCAATCAGTGCCTGATAAACAAGCACGTTCTGGTTGCAATCGCCATCCGTATCTTGATGGTCAGGGGAAAATCATGAATACGGACTTTTTCTACTAAATCCATCCGATTTTAGGCGATTGCTTCTCCCGGGGTAAGTTATATAGGTCATTGAATCTGGCTGAATCTGTCATATTTGACAGCCTGCATCAAGGAAGGCGCCAGATGGCGCGCTCGGAGGCTGTCCAGACAAGGTTCGTGGGAGAACACCTAAGTATAATGCATTTTGTGAAATTTAACGCGAATCGGTCACGGATTATGACACGGATTGAGTGGAGGCAGGGTTGGAGGGAAACTGTTTTTTGCCCGCACCCTGCCCTTTCCCGAATGCGCGCAATGCATCGTGACACATTCAGGGGAGGGTTGCTATTTTAGAAAGATGAAACGCCCCGCTTGCGGAGAGGAACCTGGGAGCGGAGTGTACTCAGTGCAGATAAAGAAGACTCGCGAATGAATTAACCCGGAGTCAGGCACGGGAAAGGATTTCTCCAGCCGGGGTTCGGGCGCAA
>DAOUGC010000240.1:0-19457 GCA_034429695.1 Levilinea sp.
CCGCCACCGCCACCCCCCGCCTGACCCCCACGCTGACTCCGGTGATCGCAGCGCGCATGGGCACGCCCATGCCCTACACCCCGGCTGACCTGCCGCAAATTGCGCCTGCCAGCGCTCAACACCTGACCCTGCTGGCGCAGTGGGGTCTGGGCCTGCCGCAATCAGTGGCATGGTCGCCGGATGGAAACTGGATCGCCGTGGGTTCATCACGCGGGGTGGCCCTGCTTGATTCGCAAACCCTGCAGGTGACCCGGCGCGCAGAGGGTAATTTCACCGCCCGCGCCGTGGCTTTCTCTCCAGACACCGCCCTGCTGGCGGCTGCCTGTCAGGACGGGCACGTGCGTTTGTGGTCGTTTGAGGATGATTTTGAGGAAATCCCGCTGGATGGCCTGCCCTCACAGGCGAGCTTCTTTAGCGTGGCTTTCACCCACAGCCAGCCGGTGCTGCTGGCAGGCGGCAACCACGCCGGTGAACTGCACATCTGGGACGCCGCCAGCGGGGATCGGCAGGACGTGATCTCCACCGCCGCCGGAGACCTGCGAGACATTGCCTTCACGCCGGACGGCGCGGGCATCTCATCCTGGTCGCCTGCCGGTAATTATCACACCTGGGCGCTCAGTTCCGGCAGGAAAGAACTGGAGATTTACACCTACCCCGCCACGGGCGGGTCTGCGGCTGCCTTCTCCAGCGATGGCGATTACCTGGCAATCTCCGGCGGGCGGCGCTTCAAGGTGCTGCGCGCCGCCAACGGAACCATCCTGACCGCGCTGGAAAGCCTCACCAAGGACATTCTCAACCTGGCGATCTCACCCGAAGCGCAATATCTGGCGGTGTTACATTCAGACGAAGTGGTGGTCTACACCCTGGCTGACCGTCAGCCCCTGCGCCGCTACCCGCTGGTGGACGAAAGCGCCCGGAGCGTGACCCTGGCTTTCTCACCGGACGGTTCGCGCCTGGTTGTGGCAGGCCGCAGCCTGCAAATATTTGACGTGGATGAAGAAACCACCCAGCCGCAGCGCAGCTCCGCCCGCGTTTTTGGCGGGGGCTACCCGGTGCAGGCGGCCTTTGACGGACAGGATACCCTGCTCATCGCCGACCGCTCGGGCGGACGCATCGAGCGTTACGTCCTGCCGGATGGGGAACCGGCTGGTTCGCTGATATTGTCCGAGCTACCCATTGATCACCTGGCGTTGTCAGGCCAGGCAGCCAGTTGGACCATCTTCTCGCTGTATGCACGGTTGGGAGTCTTTGATGTCAATGGCGAACAGGCCATGACCAACCTCTCCACCAGCCGGGTGGTTGCCCGCCCGCTGGGCATCTCAGCCAGTGGAAAGCTGGCAGCCGCCATGATCGGCGAGCGCCTGCGCATCTGGGATGTCGCCAGCGGCGCTGAACTGGCGAATTTTGTGCCCGACCGCCGTCCGGCTGAGCTGATCTTTTCGCCGGATGAAACCCTCCTGGCAGGTGTATCGGCTGGCGGGGTGCAATTATGGAACGCCGCCAGCGGCGAAACAGCCGATGACCTGGAAGGCGCGCGTCTGGCTTTCAGCCCGGCAGAAGACCGGGTGGCGCTGTTGCAGCGCGACGGTCCCGGCTGGCGCATTCAAATCCAATCGGCGCAGGGCAGCGGAGAAGCCATCAGCCTGCCAGGGGTTGGCAGCCGCATGGCGTTCGACCCGTCCGGGGCGCTGCTGGCGGTCTCTGGCGCTGATCTGGTTGTGTTTGACGCTTTCAGCGGGGAAACCCTGTTCAGCCTGACATCGCCTGCGCCGCACGGGCAGGTGTTGTTCTCACCCGACGGGCGCCTGCTGGCGCTGGTGGGCTGGGACGGGGTGACATGGTTGTATGGCGTCGTGGATGGATAAACGACTGATCATCGCTCCAGCACGGCGCGCATTACAAAGCGGTCAACTGCGCCAAAGCGGTATTTGTACTCCTCATCGCCGCGCATAAAGTCGAAGACTTCACGCTTCTGCTCGTTTGCCCAGCGCAGCAGCTCGCCCAGCAATACCCACCCGGGGGAATACTCGGGGAAATCCCGCCAGTTGATGCCAGAGTTGTACACCCACAGGCGGTTGAGGTAATCAAAGCTGTAATAGGCAGCCGCTTTTTTGCCATTGATGGTCAGGAAAGCCAGTCCAAGATAGCCCTCGCTCAAGGCCTGCACCGCAAAATTGCGCATCTGGGCGCTCATCGCTTCGGTCAGGAAGGCGCGCTTTTCCTCGTCCATGCGCATCAGTTCGAGGAAATCATCCACTTCGGCTTCAACCGCTGCAGGGTCCTGCACAAAGTACCACTCCACCTGCGCTTCAGACTCAACGGCGCGGCGCATTTTGCGCCGGATCTCGTGACGCTGCTTTTTATCAATGCCTGCCAGGTAGGTTTCCCAGTCACCGGGCAACGGAATGTGTGGGCTGTGCTGCAATTTTTCCACGCGTAATTTCAATCCTGCCCCGCTGGCTGCCTGTTCCAATGCAGCCAGCACAGGTGTATCGTCCAGGAAATTATAGAGATCCAGCGCCTGCCAGGCTGGCAGTGCATCACTCTTGAGGAAACCCAGCAAACCGGTGATGAACTCTTCCAGGTCAGCGGGCGACACGATCAGGTCGAGATAGTCGGAGATCTCGATGCTGCCCAGCAGCATGAGTGCGGTGCGCCCCTGCCACTGTGCACAAAACAGCGGGGCAATGCCAACCAAAGCGCCATCCCGCCGGGCTGTCACCAGCGTCAGGCTAGCGTCGGGCCACTCTCCGCCGCCGCGCGTCTGCCACCACTGGCTGAGATACTCATGGCGTAAAAACGGCACATTGGTGATGCTGCGCGCCAACAGGTTGTTCCATTCATCGCGCAGTTCCTCAGGAAAGGTTGTATGCAGGTTGAAATCCATGATGTCGATTATATCCCTCTGAGAATGTTCATTCCAGCCGGTATCCATAGCCGCGCACGGTAAGGATGTGCACCGGTTCAGCCGGGTCGGTTTCCAGCTTCTGGCGCAGCAGCCAGATGTAACGGCGCACGGCAGCGGTTTCCTCCTGACGGTCAGAACCCCATACCTCGCGCACCAGATCATTTTCTCCGACGGCGCTGCCCTGTTTGCGCGCCAGGGCTTCCAGCAGGCGGTACTCGGTGCGGGTCAGGGTAATCACCTGTTCACCGCGCCGCACCTCGCGCCGGTCGAGGTCGAGCACCAGATCGCCAAACGGGATCAGGTTGCGCTGGGGAACCTCGGGCTTGCGCGCGCGGTTGAGCACCGCATTAATGCGTGCGATCAGCTCGGCAAAGCTGAACGGTTTGGTCACATAGTCATCCACGCCCAGCTTGAACCCGCGCAATTTGTCGGCTTCGGTGGTCTTGCCGGTCAACAGGATGATCGGCAGATCAGCCATCTCGCGCAAGCGCCCGGTCAGCTCCCAGCCGTCCATGCCGGGCATCATCACGTCCAGGATCGCCAGGTCCGGGTGAGCGCGGTAAGCCTCGCGCAGCGCATCAGCGCCGTTGGTGGCGGTCACCACGTCAAACCCTGAGTTGGTGAAGTACTCCTGCATGAACTTGAGCAGGGTGCGGTCGTCGTCCACCAGCAGTACTTTAGGGCGCATCATCCCCTCCTTCTCCAACCGCAAAAGGCAGCCAGATACTGAAACACGCCCCGCCCCCTTCAGCGTTGACCACCGAAACGCGCCCGTTCATGGCTTCGGTCAGGCGCTGAACGATGTACAGACCCAACCCATGTCCGTACACCGTCTGGGCGTCCGCAGGGTTGGAGCGGTAAAAGCGGTCGAACAACAACGGCAGGGCTTCCTCATCAATGCCGGGTCCGTGATCCATGACCCGCAGACAGGCCATGCCTCCATCGGCAGCGGCGCTCACCACAATCGCGCCTTCCGGCGCATATTTCATGGCGTTGTCAATCAGGTGAAAGAAGATGCTGTTCAATGCCTGTTCGTCAGCCAGCAAGGGGGAAAACACAACCGGTATGTCCCAGAGCAACCGTTCTCCACCCGGCGTCCTTTCCAGTTGCTGGCGCAGCCCAACCACCAGTGATTGCAGGCTTAACGGTGCAGGGTACAGCGGCATGCGGCCGGCGTCCAGCGCCGATAGATCCAAAATGGTCTCCACAAACCGGCTCAAGCGCCGGATCTCACTCTGCACCAGTTCCAGGTTCTGCGCCACGGGCCCCGGTACGGGGTATGCTCCCGCCAGCAGCAGCTCGATCCCGCTGTTGATATTGGTCAGCGGCGCGCGCAGTTCATGCGAGACCATGGACACAAAGTCCGATTTCAATTCGTCCAGTTGCTGCAACGCCAGGTTCTGACGTTCCAGTTGAGCCAGCGCCAGGGTCAGGGCGGCGGTTTTCTCCAGCACCTTGTCTTCCAGTCGGGCATTCAGACGTTCCAGTTCACTGCGGTCAGCCGCGATCTGCTCGTAGGCTGCCTGCAGCGCCTGCTGCTGGCGTTTTAGCTCGGTGAGGTCGTGTGCGGTTCCTGCCAGCGCCAGCCGGGGTGATCCTCCCGGGCGTTCCCCGTCGCTGGTCAGGGGGCGCAGCGCCAGCGCAACAGGGAACAGCTCCCCATTGCTGCGGCGCAGATGGATCTCGCCCTCCCAGCCGCCTTCCAGCCCGTCCCGCAGCAGCGCTGCCACATCCACGCCGCCCTCCAGCAACAGATCCAGCGAGCGCCCCATCACATCTGCGGGCTGGTCATAAACGGCAGCGCGCAACAGGGCGGGGTTCACCAGTTGCAAGCGTCCGCGGCGGTCGCACACAAAAGCCGGCACAGCCACGCTGTTGACCAGGCTGGCGTATTTTTCCATTTCCACTTCACCGGCGCGAATGCCCTGCCGCGCGATCAACCCGAGCGCCAGCGCCAGCGTAACCCACAACCCGGCTTGATTGATCACTCCCCTGAACTGCCAGTCGAACAAAACCACCCAGCCCAGCAAAATGGCGAGCAAGGGCGGCAGCAGACCCTGCAGGCGTTTCAACCAGCGTCTGTCACCGCGTCCAGCGGCAGGTGGATTCGCCGAACGCAAATGCCATACGGCTGCCAGTGCAAACATGCCGTCTCCCAGCACCCACACCATATCCAGGACAGTGCCGGGAGCAAATTGCCCCTGGGTGGATAGATAAGCAAAAACCAGGTCGGCGGCGGCATACAGCCCCAGCCCCAGCGCCAGCAGCCCGGTGGAAGCCGCCAGGCTGCGCGCATCGGAGAGCAGAAAGATCGCCAGCAGCAGCAATAATGCCGCCAGATCCGCCATGGGCAGCCAGCCGGTCAGGGTACGTACACCCACCAGCGCCGGTTCGCCCCCTGCCGGTGCAATCGCCAGCCACACCAGCGTGACGGCAGCGGCGGCGCTCAAGCCTGCATCGATCAACAGCCCCATAAAGCTGTAACTGGCACGCTGCACGCGCGGGCTTAACCCAAGCGCCACACACAGAAACCCTATTCCCAGCAGGTGGGCGGCATTGGCAGGGGTTCCATTCACCGGCAGCGCCACCCTTAACAGGTCGGCGGCTGCGCCCAGGCTCAGACCCCCGGCAAGCCAGGTCCAGGCGGCATGGGATCGCCCGCCCGCCTGATGGGCGCGCGCCAGCCAGGCACAGGCGGCCGCCACCAGTGCACTGAACAGCATGGCAAGCCCTGCCACCAGTTCACGCGCCGCAGGGTCAGCCTGTCCGGCGATCAGCCAACCGCCGTACAGCGCCAGGTAAACGCCGCCGCCAATCGCCAGCAGTCGGGTGAGCTTTCCGGGTTGTTCCAGCAGGGGAATCTGTCCGGTCATATTCTCATTTTAACGCAATCTTTCATAAAGACTGTACAATTAGAGCGGAAAGCGAAACCATCAAGGAGCGAGACATGCAAATCACAACTGTGGCGGTGGAAAAACCGGAAGCCGTCAACTTTATTCTGGGGCAATCCCATTTTATTAAAACCGTCGAAGACCTGCATGAAGTGATGGTCAACACTGTGCCGGGCATCCGCTTTGGTGTGGCGTTTTGCGAAGCCAGCGGCAAGTGCCTGGTGCGCTGGAGCGGCACGGATGAAGCCATGATTGACCTTGCCCAACGCAACGCGCTGGCAGTCGGCGCGGGGCACACCTTTTTCATCTTCCTCGCCGAGGGCTTCTACCCGATCAATGTACTGAACGCAGTTAAAGCTGTGCCCGAAGTGTGCCGGATTTTCTGCGCCACCGCCAACCCCACCGAAGTGATCGTGGCTGAAAGCGGCAACGGACGCGGTATTCTGGGTGTGGTGGACGGTGATAAACCGGCTGGCATTGAGGGCGATGAGGACATCGCATGGCGCAAGGGCTTTCTGCGCACCATAGGCTATAAAGCCTGATCGTGATGGATGAAGATATACATGGGCAACGCCATCATGGCGCGCCATGGGCTATAAAGCCTGATCCAGACGCGCGCGCCCCGGAAACCAAACCGCATTCTGGCACGTCTATTGCATGGTTATCCTGACAACAATTGCCCGCCGTGCCCGGAAGCAACCGGCAATGGATCGGCGTGTTCCAGCAAAGGAGTTGCAGTATGAAGAGAATCTTACCCCTTTTCTTTTTGATGATTTTCCTGGCCTCGTGTGCCCTGCCCGGCAGCGCGCCCGGTAACACCGAGGCCGATATGCAGACCCAGGTGGCCAGCATCCTTACCCAGATGCCGCCGTCAGAAAGCACCCCCGCCACGGGTGGTGAGCCAACCGGACCGGCGGTCAGCGAGTTCACCCTTGAGGCCACCGTCACAGAAACGCCCACCGAGACGCTGACCCCTGAACCCACCCTCACCGCCACAGATGCGCCAACCAGCACCCCGGAAGCCACCGCCACCCCCGAGGTGAGCAGCACCCCCGAAACGCCCACCAACACCGCTGCACCCACCTTTACCGCCGTACCGGGTGACCCGCGCGCCAAACTGGGCGCGGCCACTTCCACGGACACGATGGAAAGCGCCGAGCGCTGGACATGGCCCACCGGACCCAATGACTTTACCGGCCTCGGCTTTGCCAACGGCAACCTGACCCTAACCGGTCTCACCGAAATGGCTGGCTGGCGGCTGCCCATCACCGACGCTTCCACCAACATGTACATCGAAATGACCGCCACTGCCCCCAAGTGCAACTCGCCTGAGGACAATTACGGCATCATCTTCCGCGTACCGGTCTTCAAGGAAGCCGACCGCGGTTATCTGTTTGCGGTCTCCTGCGAGGGCAAATACGCCCTGTGGAAGTGGGATGGCAAGGACGGCGAGGACGGCAAAGCCACCATGCTGGTGCAGTGGGTCTCCAACCCTGCCATCATCAGCGGGGCGGGCCAGACCAACCGCCTGGGTGTGTGGACGGTGGAAAACCGCATCATGTTATATGCCAACGGTGCGCTGTTGATTGACAAATCGGACAGCAGCTACACCAACGGCGCCTTCGGTATCTTTGTCAATCCCAAGGAAGACAGTGAATTCGCCGTGCAGATCACCGAAATGAGCTACTGGCTGAACGTAAAGCCCTGATCAAGCCCTAGCAAAACCAAAGAGCCGCCCGCGGGCGGCTCTTTGGTTTTGTATGGAACAGCAAGCATTCCATGTGAAAACCAATGCTTGTTTTTCATGGTTTCGCCCATCCCCGGTACGCAGCACATATAAAATAAATCACAAAGAGATGTAAGATTTTCGGTTCTCCTCCGTTTTCATAGTAACAAGCGCGCATGTTATGGAGAATCCATGAACCTGTTTCAACGAACCTCAAAATCCCCCTTTGCCACCCCATCAAGTTTTAGCGCACTTTATGAGCGCAACCATCTACCTGTTTTTCGCTATATCTTTGGGTTGACCGGCGGACCTCAGGAAGACGTGGAAGACCTGGTGGCAGAAACCTTTCTGCGGGCATGGAAAGCCCGCAACCGCTTCGAGGGAACCGAGGATGCTGCCACCGGCTGGCTGATACGCATCGCCAAACGTCTGGTTATTGATGATTACCGCCGAACGTTAAAAGCCACCCGTGTTGCGCCCATCGAACCTCAGTCTGACACGCTCCCTGAACTGGCCGCCATGTTATGCGAGCAAAACGTCTTCTTGCTCAAATTGCTGGGCGAGTTGCCGGATGGTCAACGCGAGATACTGGTCCTGCGATATATGCTTGGCTGGCGTGTGAGTGACATCGCCGACCACGTTGGCATGACCGAAAACAATATCTCTGTCACCATCCATCGCTCACTTTCACGGTTGCGTGAACAATGGTTGACCGCCGAACTGGAAAATCGGCAGGCCATTCTGCTCCAAAAGGAGAACCTCCATGAATCCAATTCCTGATGAAAAACAGATCGAGGAAATGCTTGAACGAATAGCGCCTGCACAAGTGGGGCATCTTGAACAGCGGCTAGCCAATGCTCCATGGACAGCGCGCGGTATCGCCCGCCGGAGGCTGATTAACACAGCGCTCGTCACCGGACTGGTCGTGGTTCTGTTGATCGCTGCCACACCCCAGGGGCAGGCCCTGGCGCAGAGTATTCTGCAATTCTTTGTGCGCACCGAAAGCGACACCCGCCCAGTCCCCACCCTAGTTTCACAGGCAGCCGTCTCTAATACCCTCGACGAGGAACTGACCGGTTCATTCCCTGATTCCCGTCTGCACTTTGAGGAAACCTGCGGCGACCTGCTCACGCCCCATTGCAGCCTGAGCGAGATCCGCTCCATGGTGACCTTCCCCGTCATGGGCTTGCAAAACATGCAGGATGGCCTCGTGTTTCAAGGCGCCACAGGCGGGCCGCAACAGGTTGCGCTGGTCTACACCGGAGATAATGTAAACGGGAGCCTGACCCTTGTTCAAGAGCCTGTCGGCGAAGACGGGCCACCATCTCCGCAGGTGGCTGCCAGCACCCGGGTCGAAACCGTATTCATCAACGGCATAACCGGCGAGTATGTGCAGGGAAGCTGGTTTTCAATTGATAATGAAGACGGCATCTCATGGACCGATAATCCCTTTGTACAAACCCTGCGCTGGGAAACCGATTCGATGGTTTATTCATTGGTCTTCCGAGCCGGAAAGGACACGGGAATCACGCTCAACAAGGATGATCTGTTGTATCTGGCCGGACAATTGACCGTGGAAGTTGATGCACGCGCCGCCATTGAACCGTTGCCAGCCATGGAAATCGAGCAAATTTCGGAACAAGCTGGCTTCACGGTCATTCAACCGGGCTGGTTGCCGGGCGAATACGCTTTTCTGGGCGCCGGATACATCCCCGAACAGAACGCCGCCTGCCTGTACTTCACGTATGCGTCCGGCGACGCGCCGGTGCTCGCCATCGCCCAACGGCCCACCAGCGGGGTATCAATCCTCGACGATATCAGCATCAGCACAGTTGATTGGAACGGACAGACAATTTCAATCCCCATTGTGACCGAACCGGTGGAAATTGGCGGCGCAGAGGGACAGGGTTTATTAATCTCCAACGGGGTGAATGCGAGCAAACTGTGCCCTCAGCTGGGATTTACAGCCAATCAGGCGCTTTACTGGCAACGTGACGGCAAAGACTACATCATCTTTGGCCTGATTGACCAATTCCAGGGCGGAGTTTTCATCAGCAAGCTTGAGATGCAACGCCTGGCAGAAAATTTGACGGGCATCTCCATCATCCCCGAGGATCAAATCGATCCCCAACGTTTGCTGAGCGTGGAAGCGGCCAGCTCTCTGGCTGGGTTCGATCTAAAAACACCCACCCAAATGGTGGCCGGGGTGCAGTTTAACCATGCTGTCCACCTGGTTGGCGCAGTTTCCACCGATCGTTCTGCGGGAGAGGCGGAAAAACCCGCAGAGGAGGTCAATTTCATTTACACTCCGCTGGACGAATCAACCCACGCCGGCATAGATTACAATTTTCAGATCACCCAGGCGTCTGGGTGGCTGCGCCCGCTGAATGAAATATATGCATGGGGGGGCTTTGAATACGTAACCATCAATGGACAGACCGGCGTGTATCGCAAGATGTGCTGGGATGCAATGACAGGTGGAACCGACTGCCGCCAAGAACTCTACTGGGATGAAAATGGGATCGGTTACGGCTTCAATCTTTACCTGCCCGGCGCACTGGACAAGGAGGAGTTCTTCGCCATAGCGGAAAGCATGGAGATAAAACACTAAATTCGGACGAGCCAGGGATATATTTGACCGGTGGGCTGAGAGTTTTTCAGCCCACCGGAAATGATAAATGGTCACACCCGATTAGTGGGCCTCCCACCTTTACGCACTTTACACCGGTTCTCGTATACGGCTTATGCGCCGCTGCTGTTGTATTGCTTCAAACCCATCCTCCACACCCGTGTGGCGATAAACAACATCAGCAAGCCCACCAGCGGTGATATGTATGACAAAAACGCCAGCGGGTCGCCCGGCTTCAGCTTGTCCAGCAACAACAACACCGGGTAATAATTGATGAATGCCACAGGAACCACGGCGGTGACAAATACCTTGAACCAGCGCCCAAACATATCCACCGGATAACGTTGAATCATGAAGCCCACCTGCAGCACGGTATTAACCGTCATCGCCGAGCGCCCTGTCCAGAACGCCAGACAGGTGACCGCCCAGGTAATGCCAAATTCGATCAACGTGCCGGAAATGATGAACAGGAAAAACAAGCCCCATTTTCCAGCATCCCAGTGTAACTGCAGCCGGCTCATGGCTATCGCCGTGCCCAGTACACCCACCAGCATGTCGGCCACACCCATGTAATTCACCTCGCTGCCCACAAAATGCAGAAACGGCGATATGGGCCGGATCATGAATTTATCGAAGCTGCCTTCAATGATGTAATACTCAAGGTCCTCCAGATGCCAGAACAACAGGCTGAAAATACTGTGCGCCAGCACCCAGAAGCAATACATGAAAACAATCTCCCAGATCGTCCAGCCAGCCAGGTTGCGGAACTGCATCAGGATCACCCCGATCATCGCCAGGCTGGCGGCGTTCAACCCGATCACGCTGAACACGCCGATGAAAAAATCGGTGCGAAATTGCATGCGCCCCTTAAAGGAAATCCCGATCAGCTTGAAATACATGCGCAGGGTTTCAACAATCCGATTCATCTCAACCTCCCTGCACCACCAGGCGGCGGTAAGCCGTTGCCCACATGGCTCTGCCTGCCATCAACAACGCGGCTGTCCACAACGCCTGCAAGCCCATTGCCTGCCAGGCCTCGGCAAACGAAAAACGCCCGATATAAATGGACAGCGGAATGGCGTAAACGCAGCGGAACGGCAGCACATTGGCAATGTTGGCCAGCCATGCCGGGAAGATCCACAGCGGCACGTACTGCCCGGAAAAAAAGCGCCAAATGGCGTTGTACGCCCAGCCGATATTGCGGATGTCAATGGTAAAGAAAGACACCAGTCCCAGGATCAGGCTCATTGAAAACAGCACCAGATAAGCCAGTACAATACTGAGAAAGAACATCAACCCATTTTGCCATGTGGGCGGCAGGTGCAAACCCAGGAACAGGCTGCCGATGATCAGCGATGGAACCGCCAGCATGACAGTCACAAATGCTGTCTCGCCCATGTTGCGGGCAAACATGTGCATGGGGAAATCCAGCGGTTTGAGCACATCCATCACAATGGCACCGGTCTTCACCTGATGGGTCAGGTAATACATCAGGCCGTTGCCCGGGCGAAACACAATTTCAATCACCATCGCCATGATGCCGTAGCTGATCATTTGCTCCAGATCCACGCCGACAATGGCGGGGTCCTGCCGGTACAGGATGGTCCATAACCAGTAGGCGCTGTACATCATCAGGAAGATGTACACCACCCGCAACCAGAAATCAAAGCGGTAAATGGCGGTGGTGGAAAAAGCCTGCCGTGCAAAAGACCAGAATATTTTCATCCTGCCTCCCGCAGCTTTCCGGCTTTATCCTGATAAATGGTTTTGATCACTTCCTCGATGCCCTGCTCCTCCACCGTCAGGTCGCTCACCGGGTGGATGGCGCTGATCTCGGCGATCAGGTCGGACACCTGGGTGGAGTGCCGGTCAAACTCGTACCACTTCTTGCGCCCCTCGCTGCGCACGTGCACCGCGTGGGTCAGGTCAAAATCGGGCACGGCATCCTCAAACTCAACCGAAAGCACACGTTTGACGCTGTACTGCCGGCGAATGTTCTCGATGCTGCCGTCGTACAGGATGCGCCCCATGTCAATGATGATTACGCGCGGGCACAGGCGTTCGATCTCGTTCATGTCGTGCGTGGTCAGCAGCACGGTCACCCGCCGGTCGCGGTTGACCTCGCGGATGAACCCGCGCAGGCTGTCCTTGCTGATCATGTCAACGCCAATGGTGGGTTCATCCAGGAACAGGATGGCAGGGTCGTGCAGCAGCGCGGCGGCAATATCAGCGCGCACCCGCTGCCCCAGGCTGAGCTGCCGCACCGGCACATGGGCGATCTCTTTGAGCGTCAGTAATTCGTTGAACAGTTCAATGTTGCGCCGGTAACGATCATCCGGCACTTTGTAGATGTCGCGCAGCAGCTCCAGGCTGTCCAGCACGGGCACATCCCACCACAGGTGGGTGCGCTGCCCGAACACCACACCAATGTTGCGGGCGTGCAGCGAACGCTGCTCGTACGGAACAAGCCCGGCAACGCGGATCGAGCCAGAGGTGGGGGTGAGAATGCCAGCCAGCATTTTAATGGTGGTGGATTTGCCCGCACCGTTTGGGCCTATATAGCCAATGATCTCACCTTCCTCAATGCGAAAGTTGATCTGATCCACCGCCACCTTGTCTTCATGGCGCGGGTTAATCAACATGCCGAGCGTACCCCTCAGCCCGCCCTGCTTGATTTTGCGTCGAAATACCTTGCTGATTTCAGTCACTTCGATTAATGACATGGATGCTCCGACTACAACAAATGAGGTTGTATCCTTGCGTTTTTATGAAAACAAAGGGTGCGAACAGGTCCGGCAGGTTTGTCTCTGCGGCATACAAAAGAAGCTTGCGTTTGTCCCGGTCAGGATATCAAAAACAGGTCTGACTACTGATTGGCAACCACTTCATCCAGCAGGGCAAGCGTGCTGGACAGGATCTCCAGGTCAGACAGCGCCATTTTGGGCTGTTTGTCCACCTCAGAGAGCGCCAGGTCCAGGCGCAGCACAATCGACTCAGACACATCCGGCTCGATCTCCTTGATGAACGGCATCAATGTTTCCAGTTCATCCTGGGCTTTTTTCAACGCTTGCGTGGCAGCCTTGGCATCCTTGTCGGCCAGCTCAAAGCGCGCGGTTGCCACCAGGGTGGATATGTTTGCCAGGTGCAGGCGCACATCGCTGATCTCGAGTGCCGCTGATGTGGTTTCCAGTTCGCCCTGTGTGCTTTCCAGATCCGCCTTTACCTCAACCAGTTCGGTTTCTGCCGCAGACAAATCGGTCTGTGACTGGTTGTACTGGACTTGCATTGGCCGGTAGAGCACCAGATAGGTGACCAGCACACCCAGCGCAAACAAACCGATCACCACGGCCACGGTGCGCACAGCGGCGCGCATAAAGCGCCCGAAACGCGTTTCACGGTCAAACATGCGCGCGAACAGACCCTTGCGGGGTGCGGCAGCCGGCTCTCCGCCGCTGAACTCGCTGTCGACAATATTGGCCTGATTGGCTTCATTTTCGGAATTTTCGCTGGTCATGGGTTCCTCCTGCTGGCGCGCCTGCTGGCGCGGGTGCGTCCGGGCTGTGATGAATAAGTTCGATGGATGGATCAGGGTTGAAACGGCGAGGGGATGCGTTCGAGCAGTGCTTTCAGCCCCGCCAGGAATTTATCAAAGGAGCTTGTACGGTTTTCGAGATTAACGACGCGTTGATCGAGCGCAGTTACATCGCGGCGCAGCGTATCCATGCGGTCACTGGCGTCATCCAGTTGCCGGGTGATGCCCGCGGTTTCATCCTGCAGCGCAATCACATCACCTTCAAGCGTTTGCAGAGCAGTCACTTCCTCATCCAGTGCAGCAATCTGTGTGTCCAGGTCTTCCACCTGCGCCTGCACGGATTGCAAATCCTGGGTGACATCCAGCATCTCGCCGTCGCGCACATAATTAAGCCCGCCGTTAAGCAGCGCCAGTGCGCCGAGGGTGATGGCAATGCCAAGCACCAGGCTGATCAAGCTGAACAAGGCGCTCACCAGCAACGTTTCGGCTGATACCGGCACTTTGTGGCGTTTGGCAAACGCTGCAGCGCTGCCTGCAGCCTGCATGGCTTCGTCCACGGCAGCTTCGGTGAATTCCTCAACGGTGTCGATACGCTCATCCGATACCGACTCAGCCGCTGCTTCTGGCGTCTCCTCAGCCATGTCGATGCTTTCGTCAGCCCGGATTTCTGACGCGGTTGGAACCGACGTTTCCGGCACTGTGGGTCCCTCCACGGCATGGGCCTCAACGACGGGTTCAACATCCTGCACAGCCACAGGTGGTTGCGGGGTTTCAACCTGCGGTTCGGGCAGCTCCGCTACCGGTTCCACCAACGGCAACGCCATGTCATTTTCCACCAGCTCAACGCGCAGGTACGGTCGGATGCGTTCCAGCAGGCGCTGGCCCACACCGGGCACCCGGCGCAAATCATCAAGGGATGCAAACGGGCGTGCGGCAATCACCCGCTGCGCCAGTTTGTCACCCAAATGCGGTACAGCACTTAGTTCTTCAAGCGTGGAGTGATTGACCTCCACCGGTCCTTTTTCATTCATGATCCCTCCCCGGATAAATTGTTGGAGATCATTAAAATTATATCCGGCTTTTCACCTGATGGGACGTTGAGACAGGGGAAAATATGTGTTGTTCTGACAACGGATTGGGTAACGGATTTGGACACGCTTTCTCCTCCTCTCATGCAAAGCTAAAAGGAGGAAGGGCAAACCCTTTCAGCCACCGTTGTCGGCTTTCCTGCCGGCTGGTTGCGGCTGAACCGGCCTGGCGGGATAGGGAAGGGGAATGTACTCCACCGAAGGCCGGCGCGTGTTTGCCTGTGGGTACAGATTCATCAACTGGTAAATCTCCGTCGGCATTTGCGTGTTTACCTTCAACCCCATGCGCGTGGCTTCCTCGGTGCTGATCGGGTAGTCATGCGTCCACTGCCCCGTGGTCAGCTCGTCAGCCAGGTGGGCTGCTTCCTCAGGGGTGTAATGGCAACACCCAATGCGCTGTACCGTCTCACGCACCTGCCGGATGGCTTTGCGCGCCATGTCGGCCAGGATCATGGTCTCATCATCAATCTTGTCAGCGTTCTTCTTTTCCAGCACGCTCAAGATGGAAACCGCCGGAAAATTTCCCAATTGCGGGTCAACCGGTCCAAGCACAGCATTTTCATCCATCACGATCTCATCCGCAGCAATGGCAAGCATCGTCCCGCCAGACATGGCGTAGTGCGGCACAAACACGGTCACCCTGGCAGGATGGCGCGAGAGCGCGTTGGCAATCTGTTCGGCAGCCAGCACCAGCCCACCCGGGGTGTGCAGGATCAGATCAATGGGCACATCGTCATCGGTCAGCTTGATGGCGCGCAAAACGGCCTCGGAATCCTGAATATCAATATAGCGCGCGATTGGAAAGCCGAGAAAAGACATGGATTCCTGGCGATGGATCATGCTGATCACGCGCGAACCGCGCTTTTGCTCGATCTCGCGCAAAATACGCACGCGTGCGCTGTCCATCATGCGCTGGCGGATCACCGGCACCACCGAAGCAATCAACAAAAACACCCACAGCAAATTAAGAAATTCCATTTCCCTCTCCTTGTGTGCCTGGTACAGTGTTCACCACGGGTAATACTCATCGGCGTAGGTACGCACCCGGCGCGGTCTGAACGGCAGGGCAAACAATAGCCCGAATAAAAAGCCCCCGATGTGCGCCCACCACGCCACCCCACCAGCGCCCACAGCCCCGGCTGGCGCAAGCGCCAGCAAGCCTGAGAAAAGCTGACTGATAAACCAGAACCCCAGGAACAGAATGGCGGGGATTTCCACAAACCAGGGCAAAATAAACACCGGGATCAAAGTAATCACCCTTGAGCGCGGGAACATGAGCAGATAAGCCCCCATCACCGCTGCAATCGCACCACTGGCCCCAATGGCCGGGATCTGGCTGGCAGGATCAATAAATGATTGCAACCCACCCGCAGCGAACCCGCCGAGCAAATAGAATAACAAATACCGTCCAGACCCCAAGCGGTCCTCAATGTTATCCCCAAAAATAAACAGCGACCAGACATTGCCCAAAAAGTGCAGCCAGCCGCCGTGCAGGAACATGTGCGTCACAAAAGGAATCCATGTGATTGGTTCAGCCAGGCGGATGCCTGCCGGAACCAGGCCGTAGGTAAAAATAAGACGGTTCAATTGCCCGTCACTTAATCCGAGTTCAAAGAAGAAAACCACGGCATTGATCGCGATCAACAGCCAGTTGACCAGTGGGAACGACCGCGAACGTACGGTATCTTTAATCGGTATCATAATCCACCCTTATCTGTCACCGTCGCGCCGGTGACTGTGAATTGATCCTACCCAAAAGCAATACCCGGCGCAATGGGGGAAACCCGCCTGTACAATCCTCGCCTGGCGCACTGCCGGGGTATAATCATGCCTGTGAGCACCCCCACGCAGGCTAATCCATCCGCCACCGCATCCACTGACTCAGGCCGCATCGCCCGTTCAGCCGGGCTGGTGATGATTGCCTTTGTGATCAGCCAGGTGGTGGGGCTGGCTGCCAAGAGCATCATCGGCTCAGCGTTTGGCACCAGCATGGAAAGCGAAGCCTACCTGGCAGCCAACCGCATCCCTGAGATCCTGTTCAATCTGGTGGCAGGCGGCGCGCTTGGTTCGGCTTTCATCCCGGTGTTGTCTGGCATGTTGGAGAACAAGGATAATGAAGCCGCCTGGAAGCTCACCTCAGCGGTGATCAATCTTGTGCTGCTGATCCTGGCGGCCCTGTGCCTGGTGGCAGCCGTGTTCGCCCCCCAAATTGTGCGTTACCTGCTTGCCCCGGGTTTTTCCAGCGCAGGCCCGGAAAAAGAAGCCCTCACCGTGCTGCTGCTGCGCATCCAGTTGCCATCGGCAGCCATTTTTGCCCTCAGCGGCATTGTGATGGGCGTGCTCAATGCCCACCAGCGCTTTCTGCTGCCAGCGCTCACCCCGTCCATGTACTCGTTCGGGCTGATCTTCGGTGCACTGGTGCTGGCGCCGCGCATGGGTGCAGCCGGGCTGGGCTGGGGCGTGGTGATCGGCTCGTTAATGCATCTGCTCCTGCAAATTCCCGCTTTGCTGCGCCTGCCCCTTCGGCGATACACCTTCACACTCGGGTTGAACAGCGCCCCGGTGCGCGAGGTGGCGCGCTTGATGGGTCCGCGCCTGATTGGCGTGGCGGTGGTGCAGTTAAATTTCCTGTTGAACACCTACCTGGCTTCGTTGATTTCAGAAGGTTCGCTGGCTGGCATCAGTTGGGCTTTCCCGCTGATGATCATGCCTGAGGCTGCCATCGCACAATCGGTGGCCATTGCTGCGCTGCCGACCTTTTCAGCTCAGGTGGCCCGCGGACGGCTGGATGATATGCGCTCATCACTGGCTGCCGTGCTGCGCCTGGTGCTGCTGCTGGCGCTGCCTGCCACACTTGGTTTGATCGTCCTGCGCGTACCGGTGGTGGCGCTGATCTACCAGCGCGGTTCCTTTACCGCTGAATCCACTCAATTGGTAGCATGGGCGCTGCTGTGGTATGCCGCCGGGCTGGTGGGGCACTCGCTGGTGGAGGTCATCTCGCGCGCCTTTTACGCCCTGCACGACACGCGCACCCCGGTGACCATTGGCGTGGCCGCCATGACCCTCAACCTGCTGCTCAGCCTGGCTTTCACTGCGCTGTTCCGTCAGATCGGCTGGATGCCCCACGGCGGGCTGGCGCTGGCAAACTCATTTGCCACTGCCCTGGAAGCCGCCGTGTTGCTTGTTTTAATCCGCAAGCGCCTGTCCGGTCTGGAAGGCGCTTCCATTCTTCGATTATTGGGCCAATCGGCGCTGGCATGTGCTGTGATGGGCGCCGTACTGTACGCCTGGCTGTGGTTTGCAGGCGGCCTGCCCAACACAGTTTTGACACTGGGCGGCGCAGCCCTGGGCATGGGAACGTATTTCGCCGCAGCCCTGCTGTTGGGGGTAAAAGACCTGCGGCTGCTGGTGGTGCGTTTGAAAGAGCGCCTGCTGCGCCGCGCTTAAGCCTTTTTGATCAATCTCAGGAATGCCTGAAACACCGGGCAGCGGTCATAAACGCCGGTAAAGGCAATCGCCCCACCTGCCGCCACCAACCACAGGTTGTGATCCGCCACAAACCATCCGATGGCTGCCACGGCCAGCCCTGCCCCGATCCGCATGAACCGATCCACATTCGATACACCCTTTACACTGCCTCGCCCATCGCGTGCAGCGGAAAACAGGGCATCCAATGCAGGCTCGCTTTGCACACCGGTACGGCGCGTCACCACCTGCCCCTGTGAATAGGCAACCAGGGTGGGAATGCCCATCACGCGAAACTCCTGCGCCAGTTCAGGCTGGCGGTCAACATTTACCTTAATCACGTCCACCTGGCCGTTAAATTGTTTGGCGGCGCGCATCAGGGCGGGGGTTTGCGCACGGCACGGGGCACACCACGGCGCCCAGAAGTCAATCACCACCGGACGTGGATGGTTCTTCAGTTTTTCAATGCTCCACTCTTCATCGTGAGAGTTACCCAATGTTCACCTTCTTCTCAATATGCGAACACCCCGACCAGCGGGGTGTTCGTCAGCAACCCCAAATGATCCCTTAGTTCCCCACCGGTTTCTTTCCAAGCGTATTGATGCGGAAAAGTGAGTACAACGGACAGAAACCCACCAGACCGGTAATCAACGGGATAAAACCAACGATTTTAAACACCAACCCCAGCGTACCGCCCACAAAGCCGCCAAAACCGAGTACCAGCAGGGTCAGTCCAATCACCACGCGAATTACGCGGTCAATACCACCTTCATTTAACCAGTTCATCTCATCCATCCTTTTTGAATGCCGTTAATATATCGTACTGGTTGGATACACCAGCAGCCAAAAAGTGACATTCCCTGCGCTTTTGGTCCGGCGGGAATGTTCAATTGTTTATTCCGGGGAGCTTTTATCGGCGCAACCAAAAACGCTCCCGTCATGCGGTTGCAAGACGGGAGCGCACTACCTGCCATATGTCAAATTCTATCAACTCTATATGATCTGCCGTCCGGCAGCGTCAAACGCCTCGATCTCCACCTCGGCTGCCGGGCTTTTGTGATAATCCTCTTTAAACAAGGTCCACATCATCAGGTCGGTCAGGCGCTCGTGAAACGGATAGCGCCGGCGCAGGGTGGCTTCGTGCACAAACCCCAGCTTGCGCGGCACCGCCGCCGAACGTCCATTGGCCGGGTCGCAGTGGATCTCCACCCGGTTGCA
>DAOUGC010000241.1:0-1927 GCA_034429695.1 Levilinea sp.
GACCGCGGGCTGGGCTTTCTGATCAACGTTGCGCGCGGTCAGTTTGACACCGCGCTGGTTTTCGCTGCCATCCTCACCCTGGTGGGGCTGGCGCTGGGTCTTTACACGGCGGTGATACGCGCCGAACATCATCTGCTGCGCTGGCAGCGCCGCACCGAATGACAGGGAGAAACCATGAAACGTACTCTTATCACACTATTGCTGGTCGCCTTCATCCTTGCTGCCTGTACCCCGGCTGCCGCCCCCCTTCCCCAAGAAGCAACGGGTGGGGAAGGCGCTGCTGCGCCTGCTGAACTGATCAAGGTGCGCCTGCCGGTGGGATACATCCCCAATGTGCAGTTTGCCCCGTTGTATGTTGCCATTGAGAAGGGCTACTACCGCGAAGCCGGTCTGGATGTGAGCATTGATTACAGCTTTGAAACCGACTCGGTGGCGCTGACCGGCGCGGATGAGTTGCAGTTTGCCGTGGTCTCGGGCGAGCAGGTGCTGCTGGGCCGCGCCCAGGGCTTGCCCGTGGTTTATGTGATGGCATGGTATCACCAGTTCCCGGTGGGTGTGGCTTCTCAGGCTGAACTGAACATTCAACAGCCGGCTGACCTCAAGGGAAAACGCATCGGTACACCTGTGTTGTACGGCGCCAGTTACATTGGCCTGCGCGCGCTGCTGGAAGCCGGCGGGCTGCAGGAGAGCGATGTGACCCTGGATACCATCGGGTTCAATCAGGTGGAAGCGCTGGCAGCCGGAACCGAGGACGCCGTGGTGGTGTACATTGCCAATGAACCGGTGCAGTTGCGCGCCCAGGGCTACGATGTCGACCTGCTGCAGACCGCTGATTACCTGCCCCTGGTGGGCAACGGCTTGATCACAAACGAAAAGACGCTGCAGGAGAACCCCGAACTGGTGCGCGCCATGGTGGCTGCCACGCTCAAGGGCATTGAAGATGTCATCGCCGACCCTGACGGGGCGTACGAGATCAGCAAGAAGTATGTTGAGAACCTTGCCCAGGCCGATGAAAGCGTGCAAAAGCAGGTGCTGGCGCAGTCGATTGAATTATGGAAGGCGGATACCCTGGGGTATTCTGACGCACAGGCATGGCAGAACATGCACGATATTCTGCGCCGCATGGAACTGCTCAATCAGGACCTCCCCCTGGATGGGGCGTTCAGCAACGATTATCTGCCCTGACCGGGCTGGAATGGATTTTGATGGACACGCTTGCACAAACCGTACTGGATGTTGAACATCTTTCCGTGACCTTTGCCAACGGCAACGGCGGGCTGCGTGCAGTGGAAGACCTGACGTTTTCACTGGCGGAGCAGGAGTTTGTGTGTGTGCTGGGTCCATCCGGCAGCGGCAAGAGTACCCTGCTGCGCGTGCTGGCGGGGCTGGTCAAACCCACCCGCGGAGAGGTGTTCTTCTCACCGTGCAGCAACAATTGCATCCCGCGCATTGGGTACGTCTCGCAACAGGCCAACCTGATGCCGTGGCGCACGGTGATCGAGAACATCACCCTGCCGCTTGAGTTGATGGGCGTGGATCGGGCTTCAGCCTGCCAGCGGGCGCAGGAGCTTGTGGAATTAATCGGCTTGCAGGGGTTTGAACACACCTGGACACAGGATCTTTCCGGCGGCATGGCGCAGCGGGTGGCCATCGCGCGGGCATTGATCCACGACCCTGACCTGTTGCTGCTGGACGAGCCGTTTGGTGCGCTGGACGCGCTGACCCGTGAACACATGGGGGCGGAGCTGCTGGAGATCTGGCAGCAGAGGCGCAAGACCGTGTTGATGGTGACCCATTCCATCTCCGAGGCGCTGCTGCTCTCAGACCGCGTGCTGGTGTTCACCCAGCGCCCGGGGCGCATTCAACTGGACATGCCGGTGGACCTGCCGCGCCCGCGCAAAGAGGAAGTGCGCTATACCCAGTCCTT
>DAOUGC010000242.1:0-6360 GCA_034429695.1 Levilinea sp.
TCGCCCACCCACACGCCCACCCCGCAGGCTGCCCATCTGATCGGCGCCGGAGACATTGCCGAGTGCGGCGTTGATGCCGATGACCAGACCGCGGCGCAGATCAGGGCGTTTCTGGATGCCCTTCCTGAAGGAGCCGAGGCAGCCGTGTTTGCTGCAGGCGACACCGCCTACGAAACCGGCACGGATGCTGAATTCCAGCAATGCTATCACCCTTCATGGGGACAGTTCCTGCCCATCACCCGACCGGCCATCGGCAACCATGAATACAAATCCGGCGGCGCGGGCTATTTTAACTATTTTGGGCCGGCGGCTGGAGAAGCAGGCAAAGGGTACTACTCCTATGACCTGGGCGCATGGCACATTGCTGTGTTGAACACCAACTGCGCCTGGGTGGCTTGCGGGCCCACCTCAGAACAGGTGCTGTGGCTGCAGGAGGACCTTGCGCTTGCCGCACAATTATCCCGGGCAAATGGTGAAACTCGTTGTCAGGCAGCCTACATGCACCATCCGCGCTGGTCATCCGGCCTGGCCGGTAGCACTTACTGGATTGACGCCATCTGGCAGTCACTATCGGCTGCAGGGGTTGAAGTGGTGCTGGCCGGACACGATCATGACTATGAACGCTTTACCCCACTGGATGCCGCTGGTCAACCGGTGGAAGCCGGGTTGCGCCAGTTTGTGGTGGGAACCGGCGGCGGGTATCTACGGCCTTTTGGCAGCGCGCAACCCAATTCAGAATTCCGTCTGGATAACGTTCACGGCGTGCTGGCGTTGGCGCTTCACCCCGACCACTATGAATGGCAGTTCATCAGTGCCAGCGGCGAGGTACTGGACAGCGGCAGCGCCCCCTGCCAATAGTTGCAAACCTTCTACGTACCCTTTTCCTCACCCTTGCTCCTCATATAATGGATGCAATGGCCCTTTAGCCATCCTTGCAGAGCCATTGAAAGGGAGCTGTTAAAATTGGTTGCATCAAACAGTAATCATGCTAGCGAGTCGGTGTGGGAATATCCTTGCCCGCCTCGTCTCGAGGTCGTTCAGCATCACGTTCAGGTCATCTTCAACAATATTGTCATCGCCGATTCTCGCCGCCCGCTGCGATTGGTGGAGCTGGGGCATCCACCAATTTACTTTATTCCGCCAGAAGATGTACGAATGGAATACCTGCACCCCACCACCCTGCGCACGGTATGTCCCCACAATGGGCTGGCGTGGCATTATTCGGTTCGCGTCGGCAACCGATGTGTTGAAGATGCGGCCTGGACCTTCCTGCACCCCCTGCCGCCATACTCCTCATTGGCTGAATATATCGCCTTTTGCCCGGCGCACATGCAAGCCTGCCTGGTGGACGGCGAACTGGCAAGCTCACCCCCCATGCAAATTCACCCCGGTTGGGTGACAGCCGGGGTGAAGGGTCCGTTTGCAGGTGATGTAATCACCGGGTGTTAGCCTGCTGTGTCAATGGATATCACCACACCTATTCCCGAAGGGTCCTTGATCAACATGCCTTCGGGAATTTCGCGCATACCCACCCGGTTGTAACGCAGGTGTTCCAGCAAGCCATCCCGCGCATCAGCCGGAAGGTCAAGCCGGTACCACAGCAGGCCGGTGGCTTCGGGGGGAGCAGGCGGCAGGCCCACCCCTGCCCATGTATTCATGCCGATATGGTGATGATACCCCCCCGCTGACAGGAACAACGCCGAGCCAGCCCAGCGTTGCATCACATCGAAACCCAGCAACCCGGCATGAAACGCCTCAGATTGTGCCAGATCGGACACCTGCAAATGTACATGCCCGATGCGCGTCCCGGCAGGTACACCATCGCCAGTCTCACCGGCCTCCTCCAGCAGCGCACGCAGATCGAGCGGGTCCGATATCATCTTCAGCGTCCCGTCGCTCTCCAGCGGCCATTCATCCCTCGGGCGGTCGGCATAGATCTCGATCCCGTTTCCATCCGGGTCTGCCAGGTACAGCGCCAGGCTCACCCCATGATCAGAAGCGCCCTGCAACATGGAGCGTGTCTCCACCAGTCTTTTGAGCGCGGTCGCCAGTGCCAACCGGTCGGGCATCAATACGGCAAAATGATACAGCCCGGTGACACGGCGCACGCGACGCGCGTCCGTGTTGCCGGTCAAACGCAAAAAGGGCGACCCATCCTGCCCGCCCAGCTCGGCCCGTCTGCCGTCATTGCCCTGCACCGTCAACCCGAGTGAGGTTTCATAAAATGCCACCGAGCCTGCCAGGTCATTTACCTGTAAATGGACCTGGCCGATGGATGTGTGTGGATCGATTGAATAACCCATAAGCCCTCCCGGTAAAGACGATATATTCATCATAATTTAATTTACAATCCCGGTCAAATTTACGTCCAATATTTCCATCCCCAAATCCTTGGATAATCTTTTGACTCTGCTCAATATATATTATAAAATTCATAATAATTAGTGGATTATTCCGGTCGGGTTGGGGGATCCGGGAATGGAGAAAACAGGATGGAATCTGGACTATTAATCGGCAGAGTGTGGGGCATCCCCATCCGTTTGCATTTGAGCTGGTTTGCGATATTCTTTCTGGTGGCCTGGTCTCTGGCGATGGGCTACTTTCCTCAAGAGTATGCCAGCCTGCGCGGCACACCCGCTGTGGTCCTTGGCATTGTCACCAGTATTTTGTTTGGCCTGTCCGTGTTGTTGCACGAACTGGGTCATGCCTGGGTGGCACAGCGCACCCAGGTTCCGGTGAGGGGCATCACCCTGTTCCTGTTCGGCGGTGTGGCACAGGTGGAAAAAGAGCCGCGCAAAGCCGGGCATGAATTCTGGATTGCCATTGCAGGACCGCTGGTTTCGGTGGGTCTTGCCGGATTGTTCGGGCTTACCTGGATACTGGCGCGCGACGTTCCTGTTCTGGCTGCACCGGGCGTATGGCTGGCAAGGATTAACCTGGCATTGGGGTTATTTAATCTCATCCCTGGGTTTCCACTGGACGGCGGGCGCGTGCTGCGCGCCGTGGTATGGAAGATCACCGGCAGCTACCGGCGGGCAACGCGCATCGCTTCTACAACAGGTCAGGTGGTTGCATTTGGGTTTATCGGTTTTGGCATCTTTACCATTTTCAGGGGCGATCTCTTCAACGGCGCGTGGCTGGCATTCATCGGCTGGTTCCTGCAAAATGCCGCTGCAAGCGTGAACTCGCACCTTACCATGCGCGAGATGCTCTCAGGGGTGCGCGTGTCACAGGTGATGGACACCAGCGTGCCCAGCGTGCCGGGATCGATGCTGCTGGAACGGCTGGTGAACGACCGGGTTGCCAGCAGCGGTGAGGACGCCTTCCTGGTGCATACCGACCTGGATGGCCGCCCGGATGGTCTGGTGACATTGCGCGATGTACAAAAGGTGCCGCGCCAGATGTGGGAAAGCGTCACCATCAAGCAGATCATGGAACCGATTTCGGATTTGGTGGCGGTTTACCCGGATATGGAGCTGGTGGCCGCGCTGGAACGCATGGATGACGCCAAAGTGGCGCACATCCCGGTGATCGACGGCGCCGGGTTGATCCGCGGGTTGCTCAGCCGCCAGCATGTGTTGCATTACATGCGCACCCGTGCTCAAATTGGGGTATAGAAAAAAAGTTTTTTGTAGGGCGGGCTGGTGTGCTTCCAACCCGTCGATTAACCATGGATCCACATCATCGACGGGTTCATGCTTTTTGAACCCACCGTTTTGATTTGAATCTCAAAGCACCCCCTCCGGTGACGGATTCACCTGCGGTTTATCCGTCACCACCTCCCCCGTTTTGCTGCGCAAAACAGGGGAGGAAAAAACTGCGGCCCCACCATTCATCGATTAAATAAGCGGCGGATTGGAAGAACACCAATCCGCCCTACATGAATTTGCTAATCGTTTTTTGTAGGGCGGGCTGGTGTAATTCCTGCCCGCCGATTAACCATTGATCCCCATCAACGGCGGGTTCAAAACCGGCCCCGATACGCCAATGTTTTTGTAGGGCGGGCTGGTGTAGTTCCAGCCCGCCGATTAACCATTGATCCCCATCATCGACGGGGTCATGCTTTTTGAACCCACCGTTTTTATTTGCTTCACAAGTCAGGGGAGGAAAAACAACTTCGACCTCACGGCTCGATCCACCCCACCGCCAGCACCCCCGGCCCGGCGTGCACCACGATGGCGGGCGGCAGCAGATACACCGGCAACTCAGGCAAACCGAGCTGCCTTTGAATATCGGCGGCCAACCGCGCTGCATTTTCCTCCGCGGCGGCGTGCATCACACACAAACCCTGCGCCCCACGCTGCCAGGCTTCCACTGCCAGCTCGCAGATGCGCGCCATGGCTTTACGCTGTGTACGCTGGCTTTCCCCTGCACCCAGGCGACCATCCTCAACATGCAGGATGGGCTTGATCTGCAACAACGTACCCACCAGCGCCTGCGCCCCACCGATGCGCCCGCCCTTTTGCAGATATTCCAGCGTGTCCACCATCAAAAACACCCGCGTTTTGGGTTTCATTTCCTCCAGCCGCGTCAGGATGGCGTCCATGGAATCACCTGCCTCTGCCCATGCCACCGCGCGCTGAACCAGTTCAGCCATGGGACCCGCCAGAATGCGGCAATCCCACACGCGGATATCCGCCCCGGCGTGTTCCGGATGGGTATTACGGAAATCCTCCAGCCCGACCAAGGCGCTGCGGTAAGTACCCGAAACATCGGCTGATGGTGTGATCACAAGCACACTGTGACCGGCTTCGACCAATTCCTTATAGATGGGAACGTACAACGCCGGCGGCGGTGCGGCGGTTTTGGGCAGCGTTGCCGCTGCTTTGAGCTTTTTGAGAAAGGTGGCGGTGTCCAGGTCGCAATCATCCCGATAGGACTCTTCGCCAAATATCACGATCTGTGGAAGGATGGGAATGCCGTGTTGCGCCGCAAACTCCAACGGCAGACCGGCGGTGGTATCAGCAACAATACGAACTGCCATGATGCCTCCTATAGGATGAATATGTGGAATGGAAGAGAATAATTACTTCCCCAAAGTATAACGAAAAAGCGACTGAAATGATCATTCACTCAGAAACGCTAATCTTCCTCCGTCATTATCCACTCAAAGGTTATGCAAAGAGTGGTTTCAATATTATACAAACCTTATACTACGCTTATAAATACGATGAGGAGGGTAGACATGACCACAAAAAATCACCTGCCAGAACTGGCAGAAACCATCACCACTTTTCGATTGGATGAAAGCCTGTTTCAAACCGCTCAAAATGGCGGTTCCATTGAACTGGCTGTACAGGACATTCTGACCGAAATCGGCGAGGACCCATCGCGTGAAGGGCTGCTGAAGACCCCCCACCGCGTGGCGCGCATGTACGACGAGATTACATCCGGTTACCGCACCGACCCGGAGAAGTTAATCAATGGCGCCATTTTTAAC
Source organism: Levilinea sp. (assembly GCA_034429695.1). Lineage (GTDB taxonomy): Bacteria > Chloroflexota > Anaerolineae > Anaerolineales > Anaerolineaceae > DAOUGC01. Next base: position 5,441 of record DAOUGC010000242.1, read on the forward strand.
GTGGATTATTCTGACCTGGTGGTGGTGAAGGATATTGAGTTCTACAGCCTGTGCGAGCACCACATGCTGCCGTTTTTTGGCAGGGCACACGTGGCTTACCTGCCTGACCGCAAGGTGATCGGCCTGAGCAAAATACCGCGCATCGTTGACATGTTCGCGCGCCGTCTGCAGGTACAGGAGCGCATGACGGGCGAGATCGCTGAATTTTTGCAGAATACGTTGCAGACACGTGGTGTGGCCGTGGTGGTGGAAGGCCAGCACATGTGCTCGATGATGCGCGGCGTGAAGAAACAGGACTCCAACATGGTCACCCGCACCCTGCTGGGCGAGTTCCGCACTGACGCAGCATTGAGGCAGGAATTTTTAAGCGCAATTTCAGGGAAGTAACAAAAATTATCAGGGCTGCCCATTTTTCGGACAGCCCTGTTTTTATTCCTCCAGCCAGCGTACACGTTTGCCGTGCGCACGGGCGTACTCAATTTCACTGCGCGTGCTGTCCCCGATGTATCCCCCCACGTTCAGCACCAGGATCTCATCCGCCAGGTCAATCTTGCGTTTGTGCAGGTCATCGAGGCGCAACTTGATCTCACGCAATTCATCCTCCGGCATACCGGCGAACACTTCATCGTCGCGCATGTTACACCCAATCGAAAGCACAATGCGCCCTGCCAGGGTTTCACGCAGGTTGGCATCCTGAAACGCCTGCGGGAAACGCGTTGACCCGCACAGGCACACCACCACGGGACGTTCTTTTTGTTCTTGCATCAGGCTTCTCCTGTTTCCCCGCCCACCGGCAGACCGGCAATGGCGCGCAGGTATTTATCGCGGTTGGCAAGCCGCGCTGTCTTGCCGGACGAGGTTTTTACCAGCCATTGCCCGGTCACCAGGTACACGTCGCGCAGGGCAATGGCCGAGCCGCG
>DAOUGC010000243.1:0-3316 GCA_034429695.1 Levilinea sp.
GGCCAAACCGGTGTTGAGGAATATGAGGATTACCGTGGCGCCAAGGTTATTGGCGCTTATGCCCCCATCCCGGTCAAGGGCTGGGGCGTGATCGTTGAGCAGGACCAGAACGAGGCTTACGCCGCCGCCCGGAACATGCTCACCATCAGTATCGGGATCATCCTGTTGGCGGCAATTGCAGTGGCGGTATTGTCCATCCTCATCTCCAACGGCATCGCTGCGCCGGTGGTCAAACTGACCGGAGCGGCCCAGCAGGTCGCCCAGGGTGATGTTGATGTCAACCTCAACATTCACCGCAAGGACGAGATTGGGGTGATGGCAGCCGCATTTGACAGCATGGTGGATTATATTCAGGAAATGGCGCATGTAGCCGACCGGTTGGCAGATGGCGATCTGCGGGTGGAGGTGAAGCCGCGCTCTGGCAAGGATCACCTGGGCAATGCATTTGCCAACATGGTGAACGGGCTGCGCACGGCCGTCAGCCAGGTGGCGCAGGGGTCACGGCGCTTGACGGAAGCCTCAAAGCAACTGGCGGGTGCAGCCGATGACGCCGGACGGGCCACCAACCAGATCGCGGTGACGATCCAGCAGGTGGCGCGCGGCTCAGCGCAGCAAACCGAGGCGGTCACACGCACGTCAGCCTCGGTGGATCAGATGACCAATGCCATACAGGGTGTCGCCAAGGGCGCACAGGAACAGGCGGCATCGGTGGGGCAGGCCAGCCAGGTGACGGGCCAGATCACCACATCCATCCAGCAGGTGGCGGAGAACGCCGGCTCGGTGCGGCGCGACAGCCAGCGGGCAGCGGAAAGCGCGCGGGAGGGGGCGCGGGTGGTGGAGGAAGTGGTGACGGGCATGGGCATCATCCGTGAACGGGTGGGTCTGTCGTCGGAGAAGGTGGAAGAGATGGGCAGGCGCTCCGAGAAGATCGGGGCGATCCTGGAGACGATTGAGGACATCGCCAGTCAGACCAACCTGCTGGCGCTGAACGCGGCGATCGAAGCGGCGCGGGCAGGCGAGCACGGCAAGGGGTTTGCGGTGGTGGCGGATGAGGTGAGGAAGCTGGCAGAGCGTTCTGCGCTGGCGACGCGCGAGATCGGGGTGCTGATCGGAGACATCCAGCGCACGGTGCGCGAGGCGGTGCAGGCGATGAGCGACAGCACGGTGGAAGTGAACCGTGGAGCGCAGCGTTCAGACCAGGCGGGGGCGGCGCTGGTGGAGATCCTGCAGGCAGCCGAGTCGGTGAGCAGCGAGGCGCAACTGGCGGCGGACGCAGCCGCGGAGATGGCGCGGGCAGCCAACGACCTGGTGAGCGCGATGGACAACGTATCGGCGGTGGTGGAAGAGAACACCGCGGCGACGGAGGAGATGGCGGCAGGGGCGACCGAAGTGAGCCACTCGATTGAGTCGATTGCCAGTGTGAGCGAGGAGAACAACGCAGCCATTGAGGAAGTGAGCGCCAGCACCGAGGAGATGAACGCCCAGGTGGAGGAGATGCTGGCATCGGTGCAGGGCATGGCAGAGATGGCGGGCTTGCTGCAGCAGGTGGTGGACCGCTTCAAGCTGGACGGAGAAGCGACCCCGAGCGACACAGCCCCCGTGGCTGTGGGCGGCAACGGCCGGCATTAGCATCCAACGGAAATCTACCCTTACCGGACGCCCGAACGGCGTCCGGTTTTTTGATCTCCATGTCGGGTAAACGTGTTTATACCTTTTTTATTACAAATTCATTACTTCCTTATAGCCAGATCGAGCTGTGATGGGGTACCTTATAACGGAGTTAATCCGACCTGTGATGCCAAATCATCATATGGATACCAGAGCAAGCCGAATTCCTGAACGGAGATTCATAATTTCTGCTGGAGGGTTTGATGGACTTGAGTATTTTTGCACGGATGAAATCCTGGGGGACGGGCAATGTACGTTTTATTGACTCTCTCCGCGCACGATTGCTGTTTCTGTTTTTGACCATTGCGCTCGTCCCGCTGTTTGTCGGTGGGCTGGTCACCTTTCTGGAGAGCCAGAAGGAACTGGAAAGTCGCATCAAGGGGGAGATGGAGCGGGCCACCGTCATCCAGGCGCACACCCTGGACCGCTGGTTCAATGAACGTGTAAAGGATATCCGCGTGGTGGCAGGGGCGGCACGCATTAAATCGATGGATCCCCGACAGGTGAACGAGGCGCTTGCCATGTACCATGAAGAATGGGGGATCTACGAGAGCATGCTGGTGGTTGATATGACCGGCAAAAGCGTGGGTTCCACCGATGGCGGGAGCTATCAATTGATCGACCGCGATTATGTACAGGAAGCGATCATATCGGGCAACTCATCCATATCCGAGGTGATTAAATCGCGCGTCACCGGCAATGTGGTAATCAGCGTGGCAACACCCATTTATGATAAGGAGCACATGGTTGGTGTGGCAATTGCCACCATCCCCACCAGTCAGCTCGCCAACATGATGTCTGAACTGGTGCTGGGGGATACCAGCGAAGCGTACATCATCAACCGCGACGGTATTTTTGTGACCCCTTCGCGTTTCATCCCTGATGCAGAACTGGTGCAGCAGGTGGAGTCAGTTGCCGCCGTCAGGTCGCTGGATGGGGAGAGCGGTGTTGACACCTACCCCGATTACCGCGGCGTGGATGTGATCGGTGCGTATGCTCCCATTGAAAAAAAGGGCTGGGCGGTCATTGTTGAACAGGATGAGCAGGAGGCTTACCAGTCAGTGCGGCGCATCCGCAGCCTGATTATGCTGGTTGCAGTGGGCTCAGCCATGCTGGTGGCGGCGCTGGCATTTTTTGTTTCCAGCAGCATCGCCGCGCCCATGGTCAGGCTGACTGCAGCAGCCCAGCAGGTTGCCCGGGGTGATGTTGACGTTAACCTCAATATCCGCGGCAAGGACGAGATCGGCGTGATGTCGGCGGCATTTGACGACATGGTGGATTACATTCAGGAAATGGCGCATGTAGCCGACCGGCTGGCGGATGGCGATCTGCGGGTTGAGGTGAAGCCGCGCTCCGGCAAGGATCGGCTCGGCAACGCGTTTGCCAACATGGTGAACGGGTTGCGTGCAGCCATCGGAGATGTGGCCCGGAACGCGGTGCGCCTGACCGCTGCTGTGGATGAGCTGAGAAGGGCCGCCACCGAAGCCAGCGCCGCTGCCCAGCCTCTGTCTGAAATGATCCAGCAGGTATCCAGTGGAACTTCGCAGCAGTCGGTTTCGCTCAACAAAGCCGCTCTTTCTGTGGATCAGATGACTCATTCCATTCAGGGGGTGGCCAGGGGGGCACAGGAACAGGCGGCATCGGTTGG
>DAOUGC010000244.1:0-19136 GCA_034429695.1 Levilinea sp.
AATATATCCACTTCTTCAACCATGAACGGATACAATTGAAAACAAGACAGACACCCGCTCAAGTCAGGTGCCTGTCCACTTAGCCCGGAGGCCGCTTTCTTTTTTTGTCTACCCTATGGGGGGCAGTTCAGTTACTCCAGCCGTTTTGCTTCATCCCACCATACATCCAGTTCCTGCAGAGTAAATTCACTGAGATGCTTTCCACTTTCGCGGGCGCGTTCTTCAATATGCGAGAAACGCTTGCGGAACCTGGCTCCGGTCAGGCGCAAAGCAGTCTCTGCGTCCACCTTGTACCAGCGTGCCAGGTTGACCACGGCAAACAATAAATCGCCCAGCTCGGCCTCCCTGCGTTCCTCCGGCGCCGATAGCACTTCGTCAAGTTCTTCGCGCACCTTGCCGATCACCGGCTCAATTTCTGACCAATCAAACCCAACCCGCCTGGCGCGGTCCTGAATGGACTGGGCATAAGATAATGCTGGCAAACTGACCGGCACACCATCCAACAGGCCCTTGACCTTTTCTGCACCGTTTTGCCGGGCGGTTTGTTTCCGTTCATTATCTTTAATCTTTTCCCAGTTCTGGATCACCTGCCCCGAGCCGCTCACAGCCACGTCGCCAAATACATGCGGATGCCGCCGCACCAGTTTCCGGTGGATTCCCTGGATAACCTCCTCCATGGTGAACTCACCGTACTCACTGGCAATTTGAGCGTGCAGCACGATCTGCAATAATAGATCGCCGAATTCCTCCTGCATGGCCGCCGGGTCATTGGCATCCAGCGCAGACAGGACTTCGTACGTCTCTTCGAGCAGATTGGTGCGCAGCGTCTGGTGGGTTTGCTTGCGGTCCCACGGGCAGCCTTCAGGCGCGCGCAAATGAGCGATCAACTCCTGAAAGGCTTCAAACGACCCATCCGTAGACAGAGGGGGTACATACAATATGCTCTGCCCGCCGATATGCTGGCTGTGATCAATCCCACCCAGTTGTAAATCCTCAACAATTGGATTGGCAGTACCGGCAGCATGCACCAACCGCACCGGATGCTGACGTGGATAAACCGTGCTGAGGGTGTTTATAACCCGGGCTGCCACGGCATGCGAATGGATGCCCCAAATCAAGGTTGGCGTGGAGGGTGAAAAAACCGGGTGATGCGCTTCTGCCAGTTCCAGGGCATCCACCAGGGTAAATTGTGGAGATGCACCCAGCCCAAGCGCGGTTAAGGTTGGCTCCAAAAAGGACACGCCAGCAATGATCTGCAGGGCTATACCATCCTGCTCCACACGCCGGGCGATCTCAGCACACACCGCATCAGCCAGCATGGGATTTCCTGGAACCGCATAGGTCACCCCCCCTGGACGTTTTCCCAGCTCCAGAATGCGTTCAACCATGCTTGCCTGCGCTGTTTCCAAGGATTCAGCCTGTTGAACAAGCTCATCAAAAGAATGGATCACCAGACCGGCGGGCAGCCCAGCCACGGTTGGGTGTTGGCGCGTGCGCAAATGCACCTCATCCAGGTGGCTCAGCCAGTTCCATGCCTCACGCGTTAACTGGTCCGTATCGCCGCAGCCGAGGCCAAGCAGGGTAATTCCTTCAAACTTTTTCATATTAACGAGGTCCATGTAAATATTCCCCATTAAACCTCTACCACAGAGGTCGCAGATCACGCAGAGCTGGATCCATCAGGATTCCTCTGCCTAATCGGCGCCCTCTGTGGTTGGAAGTCAAAACAATAACAACAGGGTCAGGTTTAGCGCTTGGTGTAGGTGGGTGCCTTGCGAGCGCGTTTGAGACCTGGCTTCTTGCGTTCCTTGATGCGCGGGTCGCGGGTAAGGAAACCGCCCTTGCGCAGCGATGAGGTCAGATCGGGGTTCATCTTGACCAATGCACGGGCCAGGCCCAGTTGCACTGAGTCCGTCTGCCCGGTCACGCCGCCGCCGTTCACCTTGACAGTGATGTCATAGGTTCCGCGTTCGTAACCCACAGCAGCCAGAGGAGCCAGGATGGCTTCCACATCACCCACGCGGGTGAAGTATTCTTCCAGGCCCTTTTCGTTGACAATGAACACACCGTTGCCGCTCGAAACACGCACCCGGGCTGAACTTTCTTTTCGGCGTCCAACACCTTCAAAATACTGTACTGCCATTCTCGTGCTCCTTTACTTCACCGGCTGGGGGTTCTGCGCCTGATGCGGATGTTCGCTACCGGCATAAACCTTGAGACGCTTCATCAGCGCGCGGGCATGCTTGTTATGCGGCAACATGCCCCACACTGCCCGGCGAATGACGCGGTCGGGATAAGTGTTCAGCATATCCTTCAGGCTGGTTTCGGTCAGACCACCGGGGTAATTCGAGTGCCGGTAGTACATCTTGTCAACCAGGCGCTTGTTGCTGAAGCGCAGCTTTTCGACGTTGATGACAATCACGAAGTCGCCCATCTGAACACCGGGGGTGAAGTTGGGTTTGTGTTTGCCCATCAGATATCTTGCAATTTGGGTAGCCAGACGACCAAGCGACTGGTCAGTTGCATCGACCAGTAACCATTGCGCCTCGGCGGTCCCTTTAATGACGTAGGTTTTTTCCACAGTCACGATCTCCACTTGCTAAAAAGGTTCGAATAGCCTCGTTTTCCATGATCAATTGTTGTTCCTGCTCACTCCACTGGTAGCGCACTTCCCACAGGGTCAACCCGCAGGCGGGCGCCAGACCGGGCGGCAGCGTGGGCGCATCTTTCTCAAACGCGCCACTCACTGCTTCGGGCTCCAGCCGTCCCTGCCCCACCTTCGCCATCAGGTACACACTGCGGCGCACCATGTGGTACAAAAAGGCATTGGCTGCATACTCAAACCGCAATCCATTCTCAAGCGGTGTCCAGATTGCCTGAAAAACCGTTCGAATGGTGGAGCCTTGCGGGCGGTACGGTGAGCCAAAGGCTGCAAAGTCGTGCGTGCCGATCAATCCGGCGGCTGCCCTGTTCATGGCATCCACATCTGGCGCAGGCCAGACCTGCCAGGCGAACCGGTCGTACAGCGGATTGCGTTTCTGCTCGCAGTAAATACTGTAGCGATAACGACGCAGGCGGGCATCAAAACGGGCATGAAAATCGTCCCGCTCCTGGCAGACTGATCGCACGGACACATCCTGTGGCAGTCGGGCGTTGAGCGCCCCGCATAAATCCTCAGTGTTGTGTTTCCAGTGCAGGTCAAAAACCACCACCTGCCCCGCGGCGTGCACACCGGCATCGGTGCGTCCCGCTGCAGTGATGGATTTGCCATCCCAGCCCAGCTCTTTTAGCGCTGTTTCGAGCACGCTTTGCACGGTACGGCGGTTTCCCTGGCGTTGAAATCCCTGGAAATCCGTCCCGTCGTAAGCAAGAATAATCTGGTAACGTGCCATTCCAATCCGGACACTCCGCCGGATGGTTTATTCTTCAACCAACTCCAGTTGGACCATTTCCGCGGAGTCACCGAGGCGAGGTCCCAGCTTGAAGATGCGGGTATAACCGCCGTTGCGCTTGGCGTAACGGGGACCGATATCTTCAAACAGCTTCTTCACGATCACAGGGTCACCACCCAGGCGGGCAGCCACCAGACGGCGGGCATGCACTTTTTGAGCATCGGTGCCTTCGCCGCTATTGCGGGCGATGGTGATGAGGTGTTCCGCCTCTCCACGGATCGCCATGGCTTTGGCACGCGTGGTCTGGATCTTTTCATGCGTAAAGAGCTGACGCATCAACGTGCGGCGCAACCCAATCCGCTGATCTTTGTTTCTTCCAAGTCTGTAACCAGCAACATGATGTCGCATTTCTCTTACTCCACAGTTGTTTCGGGCTGCATAAAGCCCTTTTCGAGCATCTTCTGGCGCAGCTCATCCAGGCTTTTCTCGCCGAAGTTGCGAATGGACATGACTGCCTCATCGCCCTTCTCCAGCAGCTCCAGCACATCACCCACAGTGGTGATGCCGGTGCGCTTGAGCGAGTTGAACACGCGCACAGAGAGGTCCAGGTTTTCAATGGGGGTCTCTGCGGCTTCACTGGTCAACCGGCTGCCTGTCACCTCTTTTTCAGATACGGGGATCAGCATTTCTTCGCTGATGCCAGAGATGAAGCGCAGGTGGTCGATCAAAATCTTGGATGCCACGCTCAAAGATTTTTCCGGCGTGATGGTACCATCCGTCCAGATTTCAAGGATCAGCTTGTCGTAGGCGGTGCTTTGCCCAACGCGGGCCGATGTAACATTCCAGCTCACACGCTTTACCGGGGTAAAGATGGCATCCACCGGCAGTTCACCGATGGGCAGCCGTCCGGTGCGCTCATTGGCGGGGGAATATCCGCGGCCACGCTCGACGATCAGGTCGACTTCCAGGTTCACGCGGGCATCGTCCACCGTGAACAGGTACAGGTCGGGGTTGACAATCTCAACCTCTGCCGGAGTCTGGATGTCAGCGGCGGTTACTTCGCCTTCACCGCGAACTTCCAGGTGCAGGTGCGCGTTCTCAACATCGTTGAGCAAAATGCGCAATTGCTTTACCTGCAGCATCACCTGAATAACGTCCTCGCGCACGCCGGGGATGTCGCTGAACTCGTGCAACACATCAGTGATGCGAACCGATGTTACAGCGGCCCCTTCCAGCGAAGAGAGCAGGACACGGCGCAGGGCATTGCCCAGCGTCACACCATAGCCGCGCTCGAGCGGGCTGATGACAAATTTGCCGTAGTTGCGAGCTTCTGCGTCGCGTTCAACCTTCGGCGTTACCATGTTTCCAAAAGCAGTCACGTTTCACTCCTCTCCGGTGCACCATTTACTCCCGCGCACCGGACCGAATGCGCTTATCGAGAGTAGTACTCGACGATCAACTGCTCGTTGAGATTGCCATCAATCTCCGCACGCTCAGGAAGGCGCAGCACCCGGCCGGTCATACCGCGCAGATCGCGCTCCACCCACGGAGCAGGAATGCGCTTCTCAGCAAAATCGGGCATTTCCTTGAAAAATGTGTTGTTCCGCGAGTTCTCGCGAACCGCAACCACATCACCAGGGCGCAGTATCATCGAAGGGATGTTAATGTTGCGGCCATTGACGGTAAAGTGGGCATGGTTGACCAGCTGGCGGGCCTGTGAACGATCGGCAGCCCAACCCATGCGGAACACAACATTGTCCAGGCGCATTTCAAGGGTCTGAAGCAGGTTGAAACCGGTCAGACCGCGCTTGCGCTGGGCAATCTCGAAATAGCGGCGGAACTGCCGCTCCAGAATACCATACACGCGGCGAGCCTTCTGCTTGGCGCGCAACTGGCGGGCGTAGTCAGACACACGGTCTGCACGCTGGCCAGCGCGGCCATGCTCGCCCGGGGCATACGCCCGGCGCTCGATGGTGCACTTGGGGGAGAAGCAGCGCTCTCCCTTAAGGAACAACTTTTCACCTTCTCGCCGGCACAGTTTGCATACCGGCCCAGTATATCTTGCCATGATTTCCTCTCTCTTTTAAACGCGGCGCTTTTTCGGAGGACGGCAACCGTTATGCGGAACCGGGGTCACATCCGAGATGGAGCGAACTTTGATACCCATACCCTGTACGGCACGAATAGCATTCTCGCGGCCGGGGCCGGGACCCTTGACGATGATATCAGCTTCCTGAACACCCATGCTCATCGCGGTTTTGATGGCCTGTTCGCAAGCCAGGCGGGCGGCAAAAGGTGTACTCTTGCGGGAACCCTTGAACCCAGCCGAACCGGCGGTGCCCCAGCAGATGGTGTTGCCCTGCTGATCGGTGATGGTGATGATGGTGTTATTGAAGGAAGCGTAAATATGCACCTGGGCTGACGATACAGTTCGCTTCACTTTGCGCGCGGCCGTTGTACGGCGCGTTGAACGTACGTTTTGAGCCATAGAACCTCACTATTAACTGTAGAACTTGAAGGTAATCTTTGCATCTGCACCAGACTGGTTGCCGCGGGGGGAGAGAAGGTACCCCCTCCCCAGTCCGGTTCATGATCAAGACTACTTCTTCGCAGCTCCGCGACGGCGACCGCGACCAGCAACGGTCTTCTTGGGACCTTTGCGCGTGCGCGCGTTGGTGCGGGTCCGTTGTCCATGAACCGGCAGGTTGCGGCGATGGCGCAGCCCGCGGTAGCAACCAATTTCGATCAGGCGCTTAATGTTCATCTGCACTTCGCGGCGCAGATCGCCTTCAACGGTGTAATTCTTCGCGATGTATTCACGCAGCAGGTTCACGTCTGTTTCAGACATATCCTTGACGCGCACATCGGGGTTCACACTGGTCGCCTGAATAATCTGGCGGGCGCGGGTGGGGCCAATGCCGTAAATATACTGCACGGCAATCTCAATGCGCTTATTGCGCGGGAGGTCAACACCTTCAATTCTAGCCATAAGTCCTTATCCCTGTCGCTGTTTGTGCTTTGGGTTTTCGCAAATCACATACAAAATGCCGCTTCGCTTCACAATCTTGCATTTAGCGCAGCGCTTGCGGATGGAGGGTGATACTTTCATGCTGCAACTCCTTTGAAACGGTTACAATTCCGTAATGGGCAGACCAAAGTTGCCATTATACTGTATAGCGCTGGAAATGTCCAGCTATCTGCACCGGTGGGGCGCCATCTGCCAGCACGGACAGAATTCGCGGTCCCTTCTCGGTGATTGCCACAGTGTGCTCAAAATGGGCGGTGAGCTTGTTGAGCGATGATGCAACCGTCCATTGATCGGGCAGCACCCTGGTGATGCCGTTGCCTTCCAGCAACATGGGTTCCAGCGCGATGGTCATGCCTGCCCGTAACAGCATCCCCCGCCCCTGCACACCGTAATTCGGCATGGACGGACCTTCGTGAAGGTTGCGGCCCACGCCGTGCCCGGTGTACTCCATGGGGACGAAGAAGCCCATCTTCTTGACATGGCTCTCGATCGCCGCGCCCACATCACCCACCCGATTGCCCACCATCAGCTTGCTGATGCCAATGTACAACGCTTCTTCTGTGGCCTCAAGCAATTTCTGCGCCGCGGGTGAAATCTCACCCACACCGATGGTGAAAGCTGAATCGGCGACAAATCCTTCATACACATTGCCACAATCCACCGAAACGATGTCGCCTTCTTTGATCTTGCGTTTTCCGGGCAAGCCGTGCACCAGCTCGTCATTGATGCTCACGTTGGTTGACGCCGGGTACGGATACGGCCCAGGATAACCCTTGAAGGGCGAAACAACACCATACTTTTTCAGCACTTCTTCGGCAGCCGCATTCACATCTGCGGTTGTGGCGCCAGGGCGAATGGCATCGCGGGCGGCAGCCAACGCTTCAGCGTTGATCCGCCCGGCGATGCGCATGATCTCGATCTCCTCGGCGCTTTTGATCGAAATTTGTCGTTCCCAGGACATTACATTGCCTTCTTTACAGCCGCCAACAATCCATTGGTCACTCGATCGATCGGCTGGGTGCCGTCAATTTCAACCAACAGGCCTTTCTGGCGATAATACTCGATCAACGGGGAGGTTTGTTCCATGTAGACCCGAATGCGATTGCGCACTGTCTCCGACTTGTCGTCGTCACGTTGATAGAGTTCGGAACCATCCAGATCGCACACACCCGGTTTCTGGGGTGGGTTGAACTTCTCGTGGTACACATGGCCCTGCGCGCGGCAGGTCCAGCGGCCACCCAGCCGTTCCACCAGCACCTCAGCCGGAACCGAGATATACGGCACGATCTTTACCTCACCGCCCAGCTCAGCCAGCATGTCGCCCAATGCACTGGCCTGTGCAGGCGTACGGGGAAAACCATCCAGCAGCGCCCCACCCACCGTATCCGGACGGCTGAGCCGTTCGCGGATCATGGCGATGGTCAGGTCATCGGGCACCAGTTCGCCGCGGGTCATGAACTCCTGTGCCCGAACACCCAGTGGGGTTTGTGCCTTCAGATTTTCTCTGAAGATGTCACCCGACGAGATGTGCGCCAGGTCCAGCTCCTTGGCGATGATCTGCGCCTGCGTGCCTTTACCAGCCCCCGGTGGGCCAAGCAGAACGACATAGTTCGGCATTTGTTTTATCCTCTGATCAACTTCTCGTCGTAACCGTGCAATTTCAGCTCGGTTTCGATGATGGTAAAGGTGTCGCGAACCACGCCCACCACAATCAGCAGACCAGCCGCCGAGATGAGCAGCAAACCAGACTGGCGTGCGCCGACGGGCAGGACAGCGCTGAGGATGTACGGGAGCACTGCCACCAGACCCAGGAACAAAGCCCCGGGCAGGGTGATGCGTCGCTGAACGCGGGTCAAATATTTCTGAGTGGGCCCGCCCCGGGTGACACCCGGAATCTGCGCGCCCTGCTTCTTCAGGTTCTCACCATAGTTCTGCTGCGTGAAGAGCACGTCGGTGTAGAAGAAGGTGAAAGCCACCACCATGAGGAAGTAAATCAATGAGTACCAGAAACCCTGTCCATTGAAGGTGTTGTACACACCGGTGAACAAATTCCCAACCCACTCGGTCTCTGAATTCATAAAATAACTCGCCAGAATACCAGGGAAGGTCATGATGGACTGGGCGAAGATCAAGGGGATCATACCCGCCATGTTCACCATCAAAGGAAGGTTGCTTCGCACTGGCATGGACATGCGGTTGCCAATGCGGCGGCCAGGGAACAGCACCGGCACGTTGCGGCGACCCTGCTGGACGAACACAATCGCGAAGATGGTCAAAACCAGCAATGCAAGGATCAACAACAGCAACCACCAGCCGTTTTGTTCATCAGCCAGCAGGCTCAGCAGATTGCCCGGAATGCCCGAGACAATGCCGGAGAAGATGATCAATGACAGACCCTGATTGGGAATGCCGTACTCGCTGATCAACTGCCCCAGCCAGATGCCCACCATGGTTCCGGCGATCATCGAGATCAGGGTGGCCATGGTTGGCAATAATGCCGCGCCGCTAAAACCAAAGTTATTCAAAATGGACTGACCGCCCGTCATGGAATTGAAAATATTAATCTGGCCAATGGCAGACAGGAAAGCCATCGGAACGGTCAGAATGACAGTCCAGCGCTCCATCCACTGGCGACCCTCGCGCGGGTTTTCCTTCATTTTTGCTTCCAGCGCGGGAATGATCGGAACCAGCAATTGCAGGATGATTTGCGCGGTAATGTATGGGTAGACGCCCATCGCCAGGATGGAGAAATTGGAAACCGTACCACCCGACAGCAGATCCAACAGATTGAACAGGTTACCGGCAGCGCCACCTGATTGGGACAATGCCGCCAGAACCTCTCGATTGATGCCCGGTACGGGAATGTTGGCCGCCAGGCGGTAGAGGATCAGCAGCGCGAGCGTGATGAGCAGCTTTTTCCGGATATCTTCTGACTTCCATAGGTAGCGCCAGGGTGAACGCTTCATGAGCCAATCTCCTTAAGAATTGGTTTACTCACCCAATGATCTCAACGCTGCCACCGGCAGCTTCGATCTTTGCACGGGCGCCCTTGGTCACGCGATGAACCCGCACGGTAAGGGGCACGCTAATCTCGCCGGTACCCAGGATGACAACCGGGTTGGCATTCTTGCGCAGCAGCCGGGCGGCAGTCAAGGTCTCGGGGGTCACTTCAGCGTTGGCAGCAAAACCGCCCAACTGAGCCAGAGTGACTTCATTGTATTCCACGCGATTGGGTGGGGTGAAGCCTTCACCACGGATGAACGGCAGGCGGCGGTAGAACGGCAGGTTACCGCCCTGGCGGTACAGGTGACCGCCTTCGCCGGAGCGAGCGCCCTGACCCTTGGTGCCGCGACCGGCGGTTTTACCCTGACCGGCGCCCAGCCCACGCCCGATGCGTTTGCGCTTCTTCTTTGCGCCTTCATTTGGCATGAGATCGTGTAATTTCATTGCTCTACCTGCTCTTCTATCTTAACCAGATGATTCACTTTTCGCAGCATGCCACGCAGGGTCGGGCTGTCGGTGTGAACCACCGTCTGGTGTAATTTTCGTAAGCCCAATGCTTCAATGGTTGCCTTGTGGCGAACCGAATAACCAATTGCGCTCTTCACCAGGGTGATGCGCAACTTCTTGGTGGTGGTATTCTCAGCCATTCTTCCTCCGGCGTTCCCAGTACGGAAGCAGCTCAGCCACAGGTTTTCCGCGGTAAGCGGCTTCGGTCTCAGGAGATTTCAACTGGGCAAGGGCGTCGAAGGTGGCTTTCACCACATTCAAGACGTTGTTGGAACCCAGTGATTTGGTGAGGATGTCACGCACACCGGCGCACTCCAGAACGGCGCGCACACCACCCGCAGCGATAACGCCAGTACCAGCCGAAGCCGGTTTGAGCATCACGCGGGCGCCGCTGGTCTCACCGATCACCTCGTGCGGAACGGTGGTGCCAGACAGCGGAACAGTCACCATGTTTTTGCGGGCGCGATCGCTGGCTTTGCGCATGGCATCGGGCACGGCATTGGCTTTGCCAATACCCAGGCCCACCCGGCCATGGTTGTCGCCGACGATGACGGTCACACGGAACTGGAAGCGGCGGCCACCTTTGACCACTTTGGCCACGCGCGCCACTTCAATCGCCCGCTCGTCGAACTGATCTTCCAAAGGTTGAAAATCCTTCATGTCCATAATTCAGGCCCTCAACACCTGTTGTCTGTCTTGTTAGAATTCCAGGCCTGCCTGGCGGGCGGCATCGGCCAGTGCTTTCACACGACCGATGTAGCGATAACCACCCCGGTCAAAAACCACCCGGGTCACGCCCTTGTCCTTGGCGCGCTGGGCAACCAGTTCACCAACCAGCTTGGCCTGTTCAGTCTTCGACAGGCCCGCCACTTTGGCGCGCAGTTCATGATCCACGCTGGAGGCAGACGCAACCGTATTACCGGCTTCGTCATCGATCACCTGGGCGTAGATCTCCTGCAGGCTGCGAAAAACGTTCAGGCGCGGGCAATCGGGTGTACCGGAAACGTGCTTGCGAACACGTGCATGGCGTTGTTGACGAGCTTCACTTCGAGTCTTCTTTGACATGGCTACACCTACTTACCCTTACCAGCCTTACCGGCTTTGCGGCGGATCTTCTCGCCCTGGTAGCGAATACCCTTGCCCTTGTACGGCTCGGGCGGGCGAATCTTGCGAATATCTGACGCAACCTGACCCACCTGCTCCCGATCAATACCCATTACCTTCACCTGACGGGTCTTGGTGTCCACGTCAAAGGAAATGCCGGGTTCAGGTTCAATAACGACGGGATGCGAGTAACCCACATACAACACCAGGTTGGCGCCGTTCATTTCAGCGCGATACCCAACACCCTCAACTTCCAACACTTTGGTAAAACCGGCGCTTACCCCGGTCACCATATTCTGGATTAAAGCCCGGGTTGTACCGTGCAGCGCGCGTTCAGCAGGGTTGTCACTGTTGCGGGTGATAACCAATTGCTGGGGATCATTCTCCATGTTGATGCCGATCAGCGGAGAGAAGGTGCGGCTCATTTCGCCTTTGGGACCCTTCACCACCACATCACTGCCATTCACAGAGATGGTCACGCCGCTTGGAACGACC
This sequence comes from Levilinea sp., assembly GCA_034429695.1. Lineage (GTDB taxonomy): Bacteria > Chloroflexota > Anaerolineae > Anaerolineales > Anaerolineaceae > DAOUGC01. The sequence continues at coordinate 11,530 of DAOUGC010000244.1, forward strand.
ACTGGCATGCGACCAATTCTAGACACGTTTCATACCTCCTGCACCCGGGCTACCAGACTTTGCACAGGACTTCGCCACCAACACCCAGTTGGCGAGCGCGTTGTCCGGTCATCACGCCCTTCGGCGTGGAGAGGATGGCGACACCCATCCCGGAGAGCACCCAGGGAATATCCTGCTTACGGGTATAAACCCTGCGACCAGGGCGACTGACGCGCTCCAGACCGGTCATCACCGGGCGGCGCTCACGTCGTTCACCCACAAATTTAATACGCACCCGCAGAACCGAATGCGACGGCTTGGTTTCGTCAGCCACCACTTCATAGCTCTCCAGGAAGCCCTCTTCCTTCAAAATTCGGGCAATTTCGGCCTTGAGCTTGGAAGCTGGCATGGCCGTCACGTTCTGACCCGCCATCATGGCATTACGCATGCGAGTCAACATATCAGCGATTGGATCGTTTACGCTCATTCTCATTCCTCCGGGCAATTACCAGGACGATTTCGTGACGCCGGGAATTTGCCCTTTCAAAGCCAACTCGCGGAAGCAAATGCGGCACAATCCAAAGCGGCGTATGTAACCGCGCGGTCGCCCGCAGATCTGGCAGCGATTACGTACCTGGTTGGGATACTCCCGCCGCAATTCACGATTGATCATTGATTTCTTGGCCATCATTAACCCTTTCTAAACGGCATGCCCATCATTTGAAGCAGCAGGGCAGCCTGCTCATCGTTTTTGGCGGTGGTCACAATGGTGATCTCCATGCCCCGTACCCGGTCGATCTTGTCATACTCGATCTCGGGGAAGATGAGCTGCTCGCGCAGGCCCAGGGTGTAATTGCCACGACCGTCAAAGGCATCCGGAGAGACGCCACGGAAGTCGCGTACACGGGGCAGCACAATGTTCATCACGCGGTCCAGGAAGGACCACATTTTCTCACCGCGCAGGGTCACCTTCACGCCAATGGCGCGGCCCTCGCGCAGTTTGAAATTGGCGATGGACTTGCGAGCAATGGTGATCACGGGTTTCTGACCGGTAATCAAAGCCACGTCGCCAGCAGCGGCGTCCAGAGCCTTCGGGTTATCCAGGGCTTCGCCCAACCCGATGTTCACAACCACCTTCTGAATGGCCGGAACCTGCATGGGATTCTCCAGGTTCAACGCCTTCATCAGGGCGGGAGCGACTTCGTTGATATACATCTCTTTCAGTCTATTCATGGTTTCGCTCCGCTATCCTTAATCATCCAGCAGCGCCTGGCACTGCTTGCAAACACGGGTTACCTTGTTGCCGTCGCGGCTCAGACCCACCCGGGTCGGCTTGCCGCATTTGGGGCAGACCAGCATCACATTGGAAATGTGAACGGGCGCCTCAAAGCGCATCTTGCCGGGGTTTACGGTGCGGTTCTGTGCCTGAACCTGTCGCTGGTGCTTGGTGCGCAAGTTGACGCCCTGCACCACCACCCGGTCCACATCCGCTTCCACACGGATCACTTCGCCGCGCTTTCCCTTGTCTTCAGAACGCCCACTGATCACTTCGACCAGGTCGCCCTTATGGATCTTGTGTTTCATCCTGTTAACACTCCTGCTCTCTGGCCGCTGTTACAGTACTTCGGGCGCCAGCGAGACAATTTTCATAAAACCTTTTTCGCGCAGTTCGCGCGCAACCGGCCCAAAGATGCGGGTGCCCTTGGGGTTGGCGGATTCGCCATCCAGGATGACGGCAGCATTGTCATCAAAGCGGATGCTGGAACCATCGTCGCGGCGCCATTCTTTTGAGCAGCGTACGATCACAGCTTTGACCACATCGCTCTTCTTCACCGAACCCTGGGGAGTGGCTGATTTGACCGTCGCCACCACAACATCGCCCACATGCCCGTAACGGCGGGTGGAACCACCCATGATGTGGATCACCAGGAGTTCGCGAGCGCCGGTGTTATCGGCTACGTTAATTCGGGATTCCTGCTGGATCATGATGTTACGCTCCTTCGCCAGTCACCGGCTCAACACCGCTACCGCGCTGCACAATGCTTTCCACCACCCAGTGCTTTTCACGAGACAGGGGGCGGCTTTCCACAATCTGCACCTGATCACCCACGCGGCAAGCCAGTTCATCATGGGCCTTCACACGCTTGGTGGAGTGAATGACCTTTTTGTAAACAGGGTGCCTGAAGGTGCGGGTGATTTCCACAACGACAGTCTTCATCATCTTGTCGCTGGTCACAACACCAATCATTCGACGACGGTTGTTCATTTCTCACCTTCCTGACGGACAATATCCAGTTCGCGTTCGCGCAGGATGGTTTCGAACTGCGCAATGAGTTTGCGCGTCTGGCGCAGGCGGCTGGTATCGGTTAACTGACCGGCCACCACCTGAAAACGCAGATTCATTAGTTCCTGACGAGCATCATTCAGGCGGTTTTTCAGTTCCTGCGTATTAAGTGCTCTGATTTCCTTGGTTTTCATTCCTGTTCTCCTGCAGTCACAGCCAGATCGAGCCTGGCAACCACCTTGGTCCTAATGGAGAACTTGTAGGCAGCCTGTTCCAACGCCTCAATGGCGATATCAGCAGGCAAACCACCAATTTCCAACATCACGCGTCCCGGGCGAACCACAGCCACCCAGTATTCAACGTTACCTTTACCTTTACCCATGCGGGTTTCGGGTGGTTTGTGGGTATAGGGCTTGTCGGGGAAGATGCGTACCCACGCCTTACCACGGCGCTTCATCACGCGCACCAGCGCGCGACGGGCAGCTTCAATCTGTCGGGCTGAAACCCAACCGGGTTCCAGAGCCTGCAGCCCGTACTCGCCGAAGGTGACTTCCGCGCCGCGCAATGCCTTGCCGCGCATGCGGCCGCGCATTTGCTTGCGGTATTTAACACGCTTTGGCATTAACATAATCGCTACCTCTTTCGCTTATCCTGGCCGTTACCAGTGTATTTATTCACTGACGTAGACGCCCTCGGTGGGCTCCACTTTTTCTTCCACATCCGGCAAAATTTCACCCCGGTAGATCCACACCTTTACGCCAATCTGGCCGTAGGTGGTGTGAGCTGAAGTGCGGGCAAAATCAATGTCGGCGCGCAGCGTCTGCAGCGGTACCTGACCTTCGCGCAGCCACACGGTGCGGGCCATTTCAGCGCCGCTCAAGCGACCGGAGACCTGAATGCGGATCCCCTTGGCGCCCTGGCGAATGGCTTGCTGAATGGCGCGCTTCATGGCGCGGCGATAGCTGACGCGGCGGGTAATCTGCCCGGCGATATTGGCAGCCACCAGCAGGGCGTCGGTATCCGGCGTTTTGATCTCTTTGATCTCCAGATCAATTTTCTTGCCGGTCAACGCTTCCAGCTCCTGCCGGATCTTCTTGACCGCTTCGCCTTTGCGACCGATCAAGATGCCGGGTTTGGCGGTATGCACCACCACCTTCACCTTGCCAGGAAAGCGTTCAACTTCCACCAGTGAGACACCAGCCCGTTCGGTTTCGCGATAGATCAACTTGCGAATGGCGAAATCCTGGTGAAGCTGTTCACGATAATCCGCGCCTTCGGCGAACCAACGCCCTTCCCAAGGGCGAATGACGTTAAGCCGAAATCCGATTGGATGAACTTTTCTTCCCATAAAAACTCCTACTCCTTCTCACGCAGAACGACGGTGATGTGCGACTGGCGCCGCAAAAGGGGCTTGAAGCGCCCGCGAGCACCAAACCGGCGCCACTTGCGGGTGGGAGCCTCATCGGCGGAGATCCGATAGACATACAGGTCGTCCCGGCTGACGCCGAAATTCTCTTCGGCATTTGCCACAGCCGATGCCACCAGCTTGTGCAGCTTGCGGGCGGCGGCTTTGTTGGTGAACTTCAGAACATTCAGCGCTTCGTTGGCGGGCATGCCGCGAACCATATCCACCACCAGGCGGACTTTCTGCGCCGAAATCCCACAGTAACTCAGTTTTGCCCGAATATCCGTAGCCATGGTTTACCTCTTTGATGACTTCTCGGCAACATGACCGCGGAAGTGGCGAGTGGGAGCAAATTCACCCAGACGGTGCCCGACCATGTTATCGGTGACGTAAATGGGAACGTGGCGGCGGCCGTCGTGGACTGCGATGGTGTGGCCAACCATCTGGGGGAAGATGGTGCTGGCGCGGCTCCAGGTGCGAATGACTTTTTTCTCGCCCTTGGTGTTCATCGCTTCAACTTTTTTCAACAGCTTGGGCTCAATAAATGGACCCTTTTTCAACGAACGTGACATGATTTCGATCCTCTCTTAATCAGAACCATTCACCCGCGGTTAGCGACCGCTGCCCGAATTGCGGCGGCGAACAATGTACTGATCGGTCTTCTTGTTGCGGCGAGTCCGATATCCACGCGTGGGTTTGCCCCAGGGGGTCTTGGGACCCGGCATACCAACTGGCTGACGACCTTCACCACCACCATGCGGGTGGTCGCGGGGGGTCATGGCGGTGCCGCGCACTGTGGGGCGAATGCCCATGTGGCGCTTGCGGCCAGCCTTGCCCAATTTGATGTTGCCGTGATCCAGGTTGCCAACCTGCCCGATGGTGGCGTAGCACACCTGGCGAACCAGGCGAACTTCGCCCGAGGGCAGACGGATCTGGGCGTAATCACCTTCTTTGGCCAGCAGTTGGGCTGCGCCGCCAGCGGCGCGCACCAGTTGACCACCACGGCCTTCCTTCAGCTCCACATTGTGCACCATGGTACCAACCGGAATGTTGGCAATGGGCAGGCTGTTTCCGGGGCGAATTTCAGCGGTGGGGCCCGAGATGATGGTGTCACCCACCTTCAGACCGAGCGGGGCGATGATGTAGCGCTTCTCACCGTCGGCATAGGTCAACAGCGCCAGACGGGCGGTGCGATTGGGATCGTATTCAATGGCGGTCACGCGCGCAGGAATGGTGAGCTTGTCGCGCTTGAAATCCACCAGACGAACCAGACGGCGATTGCCGCCGCCGCGATGGCGAACCGTGACGCGGCCGTACGAATTGCGGCCAGAGTGCTTCTTGCGCAGTTCAACCAGGGAGCGCTCGGGGCGAGATTTGGTGATCTCCTCAAAACTATAGCCGGTCATGCCACGCTGACCGGGCGTCGTCGGTTTGTAAACTTTGACTGCCATTACTCTACTCCCTCAAAGAACGGAATGCGAGAGTCCGGCGCGAGGGTGACAATTGCCTTCTTGAAACCGCTGTGGCGAATGGCCATGCGGCGGCTGCGAGCCCGGCGGGTTCGCTTGGCAGGCATATTGATGATGTTCACCCGAAGAACCTTCACATCGAACATTTTTTCCACAGCATCCTTCACCATCTCACGGGTGGCCTCAGAGGCAACCTCAAAGACATACTGGTGAAGCTTGCTTACCTGGTAATTGGACTTTTCAGTCACCAGGGGTCGGCGGAGTACATCGTAAACAGTAGGCATGGGGCCTCTCCTCCTAACCCAGATGCTCAGCGATTGCTTTCAGGCTGTCCAGCGGCATAACCACTTTGTCATAACCCAGCAGATCGCGGATATTGAGATAATTTGCCAGCAAAATCTTGGCATCCGGAATATTATTGGTTGAACGGATCACCATCTCGTATGATTCCTTGGTGGGAATGACGATCAGGGCTGAAGCATCGCCGACCAGAATATTCAAGGCGCTTGCCATCAGGCGGGTCTTGGGCTCGGGCAGAGTGAGGGCATCCACCACCACAATGCAGGCCTCGGCAGCCTTGGCAGACAGGGCAGAACGCAGTGCAGCCTGGCGCATTTTCTGCGGCATGGACTGCGTGTACTTGCGCGGGTGCGGGGTATGAATACGACCGCCGCCCTTCCAGTGCGCAGCGCGGGTGGAACCCTGGCGGGCGCGACCGGTGCCTTTTTGGCGCCACGGTTTACGACCACCACCGGAGACCTCACCACGAACCTTGGTGTCGTGGGTGCCCAATCGGGCATTGGCCATCTGCCGCACGTATGCCTGGTGCATCAAGTCCACAAAAACCGGGGCTTCGAAAATCTTCTCGGGCAAATCCACCGAGTCAACCTTCTTGCCCTCCATGTTGAAGACGTCGACTAACATAGTAACTTAGCTCCCTTTCGGCATGGAAACAGTGCAAATGCACTACTGCTTCCGTGCCTCCTTGATAATAACCAGGCCGCCGCGAGGTCCCGGAACTGCACCGCGCACACCCAGCAGGTTGCGCTCGGGATCCACAAAAACAACACGCAGATTCTGCGCCGTGACGCGATCATCGCCCATATGACCGGGTCCACGCGAACCTTTGAAGACACGCCCGGGGGTGGTGCCAGAGCCGCGCGAACCAGGTGCGCGCAAGCGGTCAGACTGACCATGGCTCTTGGGGCCGCCTTTGAAGTGATAACGCTTCACTGCACCGGCGAAACCACGACCTTTACTGGTTCCCACAACATCCACCCGCTCGCCCACCGCAAACTGACCCACGTTGATCTGGGCGCCAGCTTCGACTTCTGGGTTCTTGGATTTGAATTCGCGCAACACGCGCAGAGGGGGAAGATTGGTGCGCTTGAGATGGCCCAGTTCGCCACCCGTCAGACGCTTGGGCTTGACTTCGTCAAACCCCAACTGTACGGCAGAGTAACCGTCATGTTCCAGCGTACGCACCTGGGTGACATAGCAAGGCCCAGCTTCAATGAGGGTTACCGGAATGGCAATTCCAGTTTCATCGAAAATCTGGGTCATACCGACTTTCTTGCCGATTAGCCCTTTAAACATCTTTATGTTTTCTCCTTTAGAGTTTATCGCCGGGACTGCCAGCCTGGGCTGGGCTGCATCATCCCTGAACACAATGCAGTCAAGAATCTGCTGCGACACTGAATGTTTGTTGTGCGCCTACAAGATTCCTCTTGCACTGCCGCTTACAAGAACCCACCCCGGAGGGTTTTCGGGTTCAAAAACCGGTAAATTATATCACAGGATGGAGATTCCGCAAAGGAATCGATTTCCGTTCTGCTTGCCTGTATTCAGCCCCCTGCCCCTTCCGCTCTCCTGGTTGGTTCGAGAGGGGAAGGGGCAAGATTGACTGGTTCAACTCGCACCTGGCGTTTCGCCGGGTCAGTGGATGGACCCATCCGCTTGCGCCGTGCGACGATCTTGATCTGGCGGGTTACCCGCGCTTGTGAAGAAACCGCAACTAGATCTTGATCTCGATATCCACACCGGCGGGCAAATTCAACCGCATCAGCATGTCGATGGTCTTTGAGTCCGGATCCAGCACGTCAATCAGACGATTGTGGGTACGGATCTCGAAATGTTCGTGAGAATCCTTGTCGATAAAGGTCGAACGACGCACGGTGAAGTGCTCGATCTTGGTGGGCAAGGGAACCGGACCAACAACCTGGGCGCCACTGCGTTCAGCAGTTTCCACGATACGCTTGGCAGACTGGTCGAGGACCCGGTGATCATACGCCTTGAGGCGAATTCGGATGCGCTGCTTGGCCATGCTTCTCCTTTAAGCGATAATCTTGGTGATAACCCCGGCGCCCACAGTGAGGCCGCCTTCGCGGATGGCGAACTTGGAGCCCTGCTCCAGCGCCACGGGGACGATCAGTTCAACTTCCATGTTCACTGAGTCACCCGGCATGACCAT
>DAOUGC010000245.1:0-14961 GCA_034429695.1 Levilinea sp.
CGTTCCCTATTCGTTGATGACCACCACCTTGATGGGTCCAAAAGCGGACCCATCCTACGCCTTGTTCGCAAAGCCAGATTGGGTGATTTGCCATTCGTTCATTCGTTCTTTATTCAATGACGGTCATGGCGGGAAATCGTCATCGAAATTTATTATCAGCCGGTCAGAATGCTATAATGAAACAGAACACCCCGGAGCCTGCCTTGCGCCTCAAGCTGTCCATCCTGCTCACCTGCCTGTTCCTGCTCACCGCGGCCAGCCCGCTGCCGCGGCCTGTCTCCGCGCCACAGGACGCCCCGCGTGCAGACATTGCCCCGGGTGAGATCGTGGTGGGCCTCAAGGATGGCTACACCTTTCAATCCATCGACCTGCCTTCCAAAGTTTCCTTCATCGATGTCTCCCCTGAACTGGCAACACTGCAGGTGGGTGTGGTGCGCGTGCCAGCCGGTCAGGAACAACAATACCGTTCGATCCTTACCACCACCGAGGGTGTGCTGTTTGCCGAGCCGAATTACCGCGTACAGGCGCTGGATTACGACCCCAACGACCCCGCCTGGACTGAACAGTGGGCGCCGCGCGTCATCCAGGCTGCCCAGGCATGGGATAACGGCTACCGCGGTTCCCCTGGCGTGACCATTGCCGTGATTGATTCAGGCATTGACGCCTCCCACCCCGATTTTGCAGGCCGCCTGCTGACCGGTTACGATTTCATCCAGCGCGACACCTCCCCGCAGGACGAGTGCGGCCACGGCACGCATGTGGCGGGCATTCTGGCGGCCAGCGGCGACAACAGTGTGCACATCGCCGGTGTGGACTGGAATGCAAAAATCCTGCCGTTGCGCGTGCTTGGCAACGTGAACGGCGCCTGCATCGGTGATGACGTTGATGTGGCAAAGGCGCTGGTGTGGGCGGTGGATCACGACGGCGCAGATGTGATCAACCTGTCGCTGGGCAACCTGTTTGGCTCCAGCCGCCTGCTGGAATATGCCACCTATTACGCCTATCAGCGCGGGGCAGCGGTGATCGCAGCCGCCGGGCAGAACAACGGTCAGGTGAGTTACCCCGCCGCCTTCCCATGGGTACTGGCAGTGGGCGCCACCGACCGCTTCAACACCCGATATTCAATGAGCAACTACGGCGCCGCGCTGGATGTGATGGCCCCCGGGCTGGACATCCTCTCCACCTTCCCCACCCAGCCGGTGGCGCTGTACCCAGGCTTCACAGATACCCACACCCTCAGCGGCACAAGCATGGCGGCTGCGCACGCCTCCGGCGCTGCAGCCATCCTCGCCAGCCAGCCCCAGTTTGACCATCCTGAGAAGATCTACGCTGCGCTGCGCGGCACAGCGCTGGACCTTGGCGCCGCCGGACGTGACGATTTTTACGGCTCCGGCTTGATCCAGATCTACGACGCGCTCAGCTTCGACACCTCCACCGTCCAGCCGCCCGCCCCACCCGCCGCCAGTGTGGAGTATGATGTCCTTTCCTCTGACCGCTGCCAGAATGTAACCTACGCCTGGCAGGATATCCCCCTCACCGGCTACATTCCCATCTTTGACAACAATTCAGGTGTGGAAATCAACCTGCCGTTCACCTTCCGTTACGGCGGCGTGGATTACACCACCGCCACCGTGTACGACAACGGCTTTATGGACTTTGTGGGCGGGCAGCAGGCCGAGGCGCAAAACTTCATCATCCCCACCGCCGACTGGGGTGGCACATTCACGCGGCCCAATCACCTGCTGGCGCCCTTCTGGGACGACCTCAACACCGGTTTCACCGCTGAAGACCCATCCACCGGCGTCTACCGCGCCACGCTGGGCAACGCCCCCAACCGCCGCTTTGTCATCCAGTGGCATCACGTACACCTGCAATCCAACTACGACGCCACCAGCCTGACCTTTCAGGTGGTGCTGTACGAAGGCAGCAACCGCATCCTCTATCAGTACGCCGACCTCACCGGGCCTGGTTCGGACGGCTCGTCGGCGACCGTGGGGTTGGAGTACAACCAGGGCTACAGCGGCGTGTTGCATGCCTACAACCGCCCGGGTGCGCTGCGCGAAGGATTGGCGCTGCGCTTTGAACCCGCCGCACCCGGCAGCGCGCGCAACCCCGAGGGCTGCCTGAGCGCCGGACAGGCTGGAACCGGACGCACCACCCTCACCCAGGGCAACTGGTGTCTGGACATCCTGCCCGGCACGCTCTCCCAGACCCATACCGTGCGCTTCTCGGTGTTTCAGAACTTCACTCCCTCCTTCGCACGCTATCTTTCCATCGGGCAGTTCGCCGAGATCTCGCTTGACCCCATGCCAGAACCGCCTCTGCGTCCTTCGCCGCAGGTATGTTATTACGTCACCCCGCAGGATCTGGCACGCGCCGGCGGTCACGCCGAAAACCTGTTCATGGCGGTGTACGACCACGAACTGGAAGTGTGGGAACGCCTGCCCACCGCGGTAGACGTGACCAACCTGTATCTGCAGGCGCCCATACCGCACTTCTCGGTGTTTGGCGTATTTGCCACCGCGGTGGATTCAGGCAGCCCCGTGCCGGAGGAATTGCCGGTCACCGGCGCAGGCTGGATCGCCCGCCGCTGGGAGATGCCTGCTCCACAAGTGGGCATCAACAATGCGTGGACTGCCATACTGGGCTGGCTGGTACTCATCCAGGGGATGATCTGGTTCAAACGAAAATGAAGTTGAGGGTGTCTCTGACCGGCTGGCTGTACGCAGCTCTTGTGGTTCTTCTTTGTGCCTGTCAGCCAGCCATGCCCATCCCGGCACCCACCGCGCCGCTGCCCACCCCGCTGGACGTGGTCCGGGCGCTGCCCATCCCCACCGACCTTCCCACACTCAGCCCTGAACAACCCACTCCCACCCCGGATCTGTCTCCCCAGAGCATTGCGCGCGCTGCTCACGGTCAGCGATTGATTGACTGGATCGAGATCGAAGCCATCAACGTCCATGCACCGGTCACCGCCGTGGGCTGGCTGGCTGATCCTGCCGACCCGCAAGCGGTCGCCTGGGGCTCGCCGGATGCACAGGTGGGCTGGGGCATGGGCAGCGCGCTGCCGGGTGACGGTGAAGGCAATATTCTGCTGTTTGGGCACAACAACATTCATTCATCCGTGTTTAAAAATCTCTCGCAGCTAACCCTGGGTGATGCCATCACCCTCACCACAGGGGAGGATGAGTTCAATTTTTCGGTCATTGAGGTTGTCATACTGGAAGCTGGCGAAAACACCGACCCCGCCCTGTATGTTGAGTATCTGCGCGACAGCCGCACCCCGCGCCTGACGGTGATCTCGTGCTACCCGCCGGATAACAACACCCACCGCGTGATCGTCACTGCCCTGCCGGAGTGGTGATGGCGAAGGTTGGACAAAAAAAGGCGGTCTGGTTGATACCCAGACCGCCCGATCTTTACCTCCTGCTGGCTACTTGTACCGCTTTGCAAACAGGAATTTGGTCACCTCTGCCGCAATGGAAGGGATGATCAACAGCGGCAGGATCTCCAGCCACTGCATCCAGCCCAGCGGGGCGGTATCGAATACCCCATTAAAGAACGGCAGGTAGATCACAATCAAAATCATCACCAGTGAAGACAGCACAGCGTAATTCATCCACTTGTTGCTGAACAACCCGATCTTGAGCAGCGGGAAGTACTCGCTGCGGGCAGTGAAGGCGCGCAACAGTTCTGAAACACTGAGGGTCACAAACGCCATGGTCTCGGCGTATTCCACATGTGCAGACGACCTCACCCCAAACCAGTAAGCCAGCAGCGTCACCAAGGTGATCGCCAGGGTTTGGATCACGATGCCGATGGTCATGTAGCGGTTGATGATCGGCTCGCGGGTGGGGCGGGGTTTCTGGTGCATGATGTCAGGGTCGCCCTTTTCCGTCGCCAGCGCCAGGGCGGGCGCACCGTCGGTCACCAGGTTCAACCACAACAACTGGATCGCGGTCAGTGGTGACACACCCCACACCAGCGTGGCGGTGAAGATGATCAGGATCTCAGCCATGTTGCAGGACAGCAGGTAATACACAAACTTGCGGATGTTGCTGTAGATGATGCGCCCCTGCTCAATGGCGGACACGATACTGGCGTAGTTGTCATCGGTCAGCACCATGTCTGCAGTTTCCTTGGCAACGTCGGTACCGGTGATGCCCATGGAAACGCCGATGTCGGCGCGTTTGATGGCCGGTGCGTCATTAACGCCGTCGCCGGTCATGGCAACCACCTCTTCATTGGCACGCAGTGCATCCACAATACGCATCTTGTGTTCAGGTGAGACGCGCGCAAACACGTCAGCCACCAGCACTTCCTGCTGCAACTGCTCGTCGCTCATCGCGTTCAATTCGTTGCCGGTAATCACACGCCGCCCGTCGCGCAGCAGCCCGATGGTGCTGCCGATGGCCGCTGCAGTGTTGGGGTAGTCACCGGTGATCATGATGGTGCGGATGCCGGCCTCACGCGCAGTCTGCAGGGCAGGGGAAACCTCGGGGCGGGCCGGGTCGATCATGCCGACCATGCCAACAAAGATCAGGTCGCGCTCCAGCACCTCACTGTTGATCTCGGAGGGCAGCACAGGCAGCAAACGATAGGCCAGACCAAGCACACGCAGCGCACCGCCGGTCATGGTGTCGTTGGCTGCGGCAATATGCCCACGCATTTCGTCGGTCATGGGGGCAGCCTCGCCGCTCATCATCTGGTAGCGGTTGCACAGATTCAGCACCACGTCAGGCGCGCCCTTCACTGCGATGGCGTACCACTCGCGTTTTTCTTCATCGTAGATGGGCGAAATGTCCTCGGTGTGCGGGTCGCTCACCAGGTGCACGGTTACCATGCGTTTGCGGGATGAATCAAACGGGATTTCGTTTTCACGCGGGTAGGCGCTGGCAAGTTGCGGAGCATAAGCGCCCGCCTTGGCTGCTGCCACCAGAATGGAGCCTTCGGTGGGGTCGCCGATCATGCGGTATGAACTGGATGTACCGTTCTCCATGCGCTCCAGTTCTGCGTCGTTGTTGAGCACACCCACCCACAGGGCGTTCATCACCCCGGGCAGATCGGTTACTTTGACGGATTTCCCATCACGCTGAAACTCACCCTCGGTGGAGTAGCCGCTGCCGGTTACATTGATAAAGGCGTCATCCACCCAGATGGTGGTGACGGTCATTTCGTTCTGGGTCAGGGTGCCGGTTTTGTCCGAGCAGATCACCGTGGCAGAGCCAAGCGTCTCCACCGAGGCCAGACGACGGATCAACGCGTGGCGGCGGATCATCTCGCGCATGCCCAGCGCCAGGCTGATCGTCACCACAGCCGGCAGGCCTTCGGGCACGGCGGCAATTGCCAGACTGACCGCCACCATGAAGCCCTCAGAGACGGCTTCCCACAGGTTGCCCTGCCCCGGCAGCGAGCGCACCAGCAATACCACAAACACCAGTGCACAAACCGCCAGCGCCCCCCAGCCGAGCAACTTACCCAACCGTTCAAGACGCTGCTGCAGGGGAGTCTCCTCTTCATCAACGCTCTGCAACATGCCGGCGATCAGCCCAAGCTGGGTGTTCATGCCGGTGCTCACCACCACACCGCGCCCGCGGCCGTAGTTGACCGTGGTTCCCATGAACACGGTGTTTTTGCGGTCGCCCAGGGGGATGTCTGCCTGCAACTGACTGGCGGCGTTCTTCTGCACCGGCACCGATTCGCCCGTGAGCGCGGCCTCCTCAATGCGCAGGTTGACCGCCTCCAGCAGGCGAATATCCGCAGGGACAAAATTACCAGCCTCCAGAAACACCATGTCACCCGGAACCAGTTCGCGTGCCGGAACCGCCACCCGATGCCCGTCGCGCAGCACCTGGGCTTCAGGCGCAGCCAGCTTTTTCAAGGCTGCCAGGGCTTCCTCGGCGCGGCTTTCCTGCACAACGCCCAGCACGGCATTCAGCACCACAATCGCCAGAATGGCCAGCGCCTCCACCCAGTCCCCAAGCAGTGCAGAGATCACCGCCGCGACGATCAGCAGGACAATGACAAAACTTTTGAGTTGTGCGAAAACCAGTTGAAAAAAGGTCGGACGGGGCTTTTCAACCAGTTGGTTGAGCCCATACTGCTCTTGCCGGGCAGCCACCTGCTCGGCGGTCAGTCCAGTCTTAACGGGGGCATCCAGCGTCATAAGCACTTCTTCGGGGCTCATGGCGTGCCAGGTTACGTGGAAATCTTCGGGGATGGCAGCAGGCTTGGATTGCGCTTGTGTCATGACGATTCTCCTACGTCAAATATGTAGCCCGGCTTGCGCCGTGCATTTTTGGACAGCCCACTTCTGTCGGAATTTCTAATTGTAATCTATGGCTCGATATGTGTGCCAGATGGAAGAATGGCGTTTTTGGGAATCACCACCACACCGTCGCGCACCACCCATTGCTCCGCATCCAAATCGGAGCCGCGCGGGAAAGGCTTGATGACCACATCGTTACCGATGCGCGCGTTCTTGTCAATAATGGCGCCTTCAATGTGACAATTGTTGCCCAACCCAATGCTCAGGTCAACCTCAAGCCCGGCTGGCAATTCGCGATCATAATAATCTGAACCCATGATGATGCTGTCGATCACCCTGCAGCCGGAGCGGATCTGGCTGCGCAAGCCGATCACCGAATGGCGGATCTCGGAATCTTCGATGCAGCAACCCTCGGCGATCAGCACGTTCTCCATTTTGCAATTTTGAATGTTGGAGCCGGGCAGGAAGCGCGCGTGGGTGTAAATGGGGCGGTCGGAATCAAACAGATCAAACGGCGAATCGGGCATGGTCATGGACAGATTGGTGTCGTAGAACGAGCGGATCGTTCCGATGTCCTCCCAGTAGCCGGTAAAGTTGTACCCAAACACGCGGAAATCACTCATGGCGGTGGGAATGACGTGCTTGCCAAAATCCTCCAGGTTGGGGTCAGCCAGCAGATCAAACATGACCTCGGTGCGGAACATGTAAATGCCCATCGAACCCAGGTAGGGGCGCTCGGGGTCCTCGCGGCTGATCATCTCCTCAAGAACGACGGGATCCTTGGGCTTTTCAGAAAAGCGCGTCAGGCGGCCGGTCTCATCACTCTTGAGGATGCCCAGGCGTCCGGCTTCGCTGCGCGGCACAGGTTGCACCGCCACGGTGATGTCGGCGTTGTTATCCCAGTGGAAGCGGGCCAGCTTGGCATAATCCATGCGGTACAAATGATCGCCCGCCAGGATCAGGATGTACTTGGCGCGCGTGGAGAGGATCTCGAATTTCTGCTTGCGAATGGCATCCGCCGTGCCCTGATACCAATCGGTGTTTTGCATGGTTTGTTCCGCCGCCCAGATCTGCACCCATGCCGAGTGGAACACGTCGAACTGGTAGGTTCCGGCAATATGGCGGTGCAGTGAGACTGAGTTGAACTGGGTCAACACGGCAACACGAAAAATGTTGGAATTGATGCAATTACTGATGGGGATGTCAATTAAACGGTATTTTCCGGCGATGGGCACGGCAGGTTTGGAGCGTTGTTCAGTGAGAGGGAATAGCCGGCTGCCCCGACCACCCCCCAGAATAACAGCAAGGATTTCACTTTCTGATGGCATGTTTTATCCTTTCCCTGGCTATCATCCGCTAATCAAACCATCCCCCACCCGCGTACCGAGCAGCAAAACGGCAGCGCTCACGGCGCAGTTTGCCGTTCACCTCCCCTAAAGCGGTCCGTCGGTTTCAGAGCCGAACGTTCGGGTGATTGTCATTATTATAAGGTATTCTGCTGGAAAGGGGGTAATCACCGGGCGGCTGAACCGCGGGCATTGAGCGGCGTTCGGGAGCGGAGGGGGTGTTCTTTGCCCGTGAAAAGCGGCCCCCACCCGGATGCTTTTCCTCCCCCATTTGCGTTCTGTGCGAATGGACCCCATCGATGTTCTGTTCGATGGGGCAAGGTGCTCCCGAACGCCGTTATTGTAAACTGCCATGCCGCAGGCATTGATCGGCGTTCGGGAGCGGAGGGGGTGTTCTTTGCCCCTGAAAAGCCGCCCTCATCACCAAATGGCTCTCGCTTAAAACAACAGGCCGGCTGTTGGGAGCAACCGGCCTGAGCGAGGGCGACCCTGACGCACGTCCAGGGTGCGGTCCACGAGTTATTTATTCTTCAACCAAGCGGGCATTTCTTCAATGGCGGGCACGTAGAAGTGCACCATCCAGTTGCCCGAACCCGCCTCCACCGTGCGCTTCTTGAGGTAGTAATTCTCACTGTCCACGGTTTCGTTGTAAGCAGCCCCATACGGAACCATCTCCACCCAGGTCTGGCCCGGCTTCATGGGGAAGGGATTGCCCTGAGCGTCAATAAAGCGGATCGGGCGCAGCTTGCCGGTCTTCTTTTCATAATCACCGTTGGCAGTGGTCCAGTACACCTGGTACATCTTCCCGTCGCGGAAAACCAGCGCAGGCATCTTCTTCATGTACTGCAACTCGATGTCAATCACCGTCTCGGCGTATACGTGATGATTGGCAAACAGCACGACCACATTTTCATAGGTTAACGGCTCGCCGTTGAGACGGTCGGTCATCAACTCAAAGGTCACACCATCGGCTTTATCCTGATAGCGATTGTACGCCCCGCTCTCCTCATCGTAACGCCAGATCACCTGGTTGTAGTAAGACCACGGGATCCACAGACTGGTTCCGTCCACACCGCCTTTGGGTACGGCTGCATCAAACAAATTACCGGAAAGCGATGAGGTGTCCAGCTTCTTCTGATTGGCTTTGGCGATGTCTTCCAGCTTGGTGACATCCAGCATGGCGCTGTTGATGTCGCCGGAATCAGAGGCAAAGATGTTGGTGAACTCGCTCAGGTTGGCGGCAATGGTCTTGTAAGCCGACGCCATCACCAAAAAACCGTTGTATTGCGCGCGCAACGGCTCGTAAGGCAAACGTCCTGACCGAACGGGACCCACGGATGGGTCTGAGTTGTTGGTGGTGTTCACCGACCCTCCGGCGCTGGCAGCCAGGTCGGGATAGTCGCCGTAGAACATTGCCAGGTAACGGCTATCGCCCTGACCAATATACAATTCAAACACAATCGGGCTGTAAGACAGACCCGCCTGGGGTCTGGCGCTGATCGGGAAATTGGTGATGGACACCAACGCCGGCGGCAGATCCAGATTCTCAGGGTCTTCCACTTCCAGTCCGGTCAACGGGTTGACACCCTCGGGATAAGTATCCGGACCAACTCCTGCCGTCTGGTTACTTAATGAAGCGGAATGGGTGCCCCCTGAAGGGGTGGGGGTGACCATGGCAATGGTTAACGCTGCCGCTCCACGCGGCGCCAGCGGAGCACAACCGGTCAGCACCAGCACGGCGATCAAAACAATAAAAAGGGCTTTCTTGATCATCAAGCATCATCTCCTTTCGATGCACATTACATTTGCATCTGGCTCTCACAAAGCAGCCAACCGATCTGTGTTCATCGAGAAAAAATTATACCAAGCAGATAAACAATATCGCGCTTTGCTCACTTTCTTCTAAAGTGATTCTACCCACTTAACCTTGCAAATTCCCAATCATTTCTGTCAGGGGGGCGTAGGTTTCAGCGTCAGGTAAGGAGGAAAATCAGAAAATCAGGGTTGTTTTTCATGTGTTTTCTGCCTGTCTCAGGCTACAATAGTAACTAGCCCCTTCCGTCAAGGTGTATATGCATTTGCCGGTTGCCGGGCCACCCAGGCACCACCCATCTTACATACCTCAGAGGACTTTGTGGCAGAAGATCCCCGAATTGTTGAACTGAGAGCAAAGCGCGCCCGACTGCTGCAGGCCGGCGGTGAAGACCGTATTGCCAAACAGCATCAGAAGGGCAAGCTGACGGCTCGCGAACGCATTGACCTGCTGCTGGACCCGGGCACGTTCCAGGAACTGGAGCCTTACTACCTGCAACTGGTGGATGACGGCTCTGAGAAATTCCCTGGCGACGGCGTGGTGACCGGCCACGGCAAGGTGGACGGGCGCACCATTTACGTCTACTCGCAGGATTTCACCATCAGCGGCGGCGCGGCAGGCGAAATTGCCGGGCGCAAGATCTGCAAGGTGATGGATCTGGCAGTGCGCAATGGCTGCCCCATCATCGGTCTGATCGACTCGGGCGGCGCGCGCATTCAGGAAGGCGTGCGCTCACTGGGCGCTTATGCCGAGATCTTCAAGCGCAACGCCCAGTATTCCGGCATCGTGCCCCAGATCAGCGTGATCATGGGCCCGTGCGCCGGCGGTGCGGCTTACTCTCCCGCGCTCACCGACATGATCATCATGGTGGAGCAGCAGTCGTTCATGTTCCTCACCGGACCCGAAGTGATCAAATCCGTCACCGGTGAAATTGTGGACGCCGAAAGCCTGGGCGGCGCTGCCGTGCACCTGGGCACATCCGGCCTGGCCACCCTTACCGCCCTCAGCGATCAGGACGCGCTGCAACTGGTGCGCTCGGTGCTGGCTTATCTGCCTTCCAATTACGTTGACCCCGCTCCTTCCATCATCACCGATGATGACCCCAACCGCATGGATGAAGCCCTCAACAGCCTGGTCCCCGAGGATTTTGGCGAGGCTTACCGCATGCACGACGCCATCCTGAGCATTGTGGACCGCGGCTCCTTCATGGAAATGCAATCCACCTTTGCCCAGAACGCCATTATCGGCCTGGCGCGCATGGGCGGGCAGAGCGTTGGCATTGTGGCGCAGGAACCCAGCATGATGGCCGGTGTGATCAACATTGACGCCGCCGACAAGATCTGCCGCTTCGTGCGCTTCTGCGATTGCTTCAACATCCCCCTGGTCACCTTTGTGGACTCACCGGGTTTCCTGCCGGGTGTCGATCAGGAACATCGCGGCATCATCCGCCACGGCGCAAAAGTGCTGTACGCTTATTCAGAAGCCACTGTGCCCAAGGTGAGCGTGGTGACGCGCAAGGCGTACGGCGGCGCTTACGTGGTGATGTCCAGCAAGTTCCTCGGCACTGACATCAACTTTGCCTGGCCTTCGGCTGAAATTGCCGTGATGGGTCCGGAAGGTGCAGCCAACATCCTGTACCGCCGCCAGATCGACGCTGCCGAAGACCCTGCGGCTGAACGCGCCCGCCTGGTGAAGGAATACCGCGAGAAATACCTCAACGTGTATGCCGCAGCCGAAGCCGGTTACGTGGATAACATCATCGAGCCGCGCGAAACCCGCCCCATGGTGATCGCAGCACTGCAATCGTTGCGGGACAAGGTCGTTCAACCGCTGCCGCGCAAGCACGGCAACATTCCGGTGTAGGTGGAGAGGTCATGGAAAACCCGTTGATCGTTACTCTCCTGATCACCGCCATCGGCATGGGGCTGGTATTTGTAGCCCTGCTGCTGCTGTGGGGGTTGATGGAAGCCATGGTGCGCCTTACCGTGGAAAAACCGGAACCGGAGCAACCGCCTGAACTGCCGGAAGGCGCCGCCCAGGGCGCGCTTGCGCTGGCAGGCGATGCAGGACAGGCACAAAAAGCCCGCGCAGCCGCGGCTGCCGTGGCCGTGGCGCTCAAGCTCAACGCGCGCCGCCTGGCGCTTGACATCGCAGAACAGCCTGCCAACCTGCGCGCCTGGCAGACCGTGCAGCGCGCCGGTGCGACCGCCCAGCGCAACAGCGCTTACAACCGCAAACCGCGAGGGAACGCAAAATGAAATTAACCGTTGAAGTGGACGGCAAGACCTTTGAAGTGGAAATTGCCGATATCAATGCCCGCCCGGTGCGCGCCGTGGTGGACGGCGAAGTGTTTGAAGTCACCCCGCAGGAAACCACACCCCCTGTGGCGACATCCACCCCCGTTGCCCCCAGCGCGCCGGTTGCCCCGCAGCGTGCTCCCGCAGCCGCCCCGGCAACCGCCTCAGGCAATGCCGTGGTTGCCCCCCTGCCGGGTGTGTTGCAAGCCGTGCTGGTGAAAGCCGGTGACAGCGTGGCGGTTGGGCAGGAAGTGTGCATCATTGAAGCCATGAAGATGAAAAATTCCATTCGCGCCACCCGTGCCGGAACCGTAAAAGCCGTGGTTGCCACCATCGGTGAGACGGTGCGCCACGGACAGCCGATTGTGGAATTTACGGATTAGGAGCAACCGTGGACCTTACCGCACTGCTCGCTGATCTCTCCCGGGGTTTCACCAACTTCTACTGGGGCAACGCCGTGATGATTGCAGCCGGGTTGATCCTGATCGCCCTGGCGGTGGTCAAGGAATACGAACCCGTCCTGCTGCTGCCCATTGGCTTCGGCTGCATCCTTGCCAACATTGGCATGTCGTCAGAGACCGGCCTGATGAAGGTCATCTACGACGCCGGCATCCGCACCGAGTTGTTCCCTCTGCTGATCTTCATCGGCGTCGGCGCGATGATTGACTTCCGCCCGTTGCTTGCCATGCCGCACATGGCGCTGCTGGGCGCCGCCGGACAATTTGGCATCTACGGCACGCTCATTCTCGCCACCCTGCTGGGCTTCCCGCTCAACCAGGCGGCTTCCATCGGCGTGATTGGCGCCATTGACGGCCCCACCGCCATCTTTGTCACCACCAAACTGGCTCCAGAACTGCTGGCGCCCATCGCGGTTGCGGCTTACTCATACATGAGCCTGGTTCCCATCATCCAGCCGCCCATCATGCGCCTGATGACCACCCGCAAGGAACGCATGATCCGCATGGATTATTCGGCCAGGCCGGTTTCCAACAAAGCCGTGATCGCCTTTCCGATTGTGGTCACCGTGGTAATCAGCCTGATCGCGCCGGATGCTGCGCCGTTGATCGCCACCCTGATGCTGGGCAACCTGCTCAAGGAAGCCGGTGTGGTGGATCGCCTGAGCAAAGCCGCCCAGAACGAAATCATCAACATCGCCACCCTGTTCCTGGGGCTGGCGATCGGCTCCACCATGACCGCCCAGAGTTTCCTCAATCTGGATACATTGTTCATCCTCGGTCTGGGTCTGCTGGCGTTTGTGCTGGACACCATTGCCGGTCTGCTGTTTGGCAAACTGATGGCGCTCATCACGCGCGGCAAGATCAACCCGTTGATCGGCGCATGCGGCATCAGCGCCTTCCCCATGGCCGGACGTCTTTCGGCGCAAATGGCGCAAAAGGAAGATTACAACAATTTCATCCTGATGCACGCCATGGGCTCAAACACCGCAGGGCAGCTCGGTTCGGTGATCGCTGGCGGCCTGTTGCTGGTGCTGGTGCAGGGTCTGCTGCACTAAACCACCCATACCATCCTCCTTTTCACCCGCTCTGGTTCCCTGAGCGGGTGATTTTTATTCTCACCCCCCACTGCTGAAGGAATCATGCTTGACTCCGTTCTAGAACATTTATACTATATTGGCGTACGGTTGAGCCAGATACCAAAGGAGGAAAACATGGCAAACCATCCGATTGTACATATTGAAATACCCGCAAACAATATAAAAGAAACAGCCCGGTTTTACGGTGCGCTGTTCGGCTGGAAGATTGAAGAATTTCCGGAAATGGACTTCACGTCATTCAACCCCGGAGACGGTCCCGCCGGTGGATTTAACCAGGTATCAGACACCTACCCGGCAAAGCAGGTGCTGCTGTACGTGGAGACCGACGACATTGAAGCATCCCTGAAGCGCGCGGAGGAACTCGGCGGCAGGGTGATCAAGGGCAAAACAGATATCCCCGGCATGGGCTGGTGGGGTTTGTTTGAAGACCCATCCGGCACGCGCATTGGGCTGTACACGGGCCTGCCCCAGGCGTAAGCCGCTTTATTTGTAAACGGTAAGCGTATGGCGGGATGGAAGTACACCATCCCGCCGGTTTTTATACGTGTAATTCGTGATAAGTTCTTCAGTTTTTTGTAGGGCGGCTTGGTGTTCTTCCAAGCCGCCATTTTTATGCATGTGGGATTTTTATCACGAATGGCACGAACAAGAAAAATTCGTGAATTTCGTCTATTCGTGTAATTCGTGATAAATTCTTCGGGGGGAAAAGCAAACACGAAATACACGAATAGAGCGCGGGACGTTTGGAGTCCGCCGGTTTCCTCGATGATCGTTCACGTTAAGAACACCCCCTCCGGCCCCGAACGCCGCTCAATGTTTATTGCATGGCAAACACCATTGCGGCGTTCGGCTCCACCTCCCCCATCGAAAAACCATCGATGGGGGAGGAGAAGACGCAATCCGGCTTTCGTTCATTCGTTTCCATTCGTTGGGGTGGGGGAAAAGCAAACACGAAAGGCACGAAACATCGAATCACACGAATAAAACGCTGAACGTTTTTTGTGATTTTTATGCATGTGGGATTTTTATCACGAATGGCACAAATGAAAAAATTCGTGAACTTCGTCCGTTCGTGTCATTCGTGATAAGTTCTTCAGTTTTTTGTAGGGCGGCTTGGTGTTCTTCCAAGCCGCCGTTTTTATGCGTGTGGGATTTTTACCACGAATGGCACAAATAAAAAAATTCCTGAATTTCGTCCCTTCGTGTCATTCGTGATAAGTTCTTCAGGGTGGGGGAAAAGCAAACATCGAATCACACGAATAGAGCGCGGGATGTTTGGGCCCGCCATTTTCCACGATGGTCGTTCACGTCAAGAACACCCCCTCCGGCCCCGAACGCCGTTCAATGTTTATTGCATGGCAACACCATTGCGGCGTTCGGCTCCACCTCCCCCATCGAAAAAACGTCGATGGGGGAGGAGAAGACGCAATCCGGCTTTCGTTCATTCGTTTCCATTCTTTAGGGTGGGGGAAAAGCAAACACGAATTGCACGAATAGAGTGCTGGACGTTTTGAGTCCGCCGGTTTCCTCGATGATCGTTCACGTTAAGAACACCCCCTCCGGCCCCGAACGCCGTTCAATGATCATTGCATGGCAAACACCATTGCGGCGTTCGGCTCCACCTCCCCCATCGAAAAAACCATCGATGGGGGAGGAGAAGACGCAATCCGGCTTTCGTTCAT
>DAOUGC010000246.1:0-3413 GCA_034429695.1 Levilinea sp.
AGCTGGCGCGCCTGGCAAACCTGAGCCGGGTGCAGTGGGTGAGCCCAACGTTTGCGCGCATGTTGCGCGAGGCGGGTTTTGAAAGCGCCGCCGCCATTGCCGCCGCCAATGCACAGGAGCTGTGCGACACGCTGGAGCGCATCAATGCGGGTGACCGCTATTTCAAGGGAAAAATCGGGTTGCGGGATGTGAAACGCCTGATCATGGCGGCCGGTTACGCGCCAGATTGATCAACGGTTTCCCCGGCCGGGGTTCGGTGAAGGAGCGAAACATGCACACGCTGAAGAACCTTGTGTTTATCCTGTCCACCGGCTACATCTTCTTGTTTTTCTCCGAGCATTTGTTCTGGGCACGCATCCGACCGGATGATTCATGGGTCAACTGGCTGAGCACATGGGTGGCTTACAGCTTGCTGGCGTATGTTTTTCTGGCTTTAGTGGTGTATTTTCGTGTAAGAAGCCTGTGGGCGCTGTTTCTGACCGGCGCCGTGTTCGGCTGGCTGGCAGAGGGAGTGGTGGTGCAGACCACCTACGAGATGCTGCCGCTTTCGATCTCATTCACCGGTCTGGCATGGCACGCGCTGATCACTGTATGTGCCGGCTGGTACGGGTTGCAAAAGGCGCTGCTGTCTGCCAGTATGTGGAGCAGCACAAAATACGCCGCGCTGATCGGGTTCATTTACGGGTTGTGGGCAATCGCATGGTGGTTGGAGCCGGACGGTGGTATCTCACCGGTTCCGCAATTTGCGCTCTTCACCGTATGCATCACTGTTCTGGTGATGACTGCCTTCTGGCTGGCAAACTGGAGTTCGTCCGCGCCGTTAAGGTGGAATCGCCGGGTGGTGTGGGTTGTGCTTGGCGTGTTTTTGTTGTACTTTGCGCTGGTTGCCGTGCCGGCTGTGCCCATCGCGGCGCTGGTATTGCCCGCCCTGCTGGGGCTGGCGTATCTGGGGCTGCGCCACAACCGGCAGGCACAGCATGAGCCCGGCTCGCTGCTTGATCAGTTTTCCCCATGCGTACGGGCGCGAAATTTTGTTGGTTTTCTGGCACTGCCTGTGGTTGCCGTCGCGGTGTATTCGCTCGCCATGTCTCTCAACATCCGGTTTCACACCAACCAGGTGCTGTATTTCATCGTCACCCCGGCCGGGTTTATCCTGTTTGGGATGAGCCTTTACAAAACGTGGCGGGCGGCAAGGATGGCAGCCGGTTGATACATGTTTTGAATGACATGGAATGATAGAATGGGGAAAAATAATCGCAGGAGAACCTATGGTCATCAACCCTGAAGATATTGTCAAACTGCTGGCAGCGGTGCTGGCCGGTGGGCTGGTGGGCATTGAGCGCGAATATCGCGACAAGGCGGCTGGTTTTCGAACCCTGATCTTCATCTGTGCGGGTGCATGCCTGTTCACCGTGCTTTCGGCAAAGTTTGCCCCCGATTCAGACCCCAACCGCATCGCTGCCAACATTGTCACCGGTGTGGGCTTTCTGGGGGCGGGGGTCATCCTGCGCGATGGCGGCAAGGTGATCGGCCTGACCACGGCAGCCACCATCTGGCTGATGGCGGCGGTTGGCATGGGCATCGGTGGGGGCGAATATCTGCTCTCAGGGGTGATGGTGCTGATCGCCATGGTGGTGCTGTGGATTTTGCCCGCCGTGGAACACCGCATTGACAACTCCCGTGAGGAACGCCGCTACGAGGTTGTGTGCACGGCTGATTTTGCCGTGCTTGAAAAGCTGGAAGATGTTTTCAGGCAGGCCGGGCTGAAGGTGCAAAGTCACAGCCAGGTGAAAACCAGTGATGGTATGACCTGCACATGGGATGTGGCGGGTTCGCCAGCCAGGCACGAAAAGGTGCGGCGGGAGCTGTTCAGCCACCCGGAAATCCGTGAATTGAAGTGTTAGGCAGCAGCCGGGTGTGGACATGGCTCTGTTTTTATCCGACACGTCGGTGAACACCTGGACCACGAAAGTCCGGCAAATGTGACGCATATACAGCCAAACCAGCATGACTCAGGAGGATGGGCATGGATTACGATGCAGATAAATTGGATGAGATGGTACTGGCTCTGCTTTATTTGACCGGCTTCGAAGATGAATACGGAATGCAGGCGTGGAAGAACCTGCCGTGGGAAGCGCTGGATCGTCTGCATGAAAAGGGCTATATCAGCAATCCCAAAAACAAAGCAAAGTCAGTGACATTGTCAGAAGAGGGCGCAAAATTGTCTGAGGAATTGTTCATACGCCACTTTGGTGGGAAGAGGTAAGCCTACCGGGGAACAGGTGAAGGGTCTCCATCGGGTGCGGCAATACCCTGCAAAACCGGACATGGAATGGTCGGGTGGTGCGGCACGGGATGGGTTATGCTGGGGGTCAATGAGGTGATGATGTGGATAGCCTGGAGCGGTTGAACCGTGCGCTGGTGTACATTGAAGACAACCTGACAGGCGAAATCGATTATGCCGAGGTTGAGCGGCTGGCGCTGTGTTCAGAATATCATTTCCGGCGCATGTTTTCCTACCTGGCTGGCGTGCCGCTGTCAGAATACATCCGGCGCAGGCGGCTGACGCTGGCGGCGTTTGAACTGGCTGAGGGCGGCGCACGGGTGATCGACCTGGCGCTCAAGTATGGTTATGATTCACCGGATGCCTTTACGCGCGCCTTTGCCAGCCTGCACGGGGTGACCCCGGTTGAAGCCAGGGCAAAACGCGGCTCGCTGCGGGCTTATCCACGCCTGACCTTCCAACTCACCATCCATGGAGTAACGGATATGAAGTATCGAATTGTGGAAAAAGAGGCATTTGCAATTGTGGGGCTGATGAAACGCGTCCCGCTGATTTATGAGGGCGTGAACCCGCATATCACAGAGATGTGGCAGAGCCTGAATGAAGAAATGATCGGCGCCTTGAAGATCCTGTCCAATACCGAGCCACGCGGCATGATCAGTGCGTCGGTGAATTTCAGTGAAGGCCGCATGGACGGCGGCGAACTTGACCATTATATTGGTGTGGCAACCACGCTGGAAAGTCCCCAAAAGTTTAACCGGTTGCAGGTGCCCGCGGGTACGTGGGCGGTGTTCGAGAGCGTGGGGCCCTTCCCGGAGACGTTGCAGAACATCTGGGGCAGGATCTATTCGGAGTGGTTTCCCTCTTCGACCTATGAAGCCGCGCCAGGACCTGAGATCCTGTGGAACGAGAGCAAGGACACCACCTTACCGGCATACCGAAGTGAGATCTGGATACCGGTGAGGCGCAGGAACGAATGACCAAAAAGACACCCTTCAAAAATGAACTGCCCCCCATAGGGTAGACAAAAAAAGAAAGCGGCCTCCGGGCTAAGTGGACAGGCACCTGACTTGAGCGGGTGTCTGTCTTGTTTTCAATTGTATCCGTTCATGGTTGAAGAAGTGGATAT
>DAOUGC010000247.1:0-7312 GCA_034429695.1 Levilinea sp.
CCAACCCACCCTGATCGACGATCAGGCCGATGAGCGCCTGCGCGCCGCCGGTCAGGCTGCCAATGACGCCGCAGCCCAGTCGATCTTTGCCCGCTATCAGAACCGGCGCTCCAAAAACACCAACCGCCGCCATCTCAACGATCTGCGCATCTTCCGCTCCTTCCTGGTGCAGTTCACCGGCGCTGACCCGGGCGACCTGTCCGCCGATCCAGAAACCTGGCACCAGGTAACCTGGGGGCTGGTGCAGGCTTTTGGCGAGTGGCTGCTTAAAGAGGGTTACGCCACCGGTACGGTCTCTCTGATGATGTCCACCCTGCGCACCTACGCCAGTCTGGCCGTGCGCGCCGGCCCCCTGCCCCTCTCTGAGTACATCCAGATCCGCGAAGCACAGGATTTCAATTCGCGCGAATTGGCCGGGCTGGATGACCAGCGCAGGCTGGCGGGTCAGCCCACCCGCAAGGGACGCAAAAAAGCCGAGGCAGTGCCGATCACGCCCGATCAGGCGCGCCAGCTCAAAACCCAGCCGGACACCCCCCAGGGGCGGCGCGACCGCTTGATGCTGTGCCTGCTGCTGGATCACGGTCTGCGGGTGGGTGAGGTGAAGGCGCTAGAGGTGAAGAACTTTGACCTTTCCAGCGGTGAGTTTTCCTTCAGGCGGCCCAAGGTGCGCAAGGTCCAGATCCACCGCATGAGCCGTGATACCCTCGCCGCCGCCGCTGCCTACCTTGCAACCGATGCTCTGCCGGGCGCTCCCCTGCTGCGCGAGAGCCTGAAAAGTGAGGAACTGACCCACGCCGGCATGAGTGAACAGGCCATCAACAAACGCGTCACCCTGCTGGGAGAGCGCATCGGGCTGTTTGGCCTTTCGCCGCACGACTGCCGCCACTACTGGGCCACCCAGGCTGCCCGCCGCAAGACCCCGCTGGACCGCCTGCAGGACGCTGGCGGGTGGAACTCGCCCGCCATGCCGCTGCGTTATATCGCAAAGACGCGCGTTGCCAATGAGGGCGTGGATATCGGCGAGGAGGATTAGTTCACCATTTCCGGAGCTATGTATTGTAATTAATAACCATTTTTGGTAAATTATTGCAATGGAATTCAGTGAATTACTTGGAATTGTCGGCGACCTTCCCACCTTCGAGACCGGGCTGCTCCTTGTCGGCAACATCGATCCAATCAATGTTCGCAAACAACTCTCGCGCTGGACAGCCGCTGGCAAGGTTTACCAGTTACGCCGCGGGCTCTACACTCTCGCACCGCCCTACCAGAAAACACGCCCCCATCCCTTTGTAATCGCCAATCAGTACCAGACCGGTTCGTATGTCAGTTTGCAGTCGGCGCTCGCTTTTCATGCCATGATTCCCGAGCATGTTCCGGTGATCACCAGTGTTACCACAGGTCGCCCTGGCGCGTACAGTACGCCCCTGGGAGAGTTTGTTTATCGCCACATTCAAGTGGAATGGTTTGCGGGATATCAGCGGGTGAAACTCGACAATCAGCAAGTGGCGTTTGTGGCAACACCAGAAAAAGCACTCCTGGATCTGGTGTATTTAACCCCGGGTGGTGATGACGAGCGTTTCCTGCGATCCATGCGGTTACAGGCACTTGACCAAATTAAATTGCCCCAACTACATCAACTGTCCAGCCTGACCGGTGCACCCAGGTTGCTGCGGGCGATCCATGTGATTGAGCGGCTTATGAATGAAGAACATACAGGATATGACCCATTATGAAAGAATATTTGCTGGAAATTTTGAGTACCAGTACCGATCCATTACGCAATCGCAACATCGTACGCGAGTATTTACAGGCACGGATACTGGAAGCTCTGCAGCGCGCTGGTGGGATGATACCTCTTGCTTTTCAAGGGGGAACCGCACTTCGCTTCCTGTATAATATTGCCCGTTTCTCAGAAGACCTTGATTTCTCGCTGGAAAAGGGAGACTCCGGATATAATTTCCGCCATTATCTAAAGCAGATCCAATCCATATTCACCGCAGAAGGCTATAACCTGCAGATTAAAGTCAGCGACAACAAGACGGTGAACTCAGCATTTCTACGTTTTTTTGATCTGCCATACGAGTTGAAATTATCAAGCCAGCCAACCGAGGTTTTATCCATCAAGATCGAGGTGGATACCAACCCGCCCGAAGGGGCCACTCTCGAAGTCGACCTGATCCGAAAGCACATACCACTTCGCCTTCAACACCACGACCGTGCTTCCATGCTTGCGGGCAAGCTGCATGCCATTTTACAGCGTAATTATGCCAAAGGGCGGGATCTGTATGATCTCATGTGGTATTTGAGCGATCCCACCTGGCCCCAACCCAATCTATTATTGCTGGAAAATGCTCTGGTTCAAACCGGCTGGCAGGGACCCCACCCCAACCCCGATAACTGGCGGTTGCTGGTCCATCAACGCCTCCAAACCCTTGATTGGCAGGCTGCGATAACTGATGTTCGACCATTTCTGGAACGCCCTTGGGAAATTGACCTGATCACGCTCGATAATTTGCGCCGGTTGTTACATCAGTGATCAGTATGATTGTCAAAGACAGCAGTGTTTATTGCTTTTTCTGCCGTTTGGAAGCGCGTAGAACAGAATCCAGCATGTGCTGAAAGGCCAGAACCGGGTGGTGAATGATCATGCGCGGACCGGAAAAGCGCATCACCTGGCGCACTCTTGCGCGCATGTCGGGCTTGTAACAGTGGATGCTGCATTTGGCGCAGGTGGGCTTGTCGGCTTGAAAAGGACATTTGTCCAGCCGCGCAAATGCGTAGCATAATAAATCGTTACATTCAGCGCACAACCCCTGCCCCACCACATGCTTGCTGCGGCAATAAATGCCGATCATCGCTTGAATGGTTTTTCTTTCACGCTGGATGCGTTTATGCTCCCCAGTATTCAATCCATATCTCCGGCTAAAAATTTTCTCCCATTATATCCTGCCGGTTTGATATCTTGTCCGGCGAAGACCCAAGCGAACAGGGAACGCCCACCATTCGGACGTTCCCTGTTCGTGGTTTCCAGAAAAAAATGCTACATGGCGCCCACCACAGCGTGCGGCACATAGGGTTCCTCCAGATATGCCATATCCTCAGCGGACAGGCTGACCCCCTGCGCGCCTACCGCCTCTTCGAGATGCGAAATTTTGGTGGCCCCGATGATCGGCGCGGTCACGGGTTTCTTTTGCATCAGCCATGCCAGCGCCACCTGCGTGCGCGATACACCCAGTTTTTCAGCGGTCTGTGCCACGCGCGTGATCACAGCGCGGTCGGCTTCCTCGGTGGAGCCGTACTTGCGCACGGCAATCGTGTCGGTCTGGGCGCGCAGTGAGCTGTCGGGTGTCCAGTCGCGCGTCAGGCGGCCGGATGCCAGCGGGCTGTACGGGATGGCGCCGATGCCCTCCGCCTGGCACAACGGCATCATCTCGCGCTCCTCCTCGCGATAGATCAGGTTCATGTGGTTTTGCATGGAGACAAAGCGCGTCCAGCCGTGACGTTCGGCCACGTGCAGCGCACGCTGGAACTGCCACGCGTACATGGCTGATGCGCCAATGTAGCGGGCTTTGCCCGCGCGCACCACATCGTTGAGCGCTTCCATGGTCTCCTCGATGGGTGTGTTGTAGTCCCAGCGGTGGATCTGGTATAGATCCACATAATCCACCCCCAGCCGGCGCAGGCTGTGATCGATCTCGCTCAGGATGGCTTTGCGCGACAACCCGCCCCCGTTGGGACCCTCGCGCATTTTGCCCCACACCTTGGTGGCGATCACCACCTCATCGCGGCGGGCAAAATCGCGCAGCGCGCGGCCCAGGTACTCCTCGCTGCTGCCCGCCGAGTAGATGTTGGCGGTGTCAAAGAAATTAATGCCCAGTTCCAGCGCCTTCTGGATGATCGGGCGGCTGGCGGCTTCATCCAGCACCCATTGATGGAAACCGCTGGCGGCATCGCCAAAACCCATGCAGCCCAGGCAGATGCGTGACACCTGCATTCCGGTTGTGCCAAATCGAACGTATTCCATGCTTGCTCCTTTTACTTGAATGGAAAAGGTGGTTTCTTATCTCCATCACCGTGGTTGCACCGGCTTTTCCAACCCCGCATTCATCAGGTATTGCGCTTGACCTGACACAGCATTTTCACCATGTTTGGGTCCCTGTGATCAAAAAAGCTGCTTTTTTGAGTGTCCAATGCGGCCATTCCAGCCATGTCTGCCTGGCTGAGTTCGAAATCAAACACATTGAAATTTTCCTGCATGCGTTCTTTTCGAACCGATTTGGGAATAGCCACCACACCGCGCTGGGTCAACCAGCGCAGGATGATCTGCGCCACGCTGCGGTCATATTTTGCGCCCAGTGAAAGCAGGTATTCATTTGTGAATATGCCGTTGCGGCCCTCAGCAAATGGTCCCCAGGATTCAATTTGCACCTGATTCTCCTGCAGAAACGCCTGCGTTTCAATTTGCTGATGGAAAGGATGGGTTTCAATTTGATCCACTGCAGGCGGAACCGGGTGATGCATGAGCATATCCATCACGCGGTCGGGATGAAAGTTGCTGACACCGATGGCCCGCACCCTGCCCTGTTGATACAACTCTTCCATCGCCCGCCATGCGCCGTGAACATCACCATACGGTTGATGGATCAGGTACAGGTCGAGATAATCGAGCTGCATGCGCTGCAAGGAGCGATCAAACGCCTTGAGGGCGCCGTCATAACTGGCATCCTGTATCCATAACTTTGTGGTGATGAACAGATCCTGCCTGGCCACCTGACTGCGGGCAATGGCTTTTCCCACCGCTTCTTCATTACCATAAGATGCCGCTGTATCTATCAGACGGTAACCGGTTTGTATGGCGTCCACGACGCTCTGTTCACATTCGGCAGGATCGGTGATCTGAAAAACACCGTAACCCAGAATGGGCATACCCACCCCGTTATTCAACAGGACAGATGGAGTGGCGTTCATTTTCTCTCCTTGTTATTCCCCCGGTCGGTTTGTGTCTCCGGGTGACCATGTTTACCCGAAATCATTATATCCATGCCTGCCTGACACACGATAGGATGATTGTGGAGATTGATTGTATAATTCTGCAAAGCGGATTGACTCGCATGGACAGACGGAGATAATGAGGATATGGATACTATGAACTGGCAGGTTGCCGACCGGGATGCGCAGCGCTTGATGGCAAACCGCGCAGAGCTGGCTGAGCGTATTGGGGCCGCCCTGCCCGCCGATGGGGTGATCCAACCGCTGGAGGGCGTCTTTCTGGCGCGGGCCAGTGTGCCGTTGCAAAAACTGCACAGCGTGCTCAAACCCTCCCTGTGCCTGATCGCCCAGGGCAGCAAGATGGTGCTGCTGGGCGACCACCGCTACCCGTACGACCCCGACCATTATTTAATCGCCACGCTGGAATTGCCGCGCATCAGTTATGTGCTGGAGGCATCGCCTGAGGTTCCCTATCTGAGCTTCAGGCTGGAGCTTGACCCTGCGCTGGTGAACGAGCTGATGCTGGAAGCAGGCAAGGCTGCCCCGCCGCCGCAACCCGCCTCAGGCGTGATCGCCATGGACGTCAGCCCGCTGGATGTTGACCTGCAGGACGCGGTGCTGCGCCTGGTACGGCTGGTGGAAGCGCCCGAACAGGCTGGTGTATTCCTGCCGCTGGTCAAGCGCGAGATCATCCACCGCCTGTTGATGGGCAGCCAGGGTTCGCGGTTGCGCCACATGGCCAGCCAGAACGGTTTTTCACCGGTGATCAGCCGCGTGATCGAGCGCATCAGGGAGAATCTCGAACAACCGCTGGGCATCGAAGATCTGGCGCGCGAGGTGGGGATGAGTGTATCGGGGCTGCATCATCACTTCAAGACGGCCACCGCCATGAGCCCCATGCAATATCAGAAACAGTTGCGCCTGCAGGAAGCCCGCCGCATGATGCTGCGCGAGAACCTCGACGCGGCCAGCACCGCCTACCGCCTGGGCTTTCACGATGCGGCGCATTTCAGCCGCGAATACAAAAGCCTGTTTGGCGAGCCGCCCATGCGCGACATGCAGCGCCTGCGCGAAGCATCCCAAACCCGGGCAGAGTGAGAAGGAAGCCCGGGCATTTCATCCCAGACTCAAACAAAAAACACCTGATCCGCTCTGGGTCAGGTGTTATGTGATTGTCAAAGTTGTCCGGCGCTTATCCATTGATTTGCGCCGCAATGGATTGCGGCGCAATCCATTGTGCCGCGTTATGAACGCGCCGCGTTAGGAACGCGCGGCGTCCAGCTCATCCAGCACACGCGCGTCAACGCCGGGGTCGAACTTGCGCGCAAACAACGCCCCGCTGGCGCGCATGGCGGGCAGGTCGGCGCAGGTGAGCGTTGCCGGGCTGCGGCCGCGGTTGACGGTGCGCTCCCAGTTGATGAAGTGCAGGTTCTCATCCAGCAGATTCGCGGTTTGATCCGCAGGGCGTGTGCCCCACAGCGTTGATTGGAAAAAGGTCTCGTCGGGGATGGAGGTGGTGCGGAAAAAGCGCAGCCAGTGCGGGTTGGCATGGCAGAAATCGAGCACATGGCGGGCGTCGGCGTTGCACATGCACCACCATTGCGAACCAAACCACGGCTTTCCGACGCCGGGGAAGGCGCGCTGCCTGAGGCGCCCGGCGCACAGCCGGTTGAGTTGCGCGCTGAAGGGGAAATTGTACGGGAACGGCGGCGGCACGGGAATGTAATGTTTGCCCCAGAAGAAATGACGGCGGAAGCGGCGGTAATACTCGTGCGTCCCGTCCATCGGCTCAGCCTGCACAAACGAGCGCCCGCTCTGCGCCTGCAGCCGCTCCACCACTACCCCTGCGCTGACGAGCGGGTAGGACTGACCGCTGAGCAGCGCCAGGTGGCCCACCTGCGGGAAACGCCCAAGCGCCGCCCCCAGTGCGTTCAGGCTGGCCTGCACCAGGCTGAACGTGCCCCAGTGCCCGGCGGTGCGTTGATCGATGAAGAACACATTGTCCGGCAGCGGCACGGGTAGTGCATCCAGATAGGGTTTCAGGGATGTTTTTGCATCAATGTGAAGGAAAAATGCCGCCCGCGGGTGTTGCAACGCGCCCACCAGGCGCGCCGCCAGACCCGGCAGGTGGTGGCTTAGGATGAGGTAAGCGACGGTGGGTTGCATGGCTGGGGGTAATCATAACAGCCTTGCGGCATGGGTGTAAGAGGGTTCGCCCTCACAGATTTTCATCATGGATGAGGATATGTGAAGTATGGAGTTCAATTTTTGTTCCCGGAGAAAAACCTTCCGGTGATGCAGCACACATCAAAAGCGAACCGCC
>DAOUGC010000248.1:0-2465 GCA_034429695.1 Levilinea sp.
GTTCGTTTGCTGGGGGTGGGCGCAAGTGGACTGGTGACGGGTGTACGCCAGCTCAGTTTGTGGGATACACCCAATGAAAAAGAACGCCGTCTGTTGGAGGCAGTGGATGCACTCAGGGCGCGTTACGGGCGCGAAATCGTTCGAAGGGGCAAACGCCAGAATTAACCGTTGTTCTGATGTGCATCAATCGCGTCGAGGTATACGTCCAACACTCTTTTTGAGATGTTATTCCAGCTATAGTCCTGTGCGTAGGCATGTGCCTGTTTGCCCAGTTGATCACGCAAACCTGGCTCTGCAATCAGGCGGGTGATGCATCCTGCCATGGCAATGTGGTCGTCATCGGGGACCACGTAACCGGTGACACCGTCCTGCACCAGGAAAGCCAGTCCACCCACAGCCGAAGCGATTACGGGGGTTCCACAGGCCATGGCTTCCAGCGCCACCATGCCAAATGATTCGTAGTGGGACGGCATTACCAACATCTCAGCCGCAGAATAATAATATGGCAACATGGTTTGACTGCGTTTACCCAGGAAGACCACCATGTCGTCCAGTCCCATTTGCCGGCACAAGCTCTGCAGGCGTGCCATTTCAGAGTCTTCGGACTGGGTGGATAGATCAGGATCTCCACCGATCACGGTCAGGTAATGCGGATGGTCCTTCAACAGGTTGTTTTCCTTGATATAAGCCAAAGCCCTGATCAGCGTGTCTATTCCTTTGAGCGGCTCAATGCGCCCGACGAACAGGATCATGCGGTCTTCACATGGAGTACCGATCACTTCCACAGCTTCGTCGCATGGGATGGGAAAGAAGTGCTGCGTATCCACACCGGGGGGGATGGTCACCAGCTTGTCCACCTGGCTGTCGTACAGAAACTCCAGTTGTGATTGTTCCGCCGGGGTGGCCACCACCACGCGGTCAGCGGCGCGCAGGACTTCCTTTTCACCATCAATGCGGTAGTTCCCTTCCATTTCATGTGGGCTGCGGGCAATGCGGTTCTTCATTAATCCGAGGGTGTGAAACATCTGCACCATCGGGACCTGCCAGTCTTTTGCCAGTTGCATGCCTGCCACGCCGGACATCCAGTAGTGACTATGGACCAGGTCATATTGGATGTTTTTCTCGGCAGCGAATCTTCGGATCCCCTCTGTAAAAGTGGGAATGTAATCAACCAGTTCCTGTTTTGGCAGGGGAACTTCCGGTCCTGCGGGTACATGCACCACACGGTTGCAGAAGCCCAGATCGTGCAGCACGTGCGGCACGTGCTCATCCTGAGAGCGGGTGAAGACATCGACATGCACACCCAGTGTTCCCATAGTGGTGGCCAATTCACGCACATACACGTTCATGCCGCCGGTATCCTTGCCGCCCAGAATGGCCAGGGGGCAGGTGTGGTAGGAAATCATGGCGATATTGAGAGTCATCGGCTGTTACCCTTGTCGGTTTATTTTCATCGCTGGTATAATTTGTCCATCGCCACAGTAGCTCAGTTGGCAGAGCAGACGATTCGTAATCGTCCGGTCAAGGGTTCAATTCCCTTCTGTGGCTCTTATTATTTACCATACTCCCGGCGCGCTTTGGCAGCGCCGGTTTTTTATTCCTGTGCCTGATGGTCTTTACGGCAAAACAGGAAGACACTGGGGTATTCACCCATGATGCCAAGCCGGGCGAAAACCTGGCTGGCTCCATTTTTTTCCAACAAGGAGAATACCCGGTTAAGGTCATAAGGGTTCATTTGCATGGCGGGTGCGCCGGCTTTTCGGCCTCGCAGCAGGTTGAGGATGGCTTTTGCACCGGGTACATGACGGCGAAGCCACAGCGCCCATCTGACAGTCCTTCGGGTGGAACCTCCGGTTATTAACTGTACCGCCATATAGCCACCTTCCTGGAGATGGGCAAGCAATTGTTCCAGGATTTTCATGCCTCTTTCTGCGGGAATGTGTTGGAAAACGATGCTGGAGACGATCAGGTCAAAAGAGCCGGTCACCTGGCTGAGTTCATCATCTGAAAGAACGAATGTGGCATTATCCACCCCATATCTTTCGCAATTTTTGCGGGCCTCAACCAGCATGGCGGGAGAAATATCCACTCCAACCAGGCGGGTGGAGCGCTTTGCCAGCGGGAGGCTGAGACGGCCAACGCCGCAGCCGAAATCCAGTGCGGCAGCAGGGGTGAAGTGCGTATCGAGATGCGCATGGATGGTCTGAATGATGTGGGTGATATCGCGTTCTCCGGTTGCAAAAAACTTTTGCAACACTTCAGGGGTAAGGTTGGCAGACCGATACACATCAAAGCTGAGCACGCCGTAATACGGGTCATTCCTGCCAAATTCTTCCCATTCATAATCAGGGTTTTCAATCAAGAGAGAGTTCATCCTTCCATCCACACAAGCAAAATGATGACAGACTAGACAAAGTGTATATCCATTAAAACTGTCGCGCAAGGTGTTGACCCTCTTTAAAGTC
>DAOUGC010000249.1:0-6456 GCA_034429695.1 Levilinea sp.
TTTTCGATGGGGGAGGTGCTGCCGCTGCGCTTACACCGGAGGGGGTGCTCTGACAACGGATTTGGATTCAAATCATTTGGTGCATCAATGGGAGACTATTGTGATGACATGGCTCCGAAAACATCCTTTGATCTCGTTCTTCTTCCTTGCGTATCTGATTGCATATGGCTCAGCTTTCATCCTCATGCATATGCAACCGGAAAGTCCCCGGTCCAACTGGTCAATTGGCTGGTTGCTCTACGTCCTTAGCCCCACGATCAGCGCGGTGATCATCGCCTGGATTGTTGGCGGATCGGGGGAAGTCCGGCGGTTGCTTTCAGGTTTCACACGTTGGAAGGTGGGCTGGTTCTGGTATTTTGCAGCCGCGTTCCCCTTTGTGGGATCGCTGGCATTTGGTCTCATTCACTGGCTGCTTGTCAAACCGGTTGCGGAGCTGGCGCCTGGTGTGACGGCATTTGCTGTTCTGGGGCAGGTTGTATTCACATTGTTATCGGGTCCGCTATCAGAGGAAGCTGGTTGGCGGGGATTTGCCCTGCCGCGGCTGCAATCCAAATTCAATCCCCTTGTCTCAAGTCTCATTCTGGGAGTTTTCTGGTGTTGCTGGCATATTCCGCTGTTCCTGATGCCCGGTTCGTTACAACATGGCATCCCATTCGCAGTTTACCTGGTGCTGGTGGTTACACTGGCAGTGTATTTCACATGGTTATACAACAACACAGGCGGCAGCCTGATCATCACGGTTCTGGCACACTTTTTCTTTAACCTGAGCGGCAGCTTGATAGGCGGCACACTGAAATTGCTGCCCCCCGTGGTGGTTTACGCCGTGGCAGGTTGCCTGCTGGTACTGGCAGTGTTCGTGATCATCGTATCTGGCGGAGTCAAAAACCTGCCGGAAAAGACCGCGGAGGAACCGGCAGGTTGATCCATGCCTGCCACCTGGTTTGTGGAATTCGGGTGATGGCCCGGCAAAACCCTCAAACACCACCATCATGAACAGTTTCATCGAAAAATCAAACCGCCCCAGGTGAATCACCCGGGGCGGTTGGTTGTTTGATTTTAGGTCAACTGAAGATGCTGTCCCTACCTTCTTGAGCGGAAGTGTGCGAAGGCGTTGGGGGCTTTGGCGGCAGCCGGCGCAGGCTTGCGCGCAGCGCGCGGTTCCGGCTCGTCAAAGCGGGTGGGGGTGAAGAACACGCGTGTGTCATAAGCAGCGTCGCGCTCCAGGGCGCGGCCCAGCAGGCGTTCAATGGCGCGCACCATCTGCGAGTCGTCGCGGGTGGCAAGGGTGTAAGCCGTGCCCAGGCGCTCCATGCGTCCGGTGCGGCCCACACGGTGGGTGTAGGCGTCGGCGGTGTCGGGCACGTCAAAGTTGATCACGTGCGATACCCGGCTGACGTCAATGCCGCGTGCGGCGATATCGGTGGCGACCATGATGGACACCTTGCCGTAGCGGAAGGAATCCATGGCTTTCTGGCGTTGGGTCTGGCTGAGGTTGCCCTGCAGGCAGGTGGCCGAGTGCCCTGAGCGTGATAGCTGCATGGCCAGCTTTTTGGCACGGTGTTTGGTGCGGGTGAAGACCAGCACCTGACCGCCGCTGGTTTCGCCCAGCAGTTTGAGCAGCGTCTCGTACTTCTGTTCCTGCTCCACGGGCAGCAGCACCTGGCGCACGGTTTCCACCGGGCGTGATGCACCGATCTCGATCGTTACGGGGTCCTTCAGCAGGTCCATTGCCAGCGAACGGATTTCAGCTGGCATGGTGGCTGAGAACAGCAACGTCTGGCGCTCGCGCGGCAGTGAGGCGATGATGCGCTTGATGGAGGGCAGGAAGCCCATATCGAACATCTGGTCGGCTTCGTCGATCACCAGGATCTCGATACCGCTCAGTTCAACCGCGCGCTGACCCATCAGGTCCAGCAGGCGGCCAGGGCAGGCCACCAGGATCTCGACGCCCATGCGCAGACCCTTGATTTGCGGCTGCGCGCTGACCCCGCCGTACAGCGTTATGCTGCGCAGGTCGGTCTTTGCACCCAACTGGCGGATGGCCTGGTGGGTCTGTTCTGCCAGCTCGCGCGTGGGCGAGAGGATCAGACAGCGTGGTTTTCTGGGGCCGGCAGCCATCAGGCGCTGCAGGATGGGCAGCACAAATGCCGCCGTCTTGCCGGTGCCGGTTTGCGCCAGGCCCAGCACGTCGCGCTGTTCCAAAATGGGCTGAATGGTCTTGGTTTGAATGGGGGTCGGCTGGGTGTACCCGGCCGCTGAGATGCCCGCCGTGATTTGCGGGTGGAATGAAAATGCTTCGAAACTCACAATGCTTCCTTTGCGATGCAGTCCCCTGGTAATCCCATCCACCTGGCAGGGGTTGCTGGCATGGCGTTCTCTTTTCTGACCTTCGCATTGGAAGGTGAGAGGCGGGACAAAAGAAAAGGGCGCCATCACTATAACAAGATGGCGACCCTGGTAAACGCATACCTGTTAATTAAGATGGGTGAATTATACCACAATACGGGCAGATCAGCACGGCAGAATTTACTGCACTTCGTCTGACGGCCCGGCATAGGTATGGTGAATACCCTGGTCGGGGCTGGTCTGCATGGCGCTGGACATTTCATCGATCATCGCCACGCCGTGACGGTACTGGAAGGGCCACATGCTGGTCAGGTGGAAGAATGCCACCCGGTCACCATCGACAAGTCTGTGGGGCAGGTCGGGTTGCAGGCCCGGCATGGCAGACAGGTCGCCATTGATAAAGGTGATGCCGCGTTCAGCGGTGGGCATGTTGATCGCAGCCAGCAGGTCAGCCATGCTGGAACCGGCGGGCAGACTCACCATCAGGTGGGCGTGGCTTTTCTGATCCGCCTCGCCGCCATAGCGGGATAAATTGCCGTACAACCAAACGTCAATCTGAAGCATATCAGCCAACGAACCACCTCCAATGGGCGGGAAAATGCCAACTTCATCGCCATCCGCCAGATGCTGGTCGAGCGAGTGGATGATGCCGTTGATGAATGTGATTTTAACCGTTTCCGTTGGAATACCAAGCACATCCACCAGGTCCTGCAGGCAGGCGCCTTGCGGTAATTCCACAGTGAAGGGAGTGCCGGGCAGGCCGGTCACCCGGGCATAAGGGGAAAGATTGGCGAACAGTTTGACAGAAATTTTCATGGAGGGCAGGTGCAATGTTGGTAACGCAGGCTGCCGCGATCACCGGGCAGCCTGCGTTTCAGGTGAATTACAGTTCGCCGTAGACCGAATCCAGCACAGAGTCAGGCACGTCGAAGACCTGATTGTGCGGCGGTAGCGGCTGGGTGCGCATGAACTCGGGCACGCGGTCGGCTGCTGCGCTGATGCCGGCTGCCTCGTTGAAGGCGCGTTCCACCTTCAACACCGCTGCGCCGTAAGCCAGCACATCATCGGCGCTCCAGTTTGTCCCGAGCACGCCGTTGCATTCGTCAATCATGCCCTGGTACCCTTCGGCGATGTCAAGGATGGCAAAGGCAATAAACAGGCAGTGCCCGGTCGAATCGATGAAAGCCGTGGTGGCCTGGAAGGCACGGCTGAGGGCGGCCTTGCCCTCGGGGGAGAGCGGGTCCTGCTTGCCCATCACGCCCAAAATTTCCGGCGCGATGGTGTACCCGGCGGTATGGTCGGCGCCCATGGTGCTGGTGGCATAGGTAATGCCAATGCCCTTGACCGCGCGCGGTTCATAGGCGGGCATGGCTTGACCCTTCACCGTGGGGACGCGCGTCACACCGTATACACGGCCGGTTGTGGCGGCGCCGCTGCCCAGGATGCGGCCCAGCGGGGTGCCTTTGCCCATCTCGTGCACCAGGTTGATGGCGCCCTTGCTGTCGCCAAAGGGGATCACGCCGCCTTCCATGGCGACTGCGATGGTGACGCCGGTCTCAATGGTGTCGAGGCCGTAGTTGTTGCACAGTTCGTTGAGCATGGCAACATCATCCAGGTTGTCAATGCCGCAGTCAGCACCCAACGCCCAGGCTGATTCGTACTCGATGCACGAAGTGACCTCGCCGCCCTGTTCGTTGTGCCATGTGTTGGAGCACTGGATGATGCACCCCGGGCTGCAGGCATGGTTGTAATGCTCCGCGCCGGTGCGTTCCTTGTTGCCCTCGAAGATGGCTTCACCGGCGATCTTGGGCGCGCCCTCAAAGCGGCCCGTTGAGAAGTTCTTGGTTGGCAGACCACCGGCTTCGTTGAGGATGTTGACCAGGATGGCCGTGCCGTATGAGTTGAGGCCGCCCTTGGGTTTGGTGATGGCGTGCGATGTGAGTGCGCTGATCATTTTGCGGCGGCCAGCGTCGAACAATTCCTTGTTGGCAATTTCCACACCTGGCGCGCCGGCGCGGTCAACGATGATGAATTTCAGCCGCTTGCTGCCCATCACCGAGCCCAGGCCGCCGCGACCAGCGTAACGGCTGGCGCGTTTTTTCATGTCGTTGAACACCACACCCGAGTTGCCGTAGCCGTGCTCGCCTGCCATGCCGATGCCGGCAATCGAGACCTTCTCGCCGAAGCGCTGATAGATGAGCGGGAAGACCGCCGGCAGGGGCTGGCCGGTGTATTCTGTGGCATCAAAAAATTCCACGTGGGGCTG
Source organism: Levilinea sp. (assembly GCA_034429695.1). Classification (GTDB taxonomy): domain Bacteria; phylum Chloroflexota; class Anaerolineae; order Anaerolineales; family Anaerolineaceae; genus DAOUGC01. Next base: position 4,613 of record DAOUGC010000249.1, read on the forward strand.
ACCGTCGCGATGGGTGATGTGCATGCCCCAGTATTTGTCCTTGTAGGCTGGCTGGCCTTCCACCACGATCGCCGCAATTTGCATCACGGCGATGTCGGACGCCCAGGATGAGCCTGCGTTGGATTCCTTGATGCCGCCGGTGAGCGGTGATTTTGCCCCCACCGAAAGCCGCGCTGAAGTGGGCGCAGATGTGCCGGTGACGATGCCGGGGGCAAAAACCAGTTTGTTGTTGGGGCCAAGCGGGTGGCACAAGGGGGGGACCTCGGCAGCCACGACGTTTGAGGTCATGGCGCGACCGGCAAAGGATTGATATTCCTCAGGGGGTTGACCAATGGAAACACTCTGGTCGGTCATATTAATACGGATAAACCACATAAGCCTGTCTCCTTACATCTGGGATTGGTTTGGACGGGTGATCAATTCGAATGGGTACATGGTAGATGTTTCACCTCCTGATGCCAGAAATAAAAAAAGCGCAGAGTCAGACGTTGGTGAATGGATGAATGCCCATTCACAACGTCCTCCTTTGCGCACTGGCGGGCGATGGAAATTGCTTTCCATGCCGTATCGTTCATCTATCCCGTGGGGAATCGATGAATCGGAGGGATATTGCTGTTGATGTGGTGAACCCCCTTGTCAATAGTCTACAAAGTAGTGTGGGGTTTGTCAATAGATTTACTATACGGATTCATTGGGTCGGGTTCGGGGTGGGAGGGGGTGAAAGCGGGACGGGCTATGCCTGCCAGGGTTGATCCCTGTCTTTCCTCCCGCCCGTCCCCTACGGTTACGTCAATTGTAGGGGCGCGGCGAAAAAATGCCCGTTAATTCGTCGTGGCGTTCATAGCCGCGCCCGCCACCGGTGATAATAAAATCCCATTGAGTTGCGATAATGGATGGATGTACGGGCGGACTCGGTCCGCCCGGGAAAGGGTTGTGGGAACCGTCAACGAATGGGGAACGAATGAACGGATGGCGATCCACGCCTTTTCCTCCTCCATTCGCGTTCTTTGCGGATGGAACTCCATCGATGTCCTTTTCGATGGGGGAGGAGGGGGTGTTCTTACAACGGATTTGGATTCAAGACTGGTGCTAGCGGTCTTTGCGCCTGGGCGGTGGGAAAAGACGGTGGGCTGAGAAGAACATCAGCCCACCCTACCTTCCTTTGCCATGTGGAGAGGGAAAAAACGCCTTCTCCTCCTCCATTCGCGTTTTTTGCGAATGGAACCCCAACGATGTTCTGATCGTTGGGCCGGAGCGAACCCATCCCACGCTTTCCATCGGAGGTGGTGCTTTTCTTTACTTCGTGTCTTTCGTCATTTCGCGCCATTCGTGTTAAATTATCCCGACCCACCAGAAAAAATTACTCTTCACCCCTTGACTTTCAGCGATTATGCGTTATTATACTTGAAAATGCGTTTATTTGCACGTTTTACTGAGGGAGTGACCATGAAAAATACAGGCGTTCTCGCCTCAACCTGTCTGGTGTTCTTTGCGCTCGGGCTGATGACCGCCGCCATCGGGCCGGTGCTGCCCCAACTCGCTGATCAGGCTGGCAGCACATTGGCGGCCATCGGTGCGGTTTTCACCGCCATGTTCCTTGGGGCGCTGGCGGCGCAGGTCTTTGTTGGTCCCGTGGGGGACCGGGTGGGCATGCGCAGCGTCTTTCTGGGTGGCATGGTGTTGCTGGCGCTGGGCACGCTGGGCGTGACGCTCAGCAACCACCTGTGGTTGACCCTGGCGTTGGCGCTGTTGAGCGGCATCGGGCACGGTGCGGTGGACCTGGGCGGCACGGTGTTGATCGCCGGGCTGTTCAACGGGCGCAGCGTTTCTGCGCTCAACCTGCT
>DAOUGC010000250.1:0-20813 GCA_034429695.1 Levilinea sp.
CTATTGTTTGTGTTTGTGGTCAGCAATCCGTTCCTGTTCCATTCAGCCGCCCGCGAGCGCGCCTGGGCGATCATGACCGAGAAGACCGGCGAGCTGGATCAGGGGTATGCCTACGACCCGGACGGCATCTACCGCGTTGGGCTGGGCGCATGGCTGCCCTTCCTCACGCGCGCATTTGGTCCGGCGGTATTGCTGGTCTTCCTGCTGGCGTGCGGGGTGTGGGGCGCAGTCAGGGGCCCGCGCCGGGCGACCAGCACGGCTGTGCTGTTATGGTTCGCGCTCAACGCGGTATACCTGATCGGGTTCGTGGCAGTCAAGGTGACGCATTACTGGCTGCCCGCGTTTGTGCCGCTGTACGCACTGGCTTTATCGCCCGCGCTGTACGCCGAAGCGCAACTGGAAAACAATCCCATTGCACCGGGTGCACGCGGATTGAGGATGGTAAAATGGATCAACATCGCCATCTTCATCTTTTACCTGATCTGGAATGTGCAGAACACCCTGGGACAGATATGAACAACTGGAACCTGATCGGCCATGACTGGGCAGCCAACCTGCTGCAGCGCCACCTGCGCGACGGGCAGGCACGGCATGCCTATCTGTTTTGCGGGCCGCAGGGGGTGGGGCGTTCTGCGCTGGCGCTGCGCTTTGCCATGGCGATCAATTGTCAGCAGCCGCCCGAACAGGGGTTGTATTGCGGCGAGTGCCGCTCGTGCCGCCTGATCAGCGCCATGCAGCACCCCGACCTGACCGTGCTGGACGTGCCCCCCGAGCGCACCATGATCCCGATGGACGCCGTGCTGGAGCTGCAGCGCAGCATGGCGCTGACCCCGTATGAAGCGAAATACCGCGTTGGCCTGCTGCTGAACTTTGACGCAGCATCAGAAAGCGCCGAAAACGCGCTGCTTAAAACGCTGGAGGAAGCCCCGCCGCGTGTGATCCTGCTGCTGACGGCTTCATCGCCTGAGAACCTGCTGCCCACCATTGCCTCGCGTTGCGAGGTGCTGCTGCTGCGCCCGCTGCCCCCGCATATTTTGCAGGAACACCTGCAGGCTGGCGGGCTTTCCCAGCCGGATGCGCACCTGCTGGCGCACATCTCTGGCGGGCGGCCCGGTCTGGCGCTGTCGCTCAAGGATGACCCCGACCGGCTGGCACAACGCCACACCGCCATTGATGACCTCATGAATCTGATGAGCAACAACCGGCGTGAACGCATTTCCTATGCCGAGAGCGAGGCGCGCGGCAAAGACCGCGCGGCCGTGCGTGAAAGCCTGAAACAGTTGCTGCTGACCTGGAGCAGCTTCTGGCGCGACGTGATGCTGGCCTGTGCAGGGGGCAAGGATGGGCTGCCGCTGACCAATGTGGATGTGGAAGAAGCCGTGCGCATGGTGGCTGAACACGTCAGCCTGAGTGAAGCGCGCCGCCAGGTGGGGGATATGGAACGCGCCATCGCGCGCCTGGACAAGATCAATTTGCAGTTGCAGTTGGAATCGCTGGTATTAAACCTGCCGGTGATGGCATCATCATTGGACCCGAATTAACTGCCCTGCATGGAAAAAGCTAAAACCGATTGGACAGAAGAATCAGTAAGTACACAAAAGCGGGGGTTAAATAACCCAAGCCAAAAATGGTTGAAGCGAGAATGTTTTTTGTTCTGGTGCTTTTGCCAACCAGCAGGATAAGGTTTGCAACCAGAAACGAAATTATTTCGATACTTCCGATCATGCTTGTTCCCATGTTTAACATCCCAATAAAGCTAATGCCGGAATATAGCACTGTCATCAGAATAACTGTTGGGACTATGTTTGTTTGAGTTTCCCATAACATCCACGCAATTGCCCCGTACAGAATCAAAGAAACGACATTTATTCCTGTCCCGGCGGATAATGCCCCCAGAATATTCAAAACCAATAACAATATCCAGAACCATGCAGCCAACCGCAGACTGGTTTTATGAGAAGTGATCCTGTTCATTAACAGTTCGGTGTCTGAATCCATTTGCTGGAGGAAACCTTCCTCCATGCGTATCTTCATCTGGGATAGAGGTGCTGTAATCATTCCAAGGTCATACAGAAACCTGATCTCTGAAATGTTCAGCGTGGAGGTTGGCAAATCCAGCTTTGGCAAAGCTTTGAAACAGGTTACCAGTTGCCTGGTTGGTTTATCCCATGCACCGGTGATCTTAATCGTCAGAACGTCATGCAAAAAATGAATGTGCAATCCGGTTTGCATGGAGGTAATGGCTCCTCCCCCATAATTCAACCGGACAATTTTCTCCACAGCCAATTTTATGGTGCTTGCATTACCGTTTTCACCATCGACGTCCAGTATTAAGTATCTGGAGGTTAATCCAACCCTTATTTTCTCTTTACTGTACCTGGATCCATGAGTAAGAACCGTCCCGTTGGTGTAACCGAGCAGTTCTTCTCCGTCACACAGTTCCTTCAAACGCAAAAATACCTTATTTTCCGGATCGGGATTCCTGGGCAATGGTTGTCTCCTTTATGACTTTCCAAGGAAATAAATATTCGGGTGATAGTGTGAAAACCCAAACAGGATACCAGCAGGTATTCCATTCTCCATGGGGTAATTAAATGACGGATCAATGTGGGGAAGATACATACCGGTTAACAACTCGTCGCCCCCTATGGAACAGTTGTATCATCTTGTTAAGAAAATTGAAGTGAAATGATTATAGCATCCAGTGTGATTATTTTAAGCCTGAAGAAATGATCTGTTTGGCCTTTTTCCTGGCGATTGAATCACTTTCCCCATTTTTCCTCATTGACAGCCCATCCATCCTGATCTACAGTAATACACGGGCAGACGCGGTCCGTAATCAAAAAGGAAGGGTACTGCGCCGGATGGAGGGGATAATGTGATACCCAGGCATGCAATTCATGACTGTCCACAAAGATAGCGACCCTCAGTCTATCCTCATAAACCATTCGATCAACCCCAAAGGAGTTAATCATGCTCGCCCATTGTGGCATCAATTGCCATGAATGTCCTTCTTTTATTGGAACCCTTGGCGGTGATGAAACCCTGCTGGTAAAAATGAACGAAGAGTTTGGCGATGGAAAAATGGATGCAATCGACTTTGTCTGTCTGGGGTGCAGATACCCCGACGTGAAGCTGATCGCCACCGATTGCGCCGTTTGCAGCATCCGTTCCTGCGCGCTGGCAAAAGGCATTGATTTTTGTTCAACCTGCAGCGAGTACGATGCCTGCGACAAGGTGAAACCGTACAGGGGCGACGGGACATCCATCCGCGATAAACGCAATGCCTTGATACGCGCCAAGTTCAATCGCGCAAACGGGTAACAGGTTTTTGGCCGGGGTCCTGAATTGTCAGGACCCCTTTGTTCTTCTTCCCCCCGTGTCAGAATATGGAGCCGTTTCACGTTCCTCGCCTCGGTCTGCTCCTGTTTTGATTTTCTGTCGGGGCGCAGCGTGTGCGCTTGTTTTACCTTCCCTGAATGCGAAGCATTCGGGGGAGGCAGGAGGGGGTGTTTTTGGGTTCACCGCGCGCGCTCAAACCCACGGCTTTACTGCCAGGAGCCCCCTCCTCGGCGGCAGTTTGCCTTTCGTTCATTCGTTCCTCATTCGTTGACGGTTCCGCAGATCGATTCGGGCGGACGCCGTCCGCCCCAACAATTCTCTTCTGTCAGGGCGCACAGCGTGCGCCCAAACCATAATCCAACACGATACATCCCACGTTTGCCCTTTCCACTTTAATCAATTATTATTAAGATAAATATTATTACTGTTATTCCTGAGGAAACCGCATGAAACCGCGTTTATTTGTTTTTGCTTTGCTGGCGCTGCTCAGCCTGACCGGCTGCATCACCAACCAGCCGGTCAATTTCACCCCCGGCATTGAAATTCTGGCAGCCACCCAGGCGGCCGTCGCCACCGCCGACACCGGCGCAATCATTGAAGCCACCAGCATCGCCCAGCAGGTGGGCGCAACGCAAACCATTCAGGCGTTGGAACTGACCGCCCAGGCGCAGGCCGCCATGAGCACCGGCACGGCTGCCGCAGTCGGCACCCAGGCAGCGGTGGGCGCCGCCCAGACCGGAATGGCGTTGCAGGGAACCGCCATCTTCCTGCAGCAACAGGCTGAACAACAACGCATTGAATTTCAACGCCAGGAGATCCTCAATCGTGTGATGGGCTGGGCCATTGTGCTGCTGATCATTGCCTTCCTGGGGGTGGGAAGCTGGGCGTTCTGGCAATTCACCCGCGCCGAGTTGTACCGGCGCAACAACCCCGACCGCCCGGCCCAACCCTATGTGGTGTGGAACCGCGGCAGGCGGGTTGAGGTTGACCCGCAACGCCCGTTCTTTCCATTCCATGTGGTGGAGACCACCTTTGCCAATCAACCCATTGCCCCCGACACCTCAACCGCTGCCACCATGCCCGTTCCGCCCACCGGAGGTCCCACCATGGTCAACCCCGTGGCAGGTCCGCGGACAGAAATTCCAGCCGCAGCCAACTGGCGCACCATTGAGGAGGACTGGCGCGGCGGCGCGCTGCCCATCGGCATGAGCCACGCCGGGCTGGTGAGCGTTAATTTTGACACCGACCCACACCTCATGCTGGCGGGTTCACCCGGCAGCGGCAAGACGCGCTTCGGGCTGCGCACGCTGATCGCCACCGCCCTGGCGGACGGTTGGAGCGTGGTGATCTACGACCGCGACGGCCAGCCGTTTGATGTCTTTCGCCAGCACCCCAACGCACGCCTGGCGCTCATCCCGCAAACCTCGCCCGGCGACCTGGTGGTGCACATGCAGCGCATCAGCATGGAGGTTGCCCGGCGCGGGCGCGAGCTGGAACGCAACGGGGTGACCGAGTGGGAAGGCATGCATCCTGACGTTGGTCCGCGCCTGCTGGTGGTGGTGGATGGATACGAAGCCATCTCGCGCGACATGGCCACTTATTTTGACCGCGACGACCTGTGGCGCTACACACGCGCGGCGCTTTCGGGCGGGCAACGCGCCGGGGTGCACATGGCGCTGGTGTTTCAGGACCCGCTGTACGGTGAGATCGACCTGCGTATGCGGCGCTTCCTCTCACCGGTGGTCTTCCCGGTGCAGGATCGGGATGTGAGCCGCCTGCTGTTGAACCGCGAGGGCGCCGAGTTGCTCAGTTCACGGCAATTCATGGCCATTCTCAACGGGGAATTGATCTACGGGCTGGGTTTTGCTCCCGATGAGGAGCAGATCCAGGCACTGATTGAGGATCACCCGCAACCACCCCTGCCCGCCCCGTTGTTTTTATAAAATTTTTCCCCCCACCGCACCGCTGCCGTAAAAATCTCCCCGTGCACACTTTTTGCTTCCCCTCTGGCGCACATGATACAATTTCGTGAGTACAATGGGGGTTGGGATGGTGATGATCGAAACGCGCGTGGAAAGTTGGAACGAGCTGCTTGAGGCTGTGTATCAAAATACATGGCAGCCCGATTTGCGCATCCACCGTTCGCCATTTGTCTACCGCGGCATGGGTGATGCAGCCGCCCGGCTGGAAACACCCCTGATGCGCATGGGCGGCGATTACGCCCGCCTGGAACCCCACCTGCTGCGCAACTTCCGCAAGTACGCCCACCCCGAGGCCGCTCATTCTGACTCGGACTGGTTCTGGTTGAGCCTGGGCCGCCATCATGGGTTGCCCACCCGCCTGCTGGATTGGAGCCTCTCGCCGCTGGTGGCCATGCACTTTGCCACCGACAGCACCGCCGCCTATGACCGCGACGGCGCGATCTGGATGGTGGATTTCGATGCGGCTCACCATCTGCTGCCGGAAAGCCTGAGAAACGCGCTGGATGAGGAAGGTGCGCAATTGTTCACGGTGGATATGCTCGATCAGCTTGCCCCGCGCGTTGAAGACCTGGCCGCCTTCAAGACCGCTGGGGAGGACGTTGCAAGCGCCGGGAATTTTCTGTTGTTTTTTGAACCGCCTGCGCTCGATGATCGCATCGTCAACCAGTACGCGGTTTTTTCGGTGCTTCCCGATGCAAAACATGCCCCGCATGACTGGCTGCTGGATCATCCGGACGCCGTGCGCCGCCTGATCATCCCCGCCGCGCTCAAATGGGAAGTGCGTGACAAGCTCGATCAGGCAAACATCAATGAGCGCGTGCTGTTCCCCGGGTTGGACGGCCTGGCGGCATGGCAGAAACGCTATTACACCCCGCGCAATGGCAACCCCACCGGCGATGAGGACGGCAGCGAAAACCCGGGAGAGACGGGAACCCCGTGAAGTTTGCCATCCTCGCCTACGGCTCGCGTGGAGACGTGCAGCCGTACATTGCGCTGAGCCTGGGGTTGCAGGCAGCCGGGCACTCCGTGCGTCTGGCTGCACCGGCCATGTTCCGCGGGTTTGTTGAGCAGTACGGGCTGGAATTTTATGAATTACCCGGTGACCCGGCTCAGTTTCTCAAACGCGCCTTTAAACGCCCCGGTTACTGGCTGGAATCCGTGCGCACCGCCCGCGCGCTTGTGGCTTCCATGGCGCCCGTCGCCGGTAAACTGGCCGGGGAGATCCTGATCGCCTGCCGCGGTTGTGACGCAGTGATCCATTCGCTGGTGACATCCTTTCTGGGGCATCATGCCGCACAGGTACTGGACATTCCCGATGTGTCCGCGCTGGTTTTCGCTGTATTTGCACCCACCCACAGCTTTCCAAACCCATTATTCCCACCGCTGCATGGGCCGGAGCGGTATAACATCGAGACCCACCTTCAATTCACCAGGGTTTTCTTCAAGGCTCAGGCACTGACCTACAACTGGCTGCGCAGCAGGCGGCCGTACCTGCCCCCGCTGCAGACAGCCCCTTTTGAACAGGACGGCGCGCCGCCGATCCTGTTCGGTTTTAGCCAGGCGGTGCTGCCGCGCCCGTCAGATTGGGGCGCGCACGTTCATCAGACCGGATACTGGTTCCTGCCTCACCCAGCGGGGTGGCAGCCCGCACCGGAACTGGCAGACTTTCTGGCGGCGGGCGAACCGCCGGTTTATTTTGGGTTTGGCTCGGTGATGGCGCGCGATACGGCCCGCCTGACACGCGCTGCGCTGCGGGTGCTCGCCATGACCGGTCAGCGGGGTGTCTTTTTAACCGGGCCGGGGGGAATGGATGCATCCATTTTGAAGCGCGAAGCCCCCGGACGCGCGCTTGGCATCCGGGATGTGCCTTTTGATTGGCTGTTTCCGCGTGTGGCTGCGGCGGTACATCACAGCGGCATGGGCACCTGTGCTGATGCCTTACGCGCCGGGCTGCCTTGCGTGCTGGCGCCTTTTGGCGCGGATCAACCCTTTTGGGCGCGCGTGTTGGTGCAAAACGGGCTGGCCGCCGGGCAGATCGCGCCGCACCGCTTTGACGAAAAATGCCTGGCTGACCGAATCCACGTTGCCCTGGAAGATACGGATCTGCACGAGCGTCTGTGCCGGGTGAAGGATCAGCTTGCCGCCGAGGATGGGGTGGGCAGGGCGGTCAGGCTGATCGAAGCTTACACCTGCAGCCGTACGGGAGTTTATACAAACCCGTGACACCGATTTTCTCCCTGTCTATAATGCCGGCATGCGCATCGGTTACGCCTGCATCAACACGCAATTGCCCACCTCAAGCCGCACCTGCCGCCTGGCAAACGCCACACCTGACAGACTGCTTGATCTGACCGGCAAAAATCTCTCAGCATTGGGGGATATTCTGGCATGGAACGCCGCCCACGGGGTGCATTTGTTTCGCATCTCGTCCGATGTCATTCCGTTTGGTTCCCACCCGGTTAACAATGGGGCATGGCGCAGCGTTTATCAGGCGCAATTGCTTGAACTGGGGCATACCGCCCTGACGCACAACATGCGCCTGTCCATGCATCCGGGGCAGTTCACCGTGCTCAACTCACCGCGCGATGAAGTGGTGCGCGCCAGCCTGGCCGAACTGGATTATCACGCCGCATTTCTGGATTCACTCGGGCTGGACACCTCTCATAAACTGGTGATCCACCTGGGAGGTGTTTACGGTGACAAACCCGCCAGCATGGCGCGTTTTGCCGTCAACTTTGCCCGCCTGAGCCACAGCGCCCGCAGCCGGGTTGTGCTGGAAAACGACGAGCGCTCTTACAGCCTGGCAGATGCCCTGGCGGCGCATAAAGAAACCGGGGCGCCCGTGGTGTTCGATGTTTTCCATCACCGCTACAACCCCAGCTTTGAGGGGCAAAGCCTGCGCCAACTGGTCGAACGCGCCGCCGGAACCTGGACCAGGGAGGATGGTCCACCCAAGCTGCATTATTCCAACGCCTGGCCCGGCAAGCCGCCCGGCTCACACTCATACAGCGTTGATGTGGATGCCTTCACTGATTTCGCGGCGCAACTGACCGGCATGGATGTGGATGTCATGCTGGAGGTAAAGGACAAGGAACAATCGGTGCTGCGTTTGCTGTCAGCGCTTTCTCACGGGCAGCCTGCATCTGGTTGAGCGGGCAAACGCACCGCTGCAGGCTGCAGCAGGCAACTGCATCACTCCTCAAAACGCACGCCCGACCGGGGGTATTCGCTCAGGAACAGGTCAAGCTCATTCAGGGTCAAAGGGGGCGGCAGCGGTAATTTACGCGGCGTGGCGCGGTCCAGGTCAAAGTAAAAGCGGAACATGGATGCCAGGTCAATGGGATAAGCCGTCGGGTCGGTGGCAATCAGCGTGACGCGCCGCTGGGGGGTGCTGAGTTCCTTCACCCACGTCTCCACCGGCGGAATCCCCACCGATTCAACCGTGTTGGAAAAAAGGGAGAGCAGCACCTCGGTCACACCCGGACGTTGATCGAGATAATCCCTGAGGGCGGCAAGCGAATTCTCCCCATTAAACACAATCCAGAACGGGATCAACCCGCCGCGCAGCACCAGGCCGGGTTCAACAGCAGTAAACGGCTCCACCACCAGCCGGTTGGTGGGCCTGCCCATGCGTGCATACCACCAGCGGTACAGGTCTGCCACCAGCGGAGAAAACACCTCGGGGTCGTCAAAGATCATGCGCCGCAGGGTATATCCGCGCTGGCTGGCAAGTTCGGTCAGCGGCTCCAGCAGGGCAGCGTCAAAACCCCACTCAGCCTCAATGGTCTCATGAGTGGGTTGCGGGATGATGAAATGATCATGAGGTGATTTGTAACGCTCCAAAAAATCACGCACGCGCGGGCCGCCCTGGCTGTACTCCTCCCATGTCAACCCCCCGTATCCCCCAACCTGATAAACATGCCGGTCGTTGATGCGCGTGACATGGCGCTCGTGGGTGCACTCGATGGTCCATAGCTGACCGTCCGGGGCCAGGTTGTTGACGATATAGTGCTGGTATGCCTGCGGCAGGCGGCGATACTTCCAGCGAAAATATGCCATCTTTTGTGCCATCAGGCGGTCATTGCCTGGGTCATTCATTTGATGCAGGGCAATGCCAGGGTTGTTCTCCAAAAAGTGTGGGGCACAGTTGCGCCCAAAATCAAAATCGTGCACCAGTTCATCGGGCGGCATGTCCCGCCGGATCAAAGAGAGCAGCGTTTGCGGCAGCCAGGCGATGCCAAGCGCAGCCGCCAGATGCACCAATGCACCGTTGGACGAGCCAACCGCCACGGCAGGCATGCGCCGCGCTGGATATTGAGCGGTGATATATGCTGCAATTTCTTCACCATTAATTTTGTTTAGATCTTCGGGTTGCATCGCCTCAGCCACGCCCGCCCGCCGCGCCAGGTGCGAGCGGATGCGGTCAGGCAGGATGCCGTTGGCAAGTTTTAATGCCGGCAGCCACAAACTGCGGATCACCCACGGAGGATACGGCAGCAGGCCGGTGGCATCCTCTCCATTGAGAAAAAATGCCAGTGCCTTAAACAGGTATGTGGCAGAATCGAACTTGGCAAATTGATCTTCTGCTTTCATGAATCCTCTATAATCAAGTTGCACCCTCAAAGGGCAGATGCAAGGTATCCCTCTTCATCAGCTTAATTATATACAATTTTTGTAAACAATTAACCGGAGTCACCATGAAACTTATCACCCTAATGGGCAGTCCGCGAAAAGCGGGCAACACCGCCAGTGTACTGGGCGCTTTTGAAAAGCTGTTACCTGCCAGTGTGCAGGTGGAACGGATCAATGTGTGCGAAATGGAGATGCACGGCTGCACCGGATGTGATGGCTGCCAGACGGTGTTTGACGCCCCGGGTTGCGTGCAGGAGGATGACACGGCGGTCGTGCTGCAGCGCATTCTGGCCGCCGACGCCGTGGTGTACGCCTCGCCGGTGTACTGTTGGAGCTTCCCGGCAGAGATCAAGGCGTTGATGGACCGTCATTATGCGCTGGTGAAATGGGACGGAGATGAAGCGGTTGTCCTGATGAAGGACAAGCCGGTATTATTACTGCTCACTTGTGGCGGCGGCGCGGATGAAAATGTGGATCTGCCAGCCGAAATGTTCAGACGCGAGATCGAATATCTGCAGGCACGGCATTGCGGCGCCATCTGGGTGGATCATTGCGGGTTGCCGGCTGAGCTGGGCGAACGCAGCCAACAGGCTGCTCTCGCCATGCTGCAGGCTCTCAGTCACTGCCTGCCCATGCGTTAAAAAGGATCCCGCCGTTTTTGTCAGATTAATCGGAATACAGGAATTTAATTGCCTGCTCGCGGTCGGTAAACATGGTCACATTCATGCCGGCGTTGCGCGCCACGGTTTCAACAAAATCGTGACTGTGGTCGCCGACTGCCACCAGCACCACCACCCTGGCGTTTGGGTTAATCACCGGGTCGGAGCGCATATCGGTGTAGGCGAAGTCAAATTTATCAATCACCGAGTCGGTATTGTGAGCGTCGGTGAGGTCAACCAGATAACGATTGATACCCGCTTTGCGGCCAATGGTATGCGCTTCGATATTATATTTATATGCCAGTTCACGATTGATTTCACCCTGCATGGTCATCAAGACATGCGTTCGGTCTGATGATATGGAAATTTCGCAAGACATGGTTCGGGTCCCCTCCCTGAATGAAATTCCCTCCGTGCCGTTCTTGCACCCACAGCTTACGGGTTCAGCAGGCGGGCAAGTTGAATAAAGCTGTCCTGCGCACTGATCTCCTTTTTGCCGTCCGGTCGCATACGAATAAAACTCCCGTCCGGTTGCATGATGCGGGCTTTAACATTATCGTTTAAGTAAGTGGACAAAATATCATCACGCACCTGACGGATCATGCGCGGGTCTTCAATGGGGAATACCAGTTCCACGCGGTCATTGAGGTTGCGCGGCATCAGGTCGGCGCTGCCCATGTAGATGCGCTCCTCGCCACCGTTGTGGAAATAATAAATGCGGCTGTGCTCAAGGAAGCGTCCCACCACGCTGATCACGCGGATGTTGTGGCTAAGCCCCTTGATGCCGGGGCGCAGGCTGCACATGCCGCGGATGATCAGGTCGATCTTCACCCCTGCCTGTGAGGCTTCGTACAGCAGCGCGGTCATGGGCTTGTCCACAATGGCATTGGCTTTGAGGATCATGTAACCGGGCTTGCCCTTTTTCACCAGGGCGATCTCATTACGGATCAATTGCTCAAGCTGCTGGCGCAGGTTGATGGGCGCCACCAGCAACTTGCGATAATCGACCTTGTTGGAGTAGCCGGTCAGGTAATTAAACAGGTCGGTGGCATCCGCGCCGATCTCGTCGTCGCAGGTGAACATGCTCAGGTCTTCATACACCGTGGCAGTTTGATGGTTGTAATTGCCGGTGCCCAGGTGCACGTAACGGCGAATGCGGTCACCCTCGCGGCGCACCACCAGCGCGATTTTGGAATGGGTTTTCAAACCCAGCAAGCCGTAGGTAACGTGCACACCCTCCTGCTCCAGCATCTTTGCCCAGCCGATGTTGCTCTCCTCATCAAAGCGGGCTTTAAGTTCAACCAGCACGGCCACCTGCTTGTTGTACTCGCGGGCGGCCTCCTGCAGGGCAGCCACCACGGGTGAATCGTGCCCGACGCGATACAGGGTCTGTTTGATGGCGAGCACATCAGGGTCGCGGGCAGCGGAGCGCAGGAAGTTAATCACCGGCGCGAAAGAGTCATAGGGATGATGCAACAGGATGTTGCCGCGCCGGATGGCGGCGAAGATCTCGCCGCTGTCATCGTCACTCAAGTTGCGCAAAATTGCAGGTGTCACCGGCGCAAAAGGGCGGTCCTTTAGGTCGTAGCGGTCGATCTTCATCAACTGCATCAACGGTGAAAGCACCAGGGGCGGTTCCAGCACGTAAACATCATGGTCGTGAACACGCAAATTCTCCTGCAAAATGATGCGCACCTCACGCGGCATCTCAGGCGTGATCACCAGGCGCACCACACGGCCAAAACGGCGGCGGCGCACATTGGCTTCCATCAGGTCGAGTAAATCGCTGGCCTCCAGTTCGCGGATCTGAAAATCAGCATTGCGGGTGACATGGAAGGGGTAAGCCTCCACCACCTCCATGCCGGGGAACAGTTTGGACAGGTTCGCCGTGATCAGGTCAACCAGCCAGACAAAATAGTGCGAGCGCGGGGGTGAACCATCCCTGCGGGTGGCGCCTGAGGAACGCTTTAGCGGAACCAGCGCCGGCAGGCTGGAAGGAACCTTGACGCGCGCAAAGCGGCGGTTGCCTTCCTGATCCTTGATGAACACCGCCAGGTTGAGGCTGAGGTTGGAAATGTGCGGGAAGGGATGCCCCGGGTCGTACGCCAGTGGGGTGAGCACCGGGAAGATGATGTCATTAAAGTATTGATCCGCCGACTCGCGTTGTTTGGCATTCAGGTCGCGGTAACCCAGCAGGTGGATCTCCTGCTGTTTCAGGGCGGGCACCATCGTGTGGTTCAGGTAGTCGCGCGCCTCCTGCATGAGTTTCAATGAAATTTTGCGGATTTCAGCCAGTTGCTGGGCGGGGTGCATACCGTCAATGGAAAGCTCCAGCATGCCGGTGGCGGTTTGCATGTGCAGGCCGCCCACGCGCACCATGAAGAACTCCTCCAGATTGGAGCCAACAATAGCGAGGAACTTGATGCGTTCCAGCAGCGGGTTTTTGGGGTCGCGGGCTTCATCCAGCACACGGCGTTGAAACTCCAGCAGTGCCAGCTCGCGGTTGATGTACAGGCTGGGGTCATCCAGGTCGTAGGACACGGTCTCTGGTTGCGGCTCGATGGCTCTAACGATATTTTCTGAGAGATTGCCGGGTAATTCGTCGGTCATAAGAAACTCTCTTTCGAGAAGGTATATACGGTGTAGTCAAATTATACAATGATCGGACGAGTAAATATATGAAGGAGGGCTACTGCTATTGACTGTTACCCTCCTATAATTTTGGTACCAAGATGTAAAATGGAGATTGTCAGCCATACATCAATGCAATCGGAGTAACAAAAATGGCAAGAGCATATTATTCTAATGATTTCGAAAATTTTGGAAAAGACCATCCTGATCAAATTCTGGGAGAAATGACTCGCCACCATTCATTTTCATTGGATGAGTTGCAACGAAATGCGTGGTTGTCGGAGATATCCATTTTAAAGAAAATTCTTCCGGCATTACCCAGGGGAAGGATCTTTTTTGAATTCGCAATTCCACGCATGGGCAAACGTGCTGATGTCATCTTACTAATCAAGGGGATATTATTTGTTCTCGAATTTAAGGTTGGTGAAAATTCTTATCCAGCTTACGCTATAGACCAAGTGATGGACTATGCCTTAGACCTAAAAAACTTTCATGTGACATCTCATAACTTAAGTATCGTGCCGATCCTTATCTCAACCCAAGCACGAACAAATAGTAACCTATTGGAACAATATGATGATGGCATTTTTCCTGTGCAATTAGCCAATGAAAATAATTTGCACTCAATTTTGGAAAACATTTTGGAAAACACTCCATCAGAAGATCTTGACCCACTATTTTGGTACGAAGGCTCATATAAACCAACACCCACCATTATTGAGGCCGCACAAGCTTTGTATAGTGGACATAGTGTTCACGAGATATCGCGTTCTGATGCTGGAGCAATAAACTTAACCCGAACAGCAAGTTGCATATCCAATATAATCGCACGAACAAAAGATAACCGAGAAAAAGCTATTTGCTTTATCACCGGGGTACCTGGCGCAGGAAAAACTTTAGTGGGACTAAATCTAACGAGTGAACATAACCGGAACAATCTCGGCGAAGCCGCTGTTTTCTTATCTGGTAATGGCCCACTTGTAAAAGTATTGAGAGAGGCATTGGTAAGGGATGAAATCGCAAGAGAACTTGCGAATGGAAATAGAGTAACACGAAGTAGGATTGAAATAAAAGTCAGACCTTTCATTCAAAATATTCATCACTTTCGAGATGATGCATTGATAAGCAATAATCCCCCCAACGAAAGGATCGCCATATTTGATGAAGCTCAAAGAGCTTGGGACTTATCGCATACAGCACAATTTATGAAAACAAAAAAAAGAATATCAGAATTTAACCAATCCGAACCGGATTTTTTAATAAGCATCATGGATCGACATACTGACTGGGCTGTAATCGTTTGTTTAGTTGGTGGGGGGCAAGAGATCCATGATGGAGAGGGAGGTTTACTGGAATGGTTTCGAGCACTTGAAAATCATTTTCCCAAATGGAAGATCTATTCATCCAACGAAATTCAAACCAATGAGTATTTGCAAGGCATTTCGTTACGAGATTTAGCTCTAGCTGATCGCCTTTCTATTGAAAAAGATTTACATCTCTCCATCTCAGTTCGTTCTTTTCGTTCGGAGTCATTATCCGGTTTTGTTCAAGCCTTATTAAGTAACCAGACTCAAGAAGCAAAAGGATTTTTACATTCATTAAACAAAAAATATCCCATCGTGATCACTCGAAATCTAGAGTATGCAAAGGCATGGTTACGGCAAAAAGCGCGTGGAAGTGAACGGTTTGGTTTGCTTGCTTCATCTGGTGCATTAAGACTGAAACCTCTGGGAATTTATGTCGATTCCTCAATTGATGTGGAAAAATGGTTCTTAAATGACAAGTGCGATGTACGCTCATCATTTTATCTGGAAGGTATTGCAACAGAATTTGATATCCAGGGGTTGGAATTAGATTGGACTGGTGTGATATGGGATGCAGATTTGCGTTATGTTGACGGGCAATGGCAATTTCGCAATTTTAAAGGGACAAAGTGGCAGTCAGTCAATGACGAAATGAAAAAACGTTACTTGATTAACACTTACCGCGTCTTGTTAACTCGGGCAAGGCAAGGATTAGTTATTGTTATTCCCCACGGTAATTCAACTGACCCAACCCGTACTCCAGAATATTACGATGGCGTATACGGGTTTTTGAAAGAAATAGGTCTACGCGATATAGAACCCAGCTCTGTTTAATATAAAGAGTTACTTCCAAATAATCATTCACCCTCATCTGTCAAATTCGGCATAAGACGCCGAATTTGACATCTTCTCCCTGTAAGGGCGAAGAAAGAACTTCCGTTCATACCTTGTTGTTGGCAAATTCGCCCCGCTTTGAGCGGCACGCTGCGCGGCAAGCGGGGTTAAAATGATCACAGGACCATCCTGAACCATCTCACAACCCAGAGGAACCATCATGCAGGAAAAACTGCCAGGGCGCACCAAACTGCTCTATGGTTTTGGCGATACCGGTTTCAGCCTGACCTCCACCATTATCGCCGCTTTCTTTGCCATCTTCCTCACCGACGTGGTCGGCATTCCCCCCGGCACGGCTGCCATCGCCATCTTCATCGGGCGCACGTGGGATTACATCAATGACCCGTTGATCGGTTACCTGTCTGACCGCACACGCACGCGCTGGGGCAGGCGGCGGCCCTTCCTGCTGTTCGGCGCGCTGCCGTTTGCACTGGCGTTCATCCTGATGTGGCTGCGCCCGCCCTTCACCGGTCAGATTGCCCTGACCATCTATTACGCCGTGGCGTATGTGCTGTTTGAATCAGCCGCGACATTTGTGTACATGCCCTACTTTGCGCTCACCCCTGAATTGACCAACAATTACGATGAGCGTACCTCTCTGACCACTTATCGCATGGGATTTTCCATCCTGGGCAGTCTGGTGGCTTTCACCATCCCGTTGATGATTGTGGGTTCTTTCAGCCCCGAGAACAGCGCCAGTGTGACCAGCATGGGCATCATCTTTGGCGTCGCCAGCGCGCTGCCGTTGCTGCTGGTGTTCCTGAGCACCCGCGAGCGCCAGGAATATCAAAAACTGGACCAACCCAAATTGCTGGAGTCACTGCGCGCCGCGCTCAAGAACCGCCCGTTTGTGTTCAGCATGGTGATCTTCCTGCTCACCTGGGTATCGGTGGATATTCTGCAGACCACGCTGCTGTACTTCCTCAAATACGTGCTGGGGCGCGAGGCGCAATCCGACCTGATCATGGCGACCATTTTTGTCACTGCCATGCTGGTGCTGCCGTTCTGGAACTGGGTATCCAAACGCTGGAACAAACGCATGGCATACGCTGCCGGCATTGCCTTCTGGGCGGTGGTGCAGTGCACGCTGATCCTGTTCAACAGCGCCACACCCCTGCCGGTGATCCTGGGGCTGTGCGCACTGGCCGGCATCGGCGTCAGCGCTGCGCACGTGCTGCCCTGGTCGATCATCCCCGACGCGATTGAATGGGATGAATGGCAGACCGGTGAGCGTCACGAAGGCATGTTCTACAGCCTGGTGATGTTGTCCATGAAGGTGGCATCCTCGCTTGCCATCCCGCTGGTGCTGCTGGTCTTGCAGGTCACCGGTTACCAGCCCAATTCCACCCAGCAACCGGCCAGCGCCATCCTGGGCATCCGCATGGCAATCGGACCCATCCCTGCGGTGCTGCTGGTGATCGGCATCGTGTTTGCCCTGCTGTACCCATTGTCGCGCGAGAAGCACCGCCAGATTGTGGCTGAACTGGAAGCGCGGCGGGCAGGCTTGAGCGGGGAGCCAAAATGAGCGATATCGCCGTGCTGCCGGTGCGCACTCCGCGTGAGAAGCGCATCTTCCTCACCTTCCCCTGGAAAATTTTTGCAGATGACCCACTGTGGGTTCCTCCGCTGCTGCCTGACTGGGCTGAGCGCATGGACCCGCGCAAGGGGGTCTTCTTTCAACGCGGCACGGCTGAGTTTTTTATCGCATGGCGTGACGGTCAACCGGTTGGAACCATTTGCGCCGCCGAGGATCGCGCCCAGAACGAGGAAATGGGTCTGCGTGAGTGTGTGTTCGGGTTCTTCAACTTTATTGATGACTACGCCGTGTTTGAGGCGCTGCTGGCACGGGCACACGCATGGGCGCGCGAGCGCGGGCTGGATTCGCTCAACGGGCCGTTCAACCTGGATTATGAAGACAGCTACGGCATTCTGGTGGAGGGTCGTGAGCGTCCGCCTGCGTTGATGTGCGGGCACACCCCGCCTTATTACCTCCATTTTGTCGAGCGCTATGGTTTTCAGCCGCGCCGCGGCGACAACATTGCCTTTGCGCTGGATCTGGACGGCAACCCCGCCCTGAATGACCTGGCGCGCATGGCGGAGCGCGCTCGTGAACGCTGCCGTTTTCACATTCGATCTGCCGACCTGGCGCACTGGCAGGATGAGCTGGAACGCATTTACATCCTGCTCAACCGTGCGTTGGCGCACCTGCCCGATCACCGCCCTTGGCGGCGCGAGGTGGTGTTCAATTCCATGTCGCCGTTCAAGGATCTGGTAGACCCTGACCTGGTGCTGTTTGCCGAGGACCCCAATCTGCCGGAAGGCGAACGCACCATCGGCTGGCTGCCTGGGTTGCCCAATTTGAATGAACTGTTTGCCCGCGCAGACGGCTTGCGCCGCCCGTGGAACACCGCACGCCTGCTGTGGGATTTGCGCCAGTTAAAGCGCGGGCGGTTGCAAACCCGCTGCCTGACCGCCAAGAGCGTGCTGGTGCTGCCTGAGTACTGGGGCAGCGGGGTGGCGATCCTGATGTTCAATGAACTTGCCCAGCGCGCAAAGGCTGCCGGGTATCAGTGGATCGACGGCTCCCTGACCTCGGCGGACAATCCCCGCACGCCGGCCATTGCCGAACGGCTGGGGGCAAAGCTGTACAAGCGGTACAGGGTGTATCAGATCGGAGTGAAGAATGGCAAGGATCCTCAAACGCTGTGATATTTGCGGCGGGTGGCAGGCGATTTATCTTGTGACCGATGCTGATGGAAAAAAGCTGCGGGTGTGCGCCCGCTGCTGGAAGGAAAAATTCGCACCGAAGATGGGCAAGGAAGGTTGATGCTTGAACGGCACGAATAATGCTTTTCGTAGGGGCAGGTTCAAAAAGGAACCTGCCGTTTTTTGTCCGTGTCGGCAGCACGGAATTTTTATCACGAACGGCACGAATAAATGGCTTTTGCAGGGGCGTGCGGCGCACGCGTTTTATGGGGTTTGTGCAGTCATAAAGCGCAGCTTGCCTGTGAGGGGGCGCTCCGGGCGCCGCCTGCATGGCACGGGTGTGTGTCGCCACTCTGCTTCACCGCACCCATCACCAAATCTCCCCCTCTTTGCCGTGCCATGATTCGTTTCATTTCGTGGTAAGATCGGTTAATTCCGTCCACACGCAGGAGTTGTCCATGTATTTTTCCATCGAAGGTGTCATCGGCGTCGGTAAAACCACCCTCGCGCGCTTGCTGCAACCGCGCTTTGAAAGTCACCTGCTGCTTGAGGTGTTCGAAGAGAACCCCTTCCTGGGTGATTTTTACGCTGATCGCGCGCGCTACGCCTTTCAGACACAGATCTTTTTCCTGCTCAGCCGTTACCATCAGCAGCACAGCGCCGTGCCGCAGATGCTGGCAGAGGGCAGGGGCTTGATTAGCGACTACACCTTCGAGAAGGACGCCCTGTTTGCCGGCATCAACCTGACCGGCGATGAGCTGGAGATCTATCACCAGGTGCATGAAGCCCTGGCTGAAAAAATCAAAGTGCCGGAATTGATCGTTTATCTGCGCGCCAGCACCGACACGCTCATGCAGCGCATCGCCCTGCGCGACCGCCCGTATGAACGCGCCATGGAACGTGCTTACATTGCTGAACTCAACGAAGCCTACGACCGCTTTTTCATGGAAAATGGCGACCATACCGCCCCCGTGCTGGTGATCGACTCCAATCAGCTTGATTTTGTCCGCAAGGCTGAGGACCTGCAGTGGGTGGAGGAACGCATCCGCCAGCGCCTGCAGCTTTCACCCTTCCAACCCGAACTACCCATGGATGACAACGCTTGATCTCAACCTGAACATGGGGGACAAAACTTATGCGCATCACCCGTGAATCTCTGCTCAAGACCACACGCACCATTGTGGCGCAGCGTACGTATGTCAACCGCCGGCTGGTTTGCATTTATCTGACCGGCTCTTTGCGCTTTGAGGAGCCGCTGCTGGGCGGCGCCACTGATATTGACCTGTTTTTCATCCACGATTCAGAACCGCCCGCGGCGCGTGAGATTGAGCGCATCACCGATGACGTGCATCTGGATATCACCCATCTCTCGCAAAGTGTGTTCTCACAGCCGCGCAACCTGCGCTGCGACCCATGGCTGGGAACCTTCCTGTGCCAGGACCCGCTGGTGCTGCATGATGTGCAGCACTGGTTCGAGTTCACCCAGGCGGCGGTGTGCGCGCAATTTCACCAGCCTGAGAATGTGCTCAAACGCGCCCGCCCGCGGCTGGAAGAAGCCCGCCGTCTGTGGTTTGAAGCCCAGGACGCGGTGGGCCTGCAACGCCTGAATCTCTACCTCAATGCACTGGATGAAGCCGGACAGGTGCTCGGCAACCTGCACGGCACACCCCTGACCGAACGGCGTTTCTTTGTTCAACTGGCTGAATCCGCCCGCGCGCTGGGCAAACCCGGCCTGGCCGGGGGGCTGGCTGACCTGATCATGTCAGAAGAAGCCCACAGCGATAACTGGCAGCGCTGGCTGCCGGTGTGGTCTCACGCGCTGCAGCTTGCCTCAGCCCAACCCGGGCACGATATTTGCGTGCACCCTGCCCGCGTGGGGTATTACACCCGTGGGGCGGCTGCCCTGTTTGATGATTTGCCCGCCGCCGGGTTGTGGGTTTTGCTGCGCACCTGGTCCCGCGCGGTTGCCTGCCTGCCGGAGAACGAAACCGAAGCGATTGATTCTTTCACACGGGTGCTCACCGCGCTGGAACTGGACGATGAACGCTTTTCCAACCGGCTGGATGGTCTGGATTCCTACCTGGACTCACTGGAAGAGACGCTTGAAGTATGGGAGAAAAACAACGGACTCTAGATATGGGGGGGTGTTTGATTTCCCCTCATTTTTGTGCCAGTTGATTTCTCCCCAAAAACTGTGGATAACCCCCTTAAAACTGTGGATAAGTGCCTGAAACTGTGGACAAATGGGCCGTTTTGTCCACCACCTGCCCGACAGGCAAAAAAAAGACACCGCCATATATGGGGGTGTGCGCAGGAATCGCCCCATATATTTCCAGAACAAAGATCGATTCATGATTCGCAGGGATAATCAAGCGGGGCTGTGGATAAACCGGTGATTCCATCCACAGTTATCCACAGGGCAGCCGGGATAACCACTTTGG
This sequence comes from Levilinea sp., assembly GCA_034429695.1. Classification (GTDB taxonomy): domain Bacteria; phylum Chloroflexota; class Anaerolineae; order Anaerolineales; family Anaerolineaceae; genus DAOUGC01. Next base: position 20,592 of record DAOUGC010000250.1, read on the forward strand.
TTGAATCCGGCAGATATGGACAGCATGACGCAAGAAAACGGCATATATGGGGGCAAATCAGCAAGAATCATTTTTATCCACACTTTCCACACCCCCTACTATTATTACTGAATCTACATATCCATGTGGGGAAAGAAAGAATAATGAATCAGCCCGGCAAATCCGGGGAGAAACCATCAGGGTTAATTGCCAGCAGATAGGTTGGGGCAGGTGGAACGATAC
>DAOUGC010000251.1:0-5307 GCA_034429695.1 Levilinea sp.
CCCCATGATACCCACCCCGGCACTCCCTACCTGTTTTCCACCAGCTTCCCACGCGGACGCGGCAAATTTCACCCGCTTGAGTACACCCCGTCCGCTGAACAACCCGATGAGGATTATCCATTGATCCTCACCACAGGCCGCGTGCTTGAACACTGGCACGGCGGCACACTCACCCGCCACTCATGGTTGGATGATCTATACCCGGAAGCGCACATGGAGATCAACCCTGCCGACGCCGCCCGACTGGGTATTGTTGACGCATGTGCAGTACGTGTGACCTCCCGCCGCGGCGCCATCATCCTGCGCGCCAGGGTCACATCCAAAGCCGTGTCAGGTGTGGTATTCATCCCCTTTCACTTTGCCGAAGCCGCAGCCAACCTGCTCACCATTGACGTGGTTGACCCGCAGGCCAAGATCCCCGAATACAAAGCCTGCGCGGTACGGGTGACACCGGTGGATGATTCCAGCCTGCCCAACCCCGATGTGTATCAGCCCAGGGGCAGGTATTAATCAGTACCGCTTGATGGACTGATCGGGTTTTCTTCCCGTACCAGTGATTTTCTGTGGCATGCCAAACCTCCCCTCCTTTATGATCAAGGCGGAGGCTTTTTCCTGCTTCCATCCTTGCCTCAACCCATCATTTCAACGTTGGAGGTGTTGATTGCCTGCTTGCATATTGCATATGCGCCCATGCGCGCGTAAAATGGACATTGCATTATCTGAACGCATCCACCAAGGAGTGCCCTCATGAATTTTCGCCGCGCCATGCCCTGGTTCATTCTGGGGATGATCTTCTGTGTGATCTCCATGTGCGTCACTGCCGTACCGGCCGGCATCCGCAACAGCCGTCCGGTGATCACCAACCCTTCCACCTATGACAACGGCTGGGAGGATACCTGGCAGGTTCCATCCGATTCGGATGGCGGCTCGTGGGACGACGGCTCTGATTCCGGCTCATGGGATTGGGGGGACGGCTCAGATTCCGGTTCATGGGATGATGACTCCGGGTCCGACTCAGGCTCGTGGGACTGGGACAGCGGTTCCGATTCTGGCTCGTGGGATTCATGGGACAGTGGGTCCGATTCCGGCTCGTGGGATTCCTGGGACAGCGGGTCAGATTCCGGATCATGGGATTCGGGCGGCTGGGATTCGGGCGGGTTCGACTCCGGCGGCTCAGATTCAGGCTCGTGGTAGGAGGAGAACTTATGTCCGGTTGTTTATTTGCCCTCGCCCTGCTCTTCTTCTTCATCGGTATTGTCCAGCTTTTCCGTCCGGCAAAAAATGGCAAACCCTATGCTGGTACCGGAGACATGATACAGACCCTGACCAACTCGGTCAAGGACGCTCTGCGCCCGTCCGGCAGTTCCTATCCCGCAACGCCGCGGTCTTCTTCCCACCGCCCGCCTGCGCCTTCCAGTCCTCCCACACCCCAGACAGAGGTGAAATCAACCGTGAACACCAGCAGCCCTTTCAATCGCATTCAAGTCGGCGACCGCATCGCCATCCCCCATCCGCAAATGGGCCCCTTGACTCTGTTTGTCACCGGCAAAGTGGTTTTTCAGGAACTCTGGCAAACCTCGCGCTCGTCCGGCGCGCCGTGGGTTCCCACCGGAAATGCCTTTACCGCATACTTCCTGGAAACCAACCGCGTGCTCTTGAACTGGCAAACCCGTTACTATCTGCTGGATGAAGCCGTACCGCTTTCGGACGCCGAAATCCAGCGCGACTTTGCGCCTTACGCCAAGCAATTCGCCCAGTCCAACCAGACCGCGGATGTGTATTTTGCCTACCCACCGGCTTCGTGGCACATTGACGACATCGGCAAATTCCGGGTTCAGAGTGTGGAAGGTTCAGGTTCCCGTCAGTCGCAGGGTGGAATTGGACGCTTTGTTCACGCCAGCGGAGACAGTGACCGGGCGCTGGTGCTGGAGGATTATGAAGGCAGCGGTGGACAGGACATGGTCTGGATCGGCTACAAGATTGACGAAACAGATATTCAGGCAGCATAATTTTCTTCTGGAGACCCCATGAAAAAAAACAGTATTCTCACCATCTTCATCATTTTGGTCGCCGCCCTGATCGTCGGTCAGGGGATCGCATTTGCGCTCGCCCCCGATTCATGGCGCGCGTTTATCGGGCGGCTGCCGGTCATCCTCAGCATGATTGCCTTCTGGGGACCGATCATCGCCATCATCTCGGCATTTTTCGTGTGGGGCGTGCTTTCGCTGCTCGGGTTCCGCTCGCTTGAAGAAATCCGCGCCGAGTCAGTGCAGGAGAACAACCCGACACCGGGCATCGTGTTTGTCGGCACGTTGATCGCCGCCATGCTGTTCCTGATGATCGTCATCCGGCCGTAACAGGAAGTTCATGCGCACACCCCTCCCCCAGCGGGTATTTCCCTGGGGGAGTTTTTTATGGGTTTGCCAGCCGCGGTCCTTGATCACCGTGGGAAGGAGCGGGGATCGGTTGTTTTACACGGTAATCCGGGATTTAACACGAATGACACGGACAGATGAATCATTCGAATGGTGGATACCATCCAGACGCAGGGCCAGAACGCCAGTTTCAAAGACGATGTGCCCCATCCAATCCGCCGATGCCTGGTAAATATAAAAATGGCAGGTTGGATGTACACCAACCTGCCGGTACTGCAAACTCATTGCTCCCACGCGGAAGCTGCCTGCTTCAACAGGAAATCAGGCAACGCCCTTCGGCAGCGACCGCACCAGCTCAATAAACTCAACCCACTCCTCGTCAAAGAAGTGCAGGGTTACATTATTGAGTTCCAGATGATAGGTCGTCTCCCCATCCGGTTCTTCCGCTTTCCAAACCATGTAGTTCTCAGTCTCAGCCAGCGTATTGGTCTTCGGCTCATTCGGATTCATTTTCCCTCTCCTTGTTTTTTGGTAAATAGTGCCTGAAGGCGCGCAAAGAAACGCCGCACGCCGGCCAGGAGGTTGGACCAGCTCTCCTTAAGGGATGGCGGTGGGGATGCGCCATGCCGTCCCTCCCAGGGGTCAACATCCATCAACTTGCGAAACACATAATCAAGGAACAACTTGGCAGTGGCCAGCACGGGGGCAGCCAGCACCACACCGATCACACCCAGCAGGCTGGCGCCCACCAGCGCAGCCACCATCACCGCAGCAGGGTGCACCCGCAAAGCGTCACCCATGAAACGCGGCACAAAGAAATTGTCCATCAGCAAATCGGTCACCCATGCGATACCGACCACAATCAGGGCGTAGGGCAGCGGTTCAAGACCAAAGATGGTGTGCCCCTGAAAAAACGCCACCAGACCGTAAGCAGCCCATGCCACCGCCGGACCAACATACGGCACAAAGCGGGCCATGCCAGCCACCAGCGCCAACCCATAGAAGAAGCTGACCCCAAGTGCACCGAACATGGCCGTGTACAACGCCACGGTGATAAAAAAGATGATCAACTGCCCGCGCAGGAAGGCATTCCAAATCTGCGCCAGTTCCTGACCCAATCGGTTGATATCCTGCTGATAACCCGGAATACGCATCCTGAATAACTGCTGGGGGACGCCTTCGGTCTCGATCAATATGAAATAAGATATCAATAGAATGAACAACGTCCAGCCAATGAACACCGCCGCGCTGGAGGCAAAGGTTCCAAACAACCCGCCCACCTGCCCGAACAAGGGCTGCACCGTGGAAAGCACCTGGTTGGCAAGGTTCTCAATCTCCAGATTTTCCAGGTCCCAGGTAAATGGTCCAATCTGCAGGACGGAATTGGACAGGTTTTCAATCAATTGCGGCAGATTGGCAACCTGCTTCTCCAGGAATTTGATCAGCGCGCCCACCTGTTCCACCAGCAGGAAACCGCCCCACGTCAGCAGTCCGAGGATGATCAACACCACCAGTAGATAAATCAAATTGACCGCCAGCCGCCAGCCCATTTTTAACTTCAGGTGCAGCCAGTCAGCAAGTGGGTACAACAAATAGGCGATCACGAACGCCAGGATCAAGGGACCAATGATGTTGCGAAAACCGACCACCAGTGCGCCTAAAACGGCCACCAGCGCCAGTCCAACCACAATCTTGGTGGTGCTGCCCCAACGCGGCGAACGCGGGATCTCGGATTCGGGCTGCCCGCCCGGGGTTTGGGTTTCCTGTGTGCTCATACAAACAATTGTATGCAAATCAATTCGGAAAATCAACGTTGAACCGAAGCTCTGATACTCCTCATATAACAATCTTTTGGAATGCTATTGTTCGCTGGGTATAATTCGGTCATGCAATGGATGTTACGTCTGCTCATCCTGGCGGCGCTCGTGATACAACCCGCCGCAGGTCAAAATCAACCCATTTTTACGGATCAGACCTCCACCACCGGATGGCATCTCGAGTTGCGCGCCCACCCCGATGACCGCCTTGCAGCCGGTGATACACTCAGCTTTGATGTTTTTCTGTACACACCCACCACCACTGCCCCTGCCGATGAACAGCAAGTGACCATCGAGGTCATCCAGCCCATCGAGATTACTTTTAAAGACAGCACACTGATCAAACAGGCTGAAGGATATTGGCGCGCCAGCCTGCCCTGGGCATGGGACACCTCCGGTTTGCCCCCGGGCGTTTACACCCTGCGAGTCGAAGTACAACCCGCCGGATTTATTTTTATTGATACCCTCACCCTCACTTCCCCCCGTGCAGAGCAACCCGTCTGGCGCAGCACGGAAACCGCCTGTTGCATCCTAAATTACATGGAGCCATCCCCGACCGCTGAAAACCTGGAGGAAATAACCCAAATCCTGGATGAACAGGCGGCCAGCGCCGCCGAAGCGCTTGGCATGCGGGCTGAATACAAACCGGTGATCAACCTGGTCCCCCGCATGATTGGACACGGCGGCTTCGCCAGTGAAGAGATCACCATGTCTGATCCCGAACGGGATTACCTCAACATGCAATTGCCCATCATTTTTCATCACGAGCTGGTGCATAAATTGGATGCACTGCTGGGCAACGTAGTGCGTGTGGATCTGCTGGTGGACGGGCTGGCGGTGTATCTATCAGGCGGACATTTCAAATATGAACCGGGCATGGAACGGGCAGCAGCGTTGATCGAACTTGGTTTGTACATTCCCCTGCCAGAACTCGCGGCCAGCTTTTATCCGGCACAGCACGAAATCGCCTATATTGAGGGCGGGGCACTAATCGAATACCTGGTGGACACCTACGGTTGGGAGAGGTTTGAACAATTGCACCGCAACATCCCCGACCTGGAAACCACTGATGAAAGCCAGGAACTGGACGCCGCCTTGCAGGATCAACTGGGCAT
>DAOUGC010000252.1:0-16472 GCA_034429695.1 Levilinea sp.
ATTTCCAGGCCGGGACCCTCAACCTCGATCACCTGTGCGCTGGATAGTTCGCCGCTTTCCACGGTCACCAGCGCCAGTGCTTTTTGCGTGAATGGGTTGGGGATGAACAGGTTGGCTGTCTGGCCTGGCAGATAATCGGCTGCGTCAGTGGTGATGGTTACTTGCTGGAAGGGCAGGCGTTCCCAGGCAACGGAGCCAGTACCGTTGACGCGCGTGTACAGGCTGGTGACTGCTCCATCCTCCGAGCGGATTTCCAGCCGGTAAGTGCCGGCATCTTCTGGCGTGAAGGCAATTCGTGCACGGCCCTGGCTGTCGGTTTCAAAGTCCACCGAAGACACCTCGGTTAATTCCTCAACAGTATTGCTGACCCACCCGCTGCTGCCGGTGGTGTGGGTCCATTGCACGCGCTGGAAGCTGCCGCGCAGAACTTTTCCGGGAGCCCTGCCATTCTGCAGGTTCAACGTCTGAACATCGTAATTGAGTTCCTGTCCGGCCACACCGCTGTAACTGGCAGGGCGTACACCGATCAGGTAATAAGCCGGGCGGTAGGGCAAACTGGCGGTGGCTGAGATGGGGTACTCGCTCTCGTCTGTGATGGCGGCGGTGAGGGTGAGGGTGCGAAGGTCCCCCGAGTCGAAAATTTCGGCCAATAGAGGGTCATCCAGCCGAATTTCGACGGTCAGGTTGCCCTGCGCATCGGTGAACCCGCTGTCACTGGCAATGCTGGAAAAATGGCTGTAGGTTTCCCAGGTGAGTGATGACTGCCCGGTGCGGTAGCCGCCGGGGATGAAAACGTAATCCGGGCTGGCGGCGAGGTCCCACGAAATTGGCAGATTTGCCGCTGGTGCGCCGAAGTAATAAGCGGCGTTGATGGTGGCTTTCAGGGTTTGATCTTTCATGACCAGATCCTGATCAAAATCCACAGTCAGTTGCACCTCGGGTTTGCGGTACTCGGCCACCTGGAAGGTGACGCTTGAATTATCGATGTCCTGGATTTCGATTGAGTAAAAGCCGGGGGCCGAGCCTTCAGGAATGGTGAATCTGCCCGTGGCTGAACCATATTCAGATACTGAAAGCGGAATTTCTTCCAGAGTCTGACGCTGATAGGTGATCGCGTCGTAGCTGCTCATCACCACCGCGATTGGGTTTTGCCCGGTGAAGTCATAATACCGGCCGTTTTGCTCCTCACGCAGGATGGCGCGGAATTCAACGGTATCTCCAGGGCGGTAGATGGGGCGGTCGGTGTAAACGTAAGCCGTGGGCTTCAGGATATCCTCTTCCAGGCGGTAGCCCCATGACCACGGAGAGATGCCGGAATTCCAGTTGCCGTTGGAGAGCGAGAAATCTTCGTCGCCAGGCTGGCCGATGGCTACGTACAACTGATCTTCGGGGTCGTGGGTGGCAGGAAACTGGATGGTTGCCAGACCGTCGGCATCGGTTGTGGCGGAGGCGATCACGGCAGCCGAACTGTTGTAGAAGTCCACTACAGCGCCGGAGACAGGGGTATTATCGCGTAAATCCACCACCCATGCGGTTGCGCCGCCTGCTGACCGTTTTACCAGGATCTGATTGTGGCTGACCACGCCCATGAAACTATTGTTAAAGTAGGTGCTTGTGCCGGGTTCCACATTAAAGTAATAAAGCCCTGGTTCACGCGCCGCTCCCTGCTGGGTAAGCGGGATCTCCACCCCGGTGGAGCGGTTTGGCGGCAGGTTGAGCACCTTGCTCCAGGTTTCACTGCCGGCTGGCGCGTTCATCGAGCCGCCCTGCGCCGCGGCAATATACTCAGAGATGCTGTAAGCACCGGCGGTAACCTGAACGCGCTCGATGTTGGTGGCGTAGACAGGCAGCACAACATCATCCGGCAGCATGAACAGGTAGCCGTATGAGTATGACAGAATGGGTGAAACAAAAGTTGGTCGGGCCTGCCCGGTGGTGAAGGTGAGCGTGACGGGGGCCTCCAACGTGTCACCCCAGCGGTCAACCAGTTGAGGGTCAACCCGTACAGTGTAGGTGGTGACCGGCGCGAAGTAACCGCTCAGATAAATTGTGCCGTTTTCAGGAAGGGCGGAAACATATTGATTGTCAATGGCCGGGGTGATCGTCACCCAGTCTTCGTTGAACCCGCCGATGGGATTATTGAACTGCAGTCGCAGGCTGTTGTATTCCGGTGAGAGGTTGATTTCGCCCTGTCTGGGTTCAAATAATTGCAGCGCGGATGAACCATAATAATAGTTGAGGATGCCTGACGCCAGCGGGACCCCGCCATATGCCCTTGCCTGTTGCAGGATCTCCAGGGTGTAGGTATCATCGCGGTTTAAAAGAGCCGTGGGTGTGAATGTAAAGGAAGTAAATGCATCATTCCAGCGAAATACGCCGATCACCGGGGTTCCATCGGCATTTCTAAAGAAGAAGTTTTGCTCCACCGAGGTCGGCTCCATGCGCTGATTGAACTCGACGGTGAAGACCTGATCCAGATCGACAACGAGTTGGGACAGGGGGCTTACCGATGTGATCATGGGGTTGCCGGTGGTGAAACTCCATTCCTGAAACCCGTTGTCTTCCAACGCCGAGCCGTACAGGCTGGTCAGTGAGGTGTTCACCTTTACTGAATAGGTCGTGGCAGGCAGCAAGGCTGGTTCTGGATGGAAAACGTAGGTGCTGGTATTCAACCACTCGCCACGGCCATAACTGGCTGGTTCCAACTCAAAGGCGGTTGGCAGGCTGGCAGGATCTGCACCCAGGCCCACAACAGGCTGGTTGAAATTGATGATCACGGCGCTGTCGGTGGTTACGTTTGTAGAGGCGGATGCAGGGATGCTGTTTGTGACCAAAAATTTTGATGGGCTGAGGTATTCCAGGCTGACGGGTGCGGTCATGCGCAGACCATCGAGCGACGCGGCGCTTTCAGCCAGGCTGATGGTGATGCGCTGGTCGGGCGGGAGTTGATCGAAATGGATCTGCACCTGGCGGTCAGAGATCCATTCCAGGGTGTGGGACAGATCGGGGCTGATCGACAGGGCGGCTTCCACACTGGTGGCATCCATGCCCTGGCTGAACAGCAACATGACGCCATCAGCAGCGCCAATGACATCGCCAGCGGGGGGCAGCGTCTCGCTGATGGCGGGCGGCAGCGGCGGGGCGGGCGTGGCAGTTTGAACCGCATGCGGGGTGGCATTCTGAGCGGGGCCAGCCGGGGTGGGTTCTTTTTGTAAAATGTTTCCCGGAAGCTGACATGCCAGGCTCAACAGCAACCATCCGGTGAGGATTCGAACGACAAGTGCAGAACCTTTTTTACCGGAAAAGGGTTTCATTGGCGCATCATCCTTGGGGGTCAGAATATTCGGTAGGCTACCCATTTCATTATAGCCCATGTGTCCATAGCCTCATGCGCGCCGCCACCTTTGCCCGACAGCAGGGTTGTAAACAAATGGGGGCGTCAACCGGTTTCTGATGGGTGGTTGCCATCAGTCAAGCGCGCGGTTCGATGGTATACTACTTTGAATCTTTTCCGGGAGGGTGAAGATGAAGCGAGCAGTCAGCATCAGCATTGGTTCCTCCAAGCGCGATAAGCGTGTGGAGGTGACACTGTTCGATCAAACCATTCAGCTTGAACGGATCGGAACGGACGGTGACATGGAAAAAGCCGCCCGCATGTACGCCGAGCTGGATGGCGAAGTGGATGCCTTTGGGGTGGGGGGAGCCGTGCTTGGCTTGATGGTGGACGACCACTGGTATTCGTTGCCCAATGTACAAAGCCTGATCAAGTACGTGAAGAAGACCCCGATTGTGGATGGCACTGGTTTAAAGATGACCCTGGAATGCCGCGCGGCACCGCTTGTCAATGGTTTGCTGCCGCCCTCTGAGCGGCGGGCTTTCCTCCTCAGTGGTGTGGACCGATTTGGTCTGACCAGCAGCTTTGTCAACGCTGGGTATGAATCAGTGATCGGCGACCTCATGTTCACCCTCGGGCTGTCCATTCCCATTCACACCATGAACGGACTGCGAAAAGTGGCCCGCACGCTGATCCCACCGGTTGGGCATTTGCCATTTAGCTGGCTGTATCCCACCGGCGAGGCGCAGGAAAAACGCACCCCCAAATTTGTAAAATACTTCAACTGGGCCAATGTGATTGCCGGCGATTGCCATTACATAACCCACTATATGCCTGACCGGTTGGATGGAAAGATCATCGTCACCAATACCACCACCGCACACGACCGCGAATTATTCAAGCAGGCCGGCGTACGCTGGCTGGTGACCACCACCCCCATGCTGGAAGACCGCACTTACGGAACCAACATGATGGAAGCTGCGCTGGTGGCTGCCTGGGGGCGCAAGGAGGCAGTGGATTATGCCAACCCCGGTGATTACTTCCAGCGCATGAACGAAGCGGTCGATCAGCTTGGCATGAAACCTCAATTGCAGGAGCTGTGACATGGATGTGGTGCTGACTGCGGGTGGCAAAGCCGCGCCGGACGATCTGTTATATCCGGTGATCGGTGATACTTACAAAGCCATGATGGACATTTGCGGCAAGCCGATGATTCAGTGGGTGCTGGATGCCCTCAACGGCTCGACGAATGTTGGCAGAATTGTCGTCATGGGGTTGCCGCAGGATTGCCATCTGGAAAGCCGCCTGCCGTTGGAGTTGCTGGGCGATTTTGGCAGCATGCTGGCAAATATTTCCACCGGAGCTGATTATTTAATAAAGGTCAACCCGGCTGAAAGTCACTGTCTGGTGGTTTCATCGGATGTGCCAGCGCTCAAGCCTTACATGGTGGACTGGCTGGTGGAACAGGCCGTGGCTCACCCCGGGGTGGACGGCATCTACAATGTGATTGAACGACCGGTGATGGAAAAGACCTTTCCTGCATCGCGACGCACGTACCTGCCCCTCAAATGTGGCGAGTATTGCGGCGGCGACGTCAATGTGCTGCGCAAGAGCATGGTCGCCGGTTACAATCCTTCGTGGCAAAAAATAGTGGATGCGCGCAAGAACCCACTGCGCCAGGCACAACTGGTTGGTGTGGATATCCTGCTCAGCCTGCTGTTGCGCACGGTCACGGTTGAGCAACTGGCCGATAAAATATCAGAACGGATGGGGTTTGTTGCCATACCCATGCACTGCCCATTTCCTGAATTGGGCATGGATGTTGACAAACCCTTTCAGCGCGATATCATCAGCGCTCACCTTTCTCTGGAGATGGCATAAATTTATGATGGCACGACTGGCGAAATGGGATGTGCTCCTCTCCCGTAAAATGCGATTGCGGCCGGAGCAAACCCTGTTATGGCGTTTAAACTCCTTCCTGGCTCACTCAGGCGACTCATGGTTCTGGCTGGCTGGATTGGGACTGGTATGGCTGTTCACGCGCGGCGAGTGGCGGCAGCGGTCGGCTTTAATGGGCATCGCTGTGGTGGGGCTGGCTGTACTGGTGCTGGCGATTAAGTTCATCGTTCGCCGTCAACGCCCCGAAGGCGAGTGGGGCGCCATTTACCGCAACACTGATCCGCACTCTTTTCCATCCGGTCATGCAGCCAGGGCCATTCTGCTGGGTGTACTGGCCTGGTCATTGGGCCCGGTCTGGTTCGGGTGGATGGTGATCCTGTGGTCACCGCTGGTGAGCATGGCGCGTATTTCAATGGGTGTGCATTATCTGTCAGATGTGCTGGCGGGCATGGTGCTGGGTATGCTGGCGGGGGTGGTGTTTATCAAAATCAGCCCGTTCATCATGCAACTGGTTCCATTCATTTTTTAGCATTTTTTCACTGGCTTGAAATCTGTCAGACGCTTGTGTAAAGTAATAGGAAATCAACGTGGAGGTGGCTATGCAACTGAAGGTTGGTCAGCGAGCTCCAGACTTTGAATTAAGTGATCATCGCGGGCAGCGGGTGTGCATGAAGGACCTGCTGGGCAAAAATGTGGTCCTGGCCTTTTTTCCACTGGCCTGGACGCCCATATGAACAAACCAGATCCCTTCCTACCAGGCTCAGTTGAGCCGGTTTGAAGGACTGAATACCGTGGTGATGGGTATTTCCGTTGACCATGTGCCGGGTTTAAAAGCCTGGGCAGACAGCATGGGAGGCATTGATTTCCCATTATTGAGCGATTTTTACCCGCACGGCGAGATCAGCCAGCGCTACGGGGTGCTGCGGGCAGAGGGCTTTAGCGAACGCGCCATCTTTGTGATCGACTCAGACGGGATTATTCGGTACATTGATGTACATGCCATTGATGACCAACCGGACAATGCCGTGCTGTTCGCGGAGCTGGAAAAGCTGGCACCGATTGGTTGGGTCGCAAAGCGGCCAGTGGAGACACCCCTGCCGCATGGAGGGGTGGTGATGTATTGCACGCGCTGGTGCCCCGATTGTATTCGGGCGCGGGCATGGTTGAAGTCCAACGGTATTGCCTACACCGAGGTGGATATTGATGCCCATGCCGCGGCAGCGCGCCAGGTGCGCGAGTGGTGCGGTGGCAACCAGACCACACCGACCTTTGAAATAGACGGCACGATTGTGATTGATTTTGACGAGCCGCGCCTGGCTGAACTGTTGTTGCAAAAATAACCCGCCATGACCAAGGAAGACCAATCAGGGACCAGCATGGTCCCTGATTTTTATTTGCATAAAATCTTTATATGAGGCGCGGCGCTGCCTTGCAATCGCCCCGCGCATACGGTATGCTTGCGGTGGGGATGGATGAGTCCCGGTGGGCTCCCCGGTCTTCAAAACCGGTGACGGGTCGCGTTGCGGGCCGTGGTGGGTTCGACTCCCATCCGTTCCTGCCTTAATTTGACAGGAGGAAACATGGAAGTACAATCGGCGCCGGTGGCCGACACCACCCGCCACGACTCAGCGGTGCGGGCGATCATGAATGTGGAGTCGATCACCACCGGTTCAAACGATAAAGGTTATCTGGTTAAATACGTTGGGCGCATCATCAGTGACGACACTGAGCGTGCCTATGATCAGTTGAGCGCAGCACTGGAGCCATCCGGCATCACTCCTTTATTCCGCTGGGAAGGCGACCGGCATGTTGTATTTCTGGCGCCTGGCAGGCCCAAGCCGGCTCCGGACAAGCCGCTGGTGAATCTGGTTTTGTTTATTCTGACGGTGATCAGTGTGCTGGTGGCCGGGGCGTTGTATGGGCTTGAAGGTCCCATGCCACAGGGCGCAGGCGAGATCGTGCGTACGGTGGTGGTGCGTGGAGCGCCGTTTGCCATTTCCATGCTGGCGATCCTTTCGGCGCACGAGTTTGCGCATTTTATTGCCGGGCGGCTGCACGGAGTGAAGGTTTCGCTACCCTTTTTCATCCCGCTGCCGTTAAGTCCGTTTGGCACAATGGGCGCTTTCATTAACATGCGCGAGCAACCCAAAAATCGCAAGCACCTGCTGGACATCGGTCTGGCGGGACCACTGGCTGGTTTAATCGTGGCGATCCCGATCCTGTTTTACGGGCTGTCCACTTCAACCATGAACACACTGCCAGTCGCCGTGGACCCGGCAGGACCATCCTTCTCCCTGGAAGGGAATTCACTGTTATATCTGGGGATGAAATACGTGGTGTTTGGCCAGCCGTTGCCCCAACCGGTCAGTTATGGTGATATGTCTCCGGTGGCGTACTGGCTGCGCTTTTTCTTTACAGGCCGGCCAATCCCGTTTGGCGGGCAGGATGTGCTGATCAATGGCGTGGCGTGGGCTGGATGGGCAGGTATTTTAATCACCGGGCTTAACCTCATCCCGGCCGGACAACTGGACGGCGGGCACTTGATGTATGTGTTGTTTGGACGCAAAAATGCCTTGAAGGTGTTGCCCGTCATTTTGATCGGGCTGGCGTTGCTCGGGCTGGTGTGGTACGGTTGGTTCCTGTGGGTGTTGTTGATCTTTTTCCTGGGCAGGGTGCATGCCGAACCGCTGGATGAGATCACGCCGCTGGATTTTAAGCGCAAGGCGCTGGCTGCACTTGGGCTGGTGCTGTTTGTGCTTACCTTTACACCGGTTCCCTTGAATTTGTTCTAAACCGGGCAGGTTTATTAATAATGGGCTGGAATTTTCCAGCCCATTTTTGTTTACTGGCACAGTATCAGGCGCAGGTCTCCAAACGAAGCCCGTCCAGGGTCATGAAGGAGCGCATGGCAGCCACAGTCAGGCAGGAGTGGGCAGGGATGATCATGAGCAAGTCGCCCACCTTAACCCGGGAGAAGTACGGCTCTGGCAGGTATACCTTGCCGTGCTCCTGTGATAGCCCGCGTACTTCGCCGCCCGGGATCGGGTCGCTCCAACCCCGCTCCGTGGGGAAAGCTGGCAGACCGTAAGTGCGCCCCTGCGGATATTGGACGAAATCCTTGGATAGATGCACCGCGCCGCCGTAAATCACCACTTCAGCGCGGGAAGGATGAACCGCCACCACCGGGCAGGCAAGCGCCACGGCAATCTGATCAGCCCGACACGAACCAGCGCGGAGTTGCTGGGCATCGAAGAAGATGAAGTTTCCGGGCCGGATCTCATTGACTGCGCCGAAATCTTCGCACAGGCTGCAACCAGGGGTGTCGCCCACGCTGATCTCCAATTGGATGCCGGTCTGTGTGGCGATGAAATCACGCACAGCCGTCAGGCGCTCAACCCCTTCAGCGTAGATCTGGCGCACGCGTTGAGGAGACTCTGCGTTATAGGTGTGCCCTGAATGGGTAAGCAACCCGCGCAGGTTGAATAATGGTGAGCGCCCGGCAGCCTGAACCAGCGCGGCTGCGGTTTGAGGGGATTCCCATGCGATGCCTGTACGGGCATTGCCAACATCAATTTTGATCCACAGATCGAGGCTTGCATCGGGCAGCGCCGCCAGCCGATCTTCCAGCATGGCAAGCGTTTCCTGTGATTCAACCAGCAAGCCCAGGTGGGTCATGCCCGCCAGACGGGCAATGTCCGCTGTCTGGCGCGGGTTGGCGCTGAATGCCAGGGTGATGTCCTCCCAGCCGTTGGCGGCAAAATACAGTCCCATGTCCACCGATGAGACGGTGATGCGGTGCACACCCGCCTGGCGGAACCATTCGCCGATTTCGGCTGACATGTGCGTTTTGAAGTGCGGGCGGAAACGCACCTGCTGCGCCGCGGCTTTATCAGCCATGACTTGCAGGTTGGCACGGGCGCGGGTTTCATCCAGCAGCAGGGTGGGTTTGGTGATGGCATCAAAAACACTCATGGCGGCGGCTCCTTGGGGTGGGGATGAGTTGATTATATCCGGGATGAACGTCCGGCATGGGCCGATGTCGGTTGGCGCTTGCCGGTTGATTGAAAGAGATGGATATTTGATCCAAGGTTGGAGAAGCACCTTGTAAATATTGAACGAAAGTTCTATAATATGCGCATGGATGCGATGCAGAAACTGATCGGGTTGAGCGAATTTATGGGCGTGGAAGACAGCGACGAGCTGCGTCCTCTGCATCCTCCCGCTGAATACGCCAATGGTGCACCACCGCCGTGCGCTTCAACCGGCAAAGAAAGCCCCTACCCGGTTTATCAGGCCAGCATGTCCGGTGGGAGAACCGTACCCTTGCTAAAAACTGCGCTGACCACAGCCTGCGAACGCAATTGCAACTATTGTGCCTTTCGCTCCGGGCGGGATTTTCGGCGCACCACCATGAAGCCGGAAGAACTGGCTGAGCTTTACATGCGCATGTTCCAGTCTGGCGTGGTGAAGGGGTTGTTTCTCAGTTCAGGCGTTGCCGGTGGGGGACCACGCACCCAGGATCGGTTAATTGCCACGGCGGATATTCTGCGCAAGAAATACAATTATCAAGGCTACCTGCATTTAAAAATCATGCCCGGCTCTGAACGGCAGCAGGTGGAGGCCTCCATGCGTCTGGCTGACCGGGTGTCGGTTAATCTCGAAGCGCCCTCCACCGAGGCTTTGAACCGGCTGGCGCCGCAGAAAGTGCTGTTGGAAGAATTGCTCACCCCGTTACGCTGGGTTGAGGAGTTGCGGGCAGAAATGCCGGAGGAACATTTTTGGAATGGGCGCCGGCCCTCCAGTACCACCCAGTTTGTGGTTGGCGCTGTTGGAGAGAATGATCTGGACCTGCTGCGCGCCACTGATTACCTGTATCGAAAATTAAGGTTGCGCAGGGCATATTTTTCGGTTTTTCGCCCGGTTCAGGATACACCGTTTGAAGAGCAGCAGCCCGAAAATCCGTGGCGCTCCTATCGCTTGTATCAGGCATCCTTTCTCCTCAGGGATTACGGTTTTCAATATGAAGATTTTCCCTTTGCCCAAAACGGACGCCTGCCACTTGAGCAGGACCCGAAGCTGGCATGGGCGCGGCTCAATTTGAGTGAAACCCCGGTTGAGGTGAACCGCGCCGATCTGCAGCATTTGCTGCGCGTGCCCGGCATTGGTCCGCGCGGGGCAAAAGCCATTCTTGGCGCCCGGCGGCAGGGACGCCTGACGAGCCTGGAAGATTTGATGGCGCTCGGCATTGTTGCCCGGCGCGCCGCCCCATTTATCCTGTTGAGCGGTCAGCGACCCGTATTTCAACTCCCCCTGTTGTAAAATGAGGGTATGAATACTCATCCCACCCGCTTCATTGGCGCGTCCATTGAGGCTGTTTTTCATACTCCCCCCACGTTTTCAAAAAAGCCTTCCTGCCCGGATGCATTCATCTGGGAAGGGAAACAATACGATATCGAAGAGCTGATTTCCGAACGGCATGATTACACTCGCAAGGGGCGCATGGGCAACAATATGCGCACCGAGCACCGCGACCGCGCGGCTGTGCATGGTTCGTGGGGAGTGGGGCGCATGTACTTTATCGTTCGGGTGGCAGGGGGAAAGATCTATGAGATTTACTATGATCGCGCGCCACAGGATGCCTTTGACCGGGGTGGAAAGTGGTTTTTGGTGGGCGAACGCGAGCCTGATTGATTTTTACAAAAATTTTGTCGCCAATTCCCGAACATTATTTCGGTGATATCAATATTCTTTAGGTTAAGTGTTCCTTAATTTATAAATATCAAATATGTTATTGACAAAGTTAAAGTTTGTGCTAAAATAATTTTAGAAATTGATGGTTGGCTTTGGAATTACCATATAACGGGCTTTGAAAGGAATTGCCATGTATCCACAGTTGAAGACTTGCCCGGTCTGCAATACCGATTTGCTGGTTACCCGTGAATACTGCCCGCGGTGTGACACAACCATTGAGGGCAATTTCACCCAGGCGCAGAGTGTCTTTTCCCAGCTCAATCCAGAACAGGTGCAGTTTGTGTTGACGTTTGTGCGGCTGGAAGGGCGGTTGAACCGCATGGAAGAGGAACTGGGGTTGTCCTATCCCACCCTGCGCAACCGATTGCACGAAATCATCCGTGCGCTTGGATACGAGCCCGGCAAAGAGGAGCAAACACCGCGCTTGTCTCCGGATGACAGGCGAAAAATCCTGGAAGATCTGGAGCAGGGACGCATCAGCGCGGTGGATGCCCAGACATTGCTGCGCGGCAGCCGGTAATTTTATTTTGATACAGGAAGGAGGATACCATCATGCCAAGCGAAGAACGAATGAAAATCCTGCGCATGCTGCAAGACGGCAAAATCAGCGCTGAGGATGCTGCTGAACTCATCACAATTTTGGAAGAAAGCTCCAGCCGCCGCACGCCGCCCCCTGCCGGTCAGGTGGTTCCACCGCCCCCACTGCCCCCACCGGCACCACGGGACAATCGCTGGTTCAGGGTGAGGGTGACCGATACCAACACCGGCAAAACGCGTGTCAACGTGCGCATGCCAATCGGCATGGTCTCAGCCGGTTTGAAAATGGGGATGCGTTTTGCTCCTGAAGTGCAGGGCATGGATCTGGAAGAGTTCCGGGGGTTCATTGAAACCGGAACCATTGGACAGATTGTCGATGTCTATGATGAAGATGACGGGGAACATGTTGAGGTGTTCATCGAATAGAGTAAAATAAAGACAATCGGTTCCTTCCAAAGGATAATCCATTGTCAAACCCACAATTAAACGAATCTGAAACAGGTAAGAAATCAAATGCCTGGCTGGCGCCCTTTGGTACGATCTGGGCGGGTCAGGCATTTTCATTGCTTGGCAGCAACCTGGTCCAGTTTGCCCTGGTATGGTGGTTGACCCAGGAGAGTGGTTCAGCCACGGTGCTTGCCACTGCTTCACTGGTGGCTTTCCTGCCTGAAGTACTGCTCAGTCCGTTCGCCGGTGCCCTGGTGGACCGCTGGAACCGGCGCTGGGTGATGATCATTGCGGATGGGGGCATCGCGCTTGCCACCCTTGCATTAATCGCGCTATTTTGGACGGATGTGGTTCAGTTTTGGCATATCTATGTCATTTTGATGATCCGTTCATCCGGAGGGATATTCCACTGGGCAGCCATGCAGGCTTCCACCTCGTTGATGGTTCCAGAACAGCATCTCTCACGGGTCAACGGTTTGAATGCTTCTCTCAACGGCGGTTTGCGCATCATTGCTCCGCCGTTGGGCGCCATTTTGATCAAGGCCCTCCCCATGCACTTTGTGCTTTCAGTGGATGTGGTTACGGCGCTTCTGGCGATTGGCTCGCTGGTGATTGTGGCCATTCCGCAACCACAGCGCGCCAGCCAGAGTGAAGCCAGCTTCAAGGGAGTCTGGCAGGATATGCTGGAGGGGGCGCGTTATGCCTGGGCGTGGACCGGGCTGGTGTTGATCATGGGGTTCGCAGCACTGTTGAATTTCTTCCTCACCCCCACTCATACCTTCCTGCCGCTGCTGGTCACCGAGTTCTTCAAGGGCGATGTTTGGCAGTTGAGTTATCTTGAGGTGGCGTTGGGGATCGGGGTGGTTCTGGGTGGTCTGTTGCTGACCGCATGGGGTGGGTTTAAGCGGCGTATCGTGACCGCCCTGGCGGCGATCTCATTCATGAGCGTTGGGTTGCTGCTGCTGGCGGTTGCTCCACCGAATGCTTACTGGATGGCGGTGGCAGGGTTGGCAATCATGGGCTTTTTCAATCCCATTGCCAATGGCCCCATTTTCGCCATTTTGCAATCAAAGGTCTCGCCGGAGATGCAGGGCAGGGTCTTCACCCTGCTCAGTGCGGTGGCGTCTGCCATGGTGCCGCTTTCGATGGTGGTGTCGGGACCGCTGGTGGAATGGTTGGGGATCAAAACCTGGTACTGGGTGGCGGGCGGAACCTGCCTGGTGTTGTCGCTGGCGGCTTTCCTGGTTGTGCCGCTGATTAACATCGAACAGCAACAGGACCCGACCTCGAAGGATGAGGCGGCATCCAAGGATGCCGCGCATTCCAAGGAAGCGGCACCATCCAGCGATACCCCCCAGACCATGCCTGTGTCTGCTGATTAAAACCGATCATCTGCCGCTGGCATACCCATACGTATCCATTTCCATCAAAACACCCACCAGTTCGCCCAGGCGGCGTACTGCCCAGTCGGTGCTGTCACTGTAATAGGCTGCGTTAAGGCGGAAGTAATTGGCGTACCGGGATGTGGCTGAAAAAATGTGCCCGGGCGCCAGGGTGATGCCATCCTTGAGTGCCATACGGTACAGGTCAAGCGAATCCACGCCATCGGGCAACTGGACCCATACCACATGCCCCCCTGAGGGTGAGGAGACACGGGCGCCCTGTGGGAAGTATCGCAGGATGGCCTGTGCCATGCCGTTTACTTTTTGCATGTATGCCTGGCGAATGCGGCGCAGGGTGTGTTCATAACCGCCGGTGGCCAGGAAATGCGCGATGGCGAGCTGCGGAAGCACGGCAGTGCCGCCGTTGGTCGCCATTTTCAACTGCTCAACATCACTGCGATAGCGCCCCGCTGCCACCCAACCGATGCGGTACCCAGGGGCAAGGTCTTTTGAAAAGGATGAGCACAGCATGACCATGCCCTTGCGGTCATATGCTTTGCACGCGTTGGGACGCACATCCCCGAAATACAGCTCACCCTGAATGTCATCTTCAATCAAAGGAATATTGAACTCAGCCAGCATCTCAACCAGGGCGGCTTTGTTTTCATCGGGCATGCAACTACCCAGCGGATTGGAAAAATTGGGTGTCAGCAGACAGGCGCTGATGTTTTGATGCTCAATGGCAAAGCGCAATGCATCCAGGCTGATGCCTGTCACCGGATGGGTCGGTATCTCCAATGCGCGCAACCCCTGTGATTCAAGCGCCTGCAGGATGCCGAAAAAGGTGGGAGATTCCACCACCACCGTGTCTCCCGGTTTGCACACGGTGCGCAGGCACAACCCGAACGCTTCCATACAACCGGCGGTGATCACCAGGTCGTCTGGTGAGAGGTGGCAACCGCTGTTGACCGCCCTGCGGGCGATTTGAGCGCGCAGTTCCTCCTGCCCCTGGGGGGCGCCGCTGATATTGGATGGGATGTCCTCGCTGCGGGCCACAATGGCCAGTGAACGGTTGAGCCGCGCAGTGGGCAGCAGGGCGGGGTCCGGAATGGCAGCGCCGAATTGAACCAGGCGCGGGTTGACCATGTCGCGCATGATCATCAATGCCAGGCTTTCCACCGAAACCCGCTCGGGGCTGGCGCTGGCTGCATCCAGTTCCGGCTCGGGCAGACCAGTGGAGTAGCGTTCGCGTACGTAGTATCCAGACTGCGGCCGGGCTTCGATGTATCCCTGGGTTTCCAGCAATCGGTATGCCTGCAGGATGGTGGTGACGCTGACGCCGCGTTGTTCGGCGCGTTCACGCACAGAAGGAACCCGATCACCCGGGCGAAAAGTGCCGCTTTCAATGAGGCTGGCGAGTTCACCTGCAACGCGTTCGTACAGGTGCGAATTAATGTTTTCTCCAAGGTTTCTCATCTTGTTTTAATTGTACTGGTCAATTCTGGCAGTGGCAATATACAGTTTTGCCATCAAAAAGCATAACAGTTGCGCACAATAGTAAACTGTTATGCTTACAATTGGTGTTTCCTGCATCTGTTATTTAAACAGAAAACGAATAAAATGGGAAGCATGAAAACCAAGTTTCTGTCTCCTACCATTCAGCGCCAGATCGTGCCTGCGGATCACGACCTGGTTGAAACCTCATTACAGTCCCGCGAAATGCTGGCAATCGAAGGTGAAGGGCGTTTGATTAATATTTGTGTGGATAAGGGTACGGTCTGGATGACACAGGAAGGTGATTCGCAAGATCACATCCTGTCCAACGGGGAACATTATGTCACCATGCAGCCCGGCCGCATTATTATTCAGGCCATGCCTTCGGCCAGCATACGGATTACGCGCCACGACTGGGCGAACTGATCTCTTCTTCTCTCCTCTGCCCCCTTCTTCTCCGGAAGGGGGCATTTTTTTTATGATAGAATGGCCGCCATGAGAAAAGAAATCAATCCGCGGATGTTGCTGGCAGAAAAGATGCGCCGCTGCAGGCTGGGCGAATGTCATGGTGCGTGCTGTCTGCACGGGGTGTGGGTGAGTGCAGATGAGAAAGAAATCATCCTTGCCCATGTTCACGATGTGGCTGCGGTGATGCCGGATTATCTGCGGGAACCAGATTTGTGGTTCGACGGACGCAGTGAGGGTGATGATCATTTACCGGGCGGGGTGGCGTTTCATACCACCGTGCTGCACGACCCTGCCCATCATGGTGGTACGGCTTGCATATTCATGCTGCCGGATGCGCGCTGCGCTTTGCAGGCGGCGGCAATGGAAAATGGGTTGCACCCGTGGGCGTGGAAGCCCTTTTATTGTGTTTTGCATCCATTGGATCTGGATGAGCAGGGAAGGATTACGCTGGATAAAACCGATGAATTGCTTGCTGAGCCGGGTTCGTGTCTGCGTCCGGCAGAGCGGGAGATTCCCCTGTTGGAGACGTTTCAGCCGGAATTGGAGTATTTGCTGGGGCCGGAGGGGTATCGGCGGTTGATCGAGGGGGAAAACGTGGGGTAGGTTCCGCCGATTGGTTGATGGTGGAAAAGGCGTCGGGTTGGAAGAACGCCAACCCGACATACGGCATTTCGTCCACATCATGATTGATATAAAAAACGCAGGGCAGGTTCGATTTTGGGCCCGCCGAATGGTTGATGGTTGAAAAGGCGTCGGGTTGGAAGAACGCCAACCCGACCTACGGTGTTTCGTGGAAAACGTGATTGGCAGGAGCCGATTTGATGATGATGAAAAGTGGTAGGTGGGCTGATGCTTTCTCAGCCCACCGAATGTGTGGGGTAAACAACATTATCCACATTGATTGGTGAAAAGCGGTGGGCTGGAAGACGCCGCGCCAACTCACCCTACCTTTTTCAACTTGGACTGATTCGTTGGAACAGATGCTGAAGTTTTTTCAGCCCACCATTTGATAATTGCACCGCAAAAAAAACCCCCTCCGCTCCCGAACGCCGTTCAATATCCATCGCGGTCAATCGTCAACCCCGGCGTTCGGGACCACCTCCCCCATCGAAAAGAACGTCGATGGGGGAGTAGAAAGATCTGATCGCCTTCGTCCATTT
>DAOUGC010000253.1:0-2509 GCA_034429695.1 Levilinea sp.
CCCACCACGGGCCAATCATCAGCAACCCGGCCAAAGATCACGGTCGGCAGCAGATACCCAAGCGGCAGCAGCGTCGCCAGGCGGCCGTGACGGCGGGCAAGCAGCGTACCCAGCAGGATCAGGATCAACAAACCCAGGTGGTCGTACAGAACATAGTAGAGGCTGTCAAACACATCCCAGCCAATGTTGATCAGACCGGTGGAGACCTGGCGGGTGACCTCCATCTCGCCCAGGTCTTGCAGCCAGTCCATGTAATAACTGGCATTGCGGATCGACAGGAAGGCGATGATCAGGACGTAAGCGCCCAGGCCCATCCACGTCGCCCGGGATACACGCGCCCGCCGGTTGGCCTGCCACAGCAGCGCAAGGATGGTCAAAATCATCACCCCGCACACCACCGCGCGCATGACACGCGCGTCCGTCATTGAGAAAGTATCCAACCACCATTTGTAGAATGAATTGGTCTCTTCCAGATACAGCATCTGCAGACGGAAGGCAAACTCAAGCCCGGTTTTGATGAACAACCCGAGCGGCATCAGCCCCCAGATGGGGAATTTGCGCTTCCACACCCACACGATCAGCACAGGGATTATGGCAAAGTAGCCGGCGCGGTAGCTGAGCAGGAAGAACCAGTCCTGCCCGGTGAGTTGCGCCACCTGGGCGATGAAAAATGCCAGCCCGGGCAGCAGCACCAGCGCCACCCCACCCCACGGCAGCGGTGCATTGGGAACGGCTTCCATAAACCCGCGCCAGTCATGTTTGCTGGTCAGGTGCTCGCGCACAGCACTGACCAGCAGGTCAGCCAGAGTGCGCAGCCACAGACCGATCAGTGCCAGTGGTGACCGGCTGCGCGCGTCATGGCACTGATCGGAGAATAGTTGCAGCATATCCGCCCCATATGTGGAACGGTGGACAGCAGGGTACAGACCCAGCAACCGGGAATACACCCATCTTGACAATCGGATGGAACGTTGGGTTTTCATATGGTTCTCCGGGTGATTACGAAAAGGTCAGGACGTGTTTTTGGCGCGCCAATGTCACCAGCGCAGCCAGGCGCTGACTTTCGGCGCTCACCACGCTCTGCCCCAATCCGGTCAGCCGGTAGTATCTCCGGCGCTCGTCATCCATGTTGGGGTCGGGTCTCTGTCCGGTCTCTTCGATCAAACCGGCTGTCAGCATGCGTTTAATGGTCCCGTACAACGTGCCGGGGCCCATCTTCATTCGCCCGCTGGTTTGCATCTCCACATCTTTCATGATGGCATAGCCGTGCTTTTCGCCATCTGCCAGCGCCAGCAGAATATGAAAGACTGCCGGCGTCAACGGCTGGTATTGCGTTGTATTCGTTTCCATGGTTTCTCCTGAGAAAATATATCCATTACGAATATATCTGCTACGGATATATTAGCGCGGGAGCGGACGATTGTCAAGCATCACTTTTTTCACCCGTACGGTCATCAATGAAGCGAAGGCCTTTTTCCGCCCATCCCAGGGTGATCTGCCTGAATGATCCCGTCAACATTTTTATAAAGCTCTGTATAATCACATCAGGCAACTGATTCCCACCGTTGGACCCGAGGTGTTGTATGGACCGAAAGATTTCCCGTCGCGAATTTCTTCGCATGATGGCGTTTGCCGCCAGTGCAGTTCTGGTTGGATGTCAAAAGGTCATCCCATTATCCCCCACTGAGACGCCCCTTCCTCCCACTCAGACGCCGCAACCCACAGCCACCGCACAACCCGGCAGGAATGCCGCCGGACAATCCATTGTGTATATGACCACAGCCATCAGCGCCGATGCATTGCTGAACATCTACCATGCCCTGAATTTCGCGGCCTCAGGCAATGTGGCTGTGAAGATATCCAGCGGCGAACCGGGCGGGCATTATTTCCTGGCGCCCGATCTGATCGCCCCGCTGGTAAAGGAAGTCAACGGCACGATTGTGGAATGTAACACTGCCTACGGCGGCAGACGTGATACCACTTCCTCACACCAGCAGGTGATGGAGTCTCACGGCTTCACCGCCATCGCCCCGGTGGACATCATGGACGCTGACGGGACGATCAATCTGCCGATCACCGGCGGCACGCACCTCATGGAAACCGAGGTCGGTTCGCATTTTGCCAACTACGATTTTGTGGTCAACCTGGCGCACTTTAAAGGCCACGTGATGGGCGGATATGGCGGTGTGATCAAAAACATGTCCATAGGTATCGCCTCGAGGGGTGGCAAATGCCTGATCCATACCGCCGGAGCCAGCTCCACCTCACCCTGGGGCGGGGATCAGGATTCCTTCCTGGAATCCATGGCAGAAGCATCCAAAGGCATCGTTGAATACCTGGGCGGGAATATCCTGTACATCAATGTGATGAACAACCTCTCCGTGGATTGCGATTGCGACAGCAGCCCGGCTGCGCCCACCATGGACGATATCGGCATTCTCGCCTCGCTCGACCCGGTTGCGCTGGATCAGGCCTGCATCGACCTGGTTTATGGTGCTCCCGATGGAGC
>DAOUGC010000254.1:0-2935 GCA_034429695.1 Levilinea sp.
TTTGTAGTTCGTGCGGGGAAAAGTCAGCCACAGCAATGAAGTCTTGTTTCATTCGAACTCCTCACAAGGTTTGAAAAAGAATGTGGAATTTTTCCGGGCTCTAAGCAGGATCGCTGCACATCAGAGCCCAAACACCCTCTAATTAGACAGTATAACATAAGCAATTGTTAGACAACATGGGAGAAAGAGAACCTAACCTTGCGCCTAATGTCATGGGCCCAAGATTGGAACGGGCTTTATGTAGCCATATCCCATCATTGTTCTTTTGACAAAATTACTGACCTGGCTTATGATTGGCTTGGAGATGGAAGACAATTCGGATCAAGGGACTGAACAATGGATGCAAAGGCTGCAAAATTCGCCAGGTTTACGTGGGGTGTGCTGGCTTATACCGTATTCGTGATCCTATTTGGCGCGTATGTGCGCGCCTCTGGTTCGGGAGCTGGCTGCGGGGCGCACTGGCCTTTATGCAACGGAGAAGTCATTCCTCGCCCCGAGCGTATTGAGACGATCATTGAGTTTACCCACCGCATTACCAGTGGGCTAACCATCCCGTTGATCATCTTGTTAGTGGTTTGGGCCTGGCGCTTGTTTCAGAAAGGCAGCCTAATTCGCGTTACCAGCGCCCTGGCGTTTTTCTTCATTACTACCGAGTCGCTGGTTGGTGCAGGACTGGTGCTATTTGAATTGGTGGCCGATAACGAATCGGTGGCCCGCGCTATTTGGATGATGGCTCACCTGGTCAATACATTCCTGCTGGTAGCCAACTTGGTGGTGACTGCCTGGTGGGCCAGCACTGGCGTGCCTAAACGGCTGCGCCTGCATGGTTTGAGCGGCACACTGCTGGTTATTGGCGGGCTAGCAATTCTGGCTCTGGGCGCCAGCGGCGCGGTGACTGCACTGGGAGATACGCTTTATCCATCGAGCAGTCTGGCGGAAGGTGTGGCGCAAGATTTTTCGCCCAATGCTCCCTGGTTGATCAAGCTTCGCATCTTCCATCCTGGGATCGCGGTGAGTGTGGGCATCTACCTGTTCCTGTCCACGGTGTGGGTGCGGCGAGCACATCCGATCAGGATGGTGGAGACGCTCACCAACGTTCTGTTTGGCCTGTACCTCACCCAGATCATATTGGGCGTAATTAACGTGGCCCTGCGGGCTCCGATTTGGATGCAGATCGTGCATTTGCTGGCTTCGAACTTGATCTGGATGGCGTTTGTGTTATTGTCGGCCGTTGTTTTTGGCAATCTTGCGCCGGGCCTGCGCCATGAGCAGGTCAACCACCCAATACATACTGTCTCCGGGGAATAATCGGTAGATGAAGTACCACAATTTTGCGTCTGAGCCGGGCAGAATATAATAGCGGCCTTGCCCGGCTTCTCGCAGGATATTCCGCGCCACCACATCGGCGGGCACAGCTTTGGTATTGGATTCGCTCAACACTTTTAGCACTGGCGGCTTGAGGCTGGACTCAAATTCAAGCTGGGGTGTTAACGTATCGGATGGGAAGGCAACCGATACCTGGATTCCCTTATCTTTCAGTTCGTATCGTAGGACGTCTGACAGGCCAACCACGGCAAACTTGGAAGGGCTGTATGTGGAGTAACCA
Source organism: Levilinea sp. (assembly GCA_034429695.1). GTDB lineage: Bacteria > Chloroflexota > Anaerolineae > Anaerolineales > Anaerolineaceae > DAOUGC01. Next base: position 1,607 of record DAOUGC010000254.1, read on the forward strand.
TACAGCCCCTGAATTCCAACCAGAGACGAGATGTTGACGATCATGCCTGACTTGCGCCGGATCATGCCTGGTACAATCAACCGGGTGACGTATAGCGTGCCGAAGTAGTTCACGTCCATCATCTCGTGGAAAATCTTGAGGTCCAACTCGCAAAATTCCCCGGGATATGTCAGGCCAGCCGAATTGAATAGCGCATCAGGTGTACCGTACTGCTGCATCAGCGGTGCTATCGCATCTTGTAACTGCTCGTACTGCGAAACATCGGCAGGTATGGTGATCACCCGTTGTTCGGATGACTGCCTGGCGCTGAGCAGCGCTTGCTGTGCAGTTTCAAGCTTGCGCGGGTCGCGGGCAAGGATCCAGACATGCGCCCCCTGGCCAGCAAGCTGTTTTGCCAGTTCAAATCCGATACCACTCGAGCCGCCCGTGATCAGGGCGGTTTTACCTGAATAGGATCTCATGATAGCTGACTGTCTTACGCATTGATAATGGTCTAGTTGTGACTTCCACAAGAAGCACAGCTTCCGCCCGCGCAGCCGCTGCACCCACCGCCACTTGCAGTCACCGAGCGCCCGTCACTGGATGCGTAGAACACGGATAGGGCGCGTTTGGTTTGTTCGCTGTGGCACTGGCGGCACGGGATTGGCTTGTCAGCATCCTTCATGGAGCGCAATGCGTCAAAATGGCTGCCGCACTCCTGGCAAACGTACTCATAAAGTGGCATGATCATTTCCTCTACTTGGTACTCATTACCCGCACGTCCAAAATGCGTAAAACATGCGGTGCAATTGCTTCAACCAGTTTGTCTTTCTGCACCCCATCCACCTTCATGGTGATTTGTCCGACTTCGGAATTTTCACCAATGAATGTACCCAGGGCCAGAATATCCCCACCCAGTTCGTGGATCTTCTGGGTGATTTTTGCCAGTTGCCCGGGACCTTTGGGGACTTCGAGGGAAATACGTACGCCCGGATCCCTGGCGCCAAACAATTCAAGGAAGATCTTGAACAAGTCAGTTTCGGTGATCAACCCCACCAGTTTGCCTTCGTGCATCACCGGCAAACCAGAAATGTTAGAGTCGGCCATGATGCGCGCGGCTTCCTCAATGGGCGTGTCGGCTTCTACAGTCACCACTTCACGCGTCATGATCTTTTCGATTTTTACTTTGCTGACGAGCTCGCGAATCTCCCAGACGGAAAGCGTGGTGGCTTCTGAGGGAGAGGCTTTATCCAGGTTTGCTTCGGTGATGATGCCAACCATCTGCCCCCGCTTATCGACCACGGGCAAGCGCCGTACGTGTTCTGACTTCATCAGATTGAGCGCCTCCTG
>DAOUGC010000255.1:0-33941 GCA_034429695.1 Levilinea sp.
AATGGAAAGCGTTGAATGAATTGGGTCATGTTCGCCTGCTTTGAATGATCAATATTCATTATTATATATCACTGATTGAATACCCGATTCAACCGGCACGGGTTTACTTTGTATTAACGAGTGGTGGATCAACGTTATATGAATCCAATGAAAAATATACGATTGTGTGTAATATTAATCATAGTCAGGCAATAATACAAAGGAGGACATTCATGCCACTTTCCGCAAATACCCCCGCTCCGGATTTCACCCTGATGGATGAAAACGGGCAACCCCGCCGCCTCTCAGATTATCGCGGCAAACCGGTCGTTTTGTATTTTTACCCCAAAGATGACACCCCCGGTTGCACCACCGAGGCCTGTAATTTTCGTGATGATTACAGCGCCTACGAGAATGCGGGTGTTACCATCCTGGGCGTCAGTCCTGATTCACCAAAATCGCATGCGAAGTTTAAAAAGAAATTCGACCTGCCATTCACCCTGCTGGCGGACGAAGATCATGCGGTGTGTTCACTGTATGAAGTATGGGGACCGAAAAAGTTTATGGGGAGGGAATACGAAGGCGTCCACCGCACCACATATTTGATCTCACCCGATGGGATGATTCAAAAGGTGTTCGAAGATGTGAGGCCTGCCGACCACAGCAAGGAGGTGCTTGCCGGGTTTGCTGTGTGATGCAGCAGACGCCTTCGCTATTTGGATGATTGCTTCGTCAATCAGCGACCACGGCAGTCAGGGTGTTCTCAGACTGGGTGAGCATTTCAAGCGTGATCGATGCCAGTTGATCGGTGATTTTGTCCTGCAGCTCATTCCACAAAACCTGGGCAGAGGGCATACCTTCGGAGCAATTATCGTTCTCGACACAAGGGTTGAGCACGATCGGTCCTTCGAGGGCTTCCACCACCTGCAATACTGAAATATCCCGGGCGGACTGATTGAGGCGCAAGCCTCCACGAGGACCAGGGGTGGCTTTGATCAAACCCGCCTGCATCAGCGAATGAGCAATCTGATGCATGAAAGGCAGCGGCATTTGCAAACCTTCGGCGAGAGATGCGGTGGATTGAGGCAGGTTGGTCTTGTCATTGGCAAGCGCAACCATCAGATGCAAGCCATAATCCAAACGACGGCTGATACGGAACATATGACACCTTTAACAGAACTGGGTTGGAATTTTGTCCAAGTATAACATAAGCGGTAATAATTGACAACGGTTATGAACAATGTTTTGGCTGCTTGTCAGTTCTGTTAGTCGGGGGAAAAATCCCCCCTTTCTACCTTGACAATGTGGGTATATAATGCTTGTGTAATCTGATATTACTTCGTGAACGTATGAGGAGGAAATTTATGAAGCGTTCCATGTTGTTGGTTGTTTTTCTGGTAATCCTGTCTGCCATGGTTCTGACCGCATGTGGCGGTGGGGGTGGTAATGGCGAGGGTAATGATGGTGGGGACCAGATGGCCCGCGCCGAAGTTCCGGCTCCTTATGCCGGGCAAACGAATCCATTTGAAGGTGACCCCGCCGCAGCACAAGCCGGCGCCACCACCTACGAGACTTACTGCGCCTCCTGTCATGGCAGCACCGGGCAGGGTGATGGTCCTGCCGGTGGTTCACTGGATCCCAAACCTGCTGACCTGGGCGAGACTGCCGCAGCAACAGGGGCCGACTACCTGCACTGGGTCATTGCTGAAGGTGGACCCGCTGCCGGTTTAAGCCCGTCGATGGCAGCCTACAAAGACATCCTGTCGGATGAAGAAATCTGGCAGGTGGTTGCTCACATTCAACAGGATTTCCAGTAGAAATTGATTTGTTCCATTGGGGCTGCCTCCATTGGGGCAGCCCATTTTTATTTTCTGCAAGGCTTTGGTAGAATTCAATAATGCGAACGTGGTTGTGGATGAGTCGATTCCCTTCAGAAGCGGTGGCCGGAGTGGTTTTTACCACCGGTCTGCTGGTTTTTGCCGCGTTTTGGGCGCTGACCGGTTTTGCACTGCTTCCCACCCCGGTGTGGGTGGCTGCCGGTTTGCTGTCACTGGCGGCGGCCATTGGGGCTTATTATGCTGCCAGGGCATCTGCTTTACAGCTTGCGGCTCTTCAACAATACGAAGAGGCTGTATTGTGGTTGCAAACCATGATGGACATCAACCGTATCATGCTGGAAAGTGATGATGAAAGCGCCATGATCACCACCGTGCTGGAAAAGACCGCCCTGTTGGCGCGGGCAAACATCGTCACTTATGTTCCGGTGGATGAACTGGGACAGCCGGTGGCGTCCTACCTGTATCCGCAATCCAGTGCGCCGGAAAGCAGCCTGATCAAGACATGGGCTGAACAATTAACCTTGCATTCAATCCAGGAGCGTTGTTCGGGTTGTCAAAGAAAAGAAGCAGACGCTCACAGCGATTGCCCCATGCTGCAACCGCCGTTCTTTGCCAATCACCGCTTGCAATGCATTGCCCTTCGCAATGGCGGACATGTACTTGGGGTGGCACACCTGCATTTACAACCAGAAACCACGTTGCCTGCATGGCAGTTTAATTTGCTTTCCGGCATGCTCAGCCAGCTTTCAGGGGCGGTGCAGGCAATCCGGTTGCGAAATCAGGAACGCAATACCCTGCGCCAGTTACAAATGAGCCGCAGCAAGGCCGATCTCACCAATCAGGCAGGCCAGTTGCTCAAGGATGCAGCGGAAACCCTGCAGGCTGATTATCTTGCGGTCAGGGCTGACGGTCCTGAACCGGTACTGATCGAGCATGGTGAGCCGGGGGTGGGCGCAACCACCATGGACGCAGAGATTGCCACCCTGCCCCGCCATGAATCCGGACAGCTTGTCCTGCCCGATGACCACGGCATTCTGGCATGGGTGACCTTTTCAACCAACCGGCGGGGCAATGGCGCATTGCTGTGCTGGCGAAACTCGGAAGCTTTCACCGACCGGGAAACGAACCTGTTAAAGGTAACCGCCGGGCAATTGGCATGGTTGCTGGACAGCGAACGCCTGTTGCTTGAGGTCGAATATGACGCCGTCATTCAGGAACGCATCCGTCTGGCGCGGGAAATTCACGACGGACTGGCCCAGACACTGGCTTATCTTAAAATGCAGGTCAGCCAGATGCAAAACTACCTGACCGGTGGCAACGTACAGCGTCTGTCACAATCCCTCGATCAAAACCATCAAGTGCTCTCACAGGCATATCTTGATGTACGTCAGGCGATTGACAACTTACGCCAATCTCCTGAAATTAGCTTCCCGGACTGGTTGATTCAAGCCTCACAGGCTTTTGAAAGCGCCTGCGCCTGCCAGGTTGAAACCGATCTGCGCCTGCCTGCATCACCAATTGCTCCCGAAATTCAGGCACAATTGATGCGCGTCATTCAGGAAGCGCTCAATAATGCGCGCAAACACGCCCAGGCTTCACGCGTGCGGCTGGCGATTTACGAATGGCAGGGTGAACTGATCCTCGAAGTGGCAGATAATGGCCGCGGGTTCAATCCCGAGGATGTTCCAGAAGATACCCGCCACGGCATGCGCGGTATGCGTGAACGCGCAGATTTCATTGGCGCTGATTTTCAGGTGATCAGCCAACCCAATCAAGGCACCACCATCCGTTTGCGCCTTCCCAATGTGCAGGAGACACTTGTATGACATCCAAACCCGTTCGCCTGATCGTTGTGGATGACCACAGCCTGTTTCGTCGCGGCCTGGTTGGTCTGTTAAGTGAAATGCCCGAGGTTCAGGTGGTTGGCGAGGCGGAGAACGGCAGCCTGGCGCTGGATCTGATCCTGCAGACCCATCCAGACATCCTGCTTCTGGATCTTAATATGCCGGTCATGGATGGCATTGAAACCATCAAAGCCATACGCAAACAAAACCTTCCACTCAAAGTGATCATGTTAACCATCTCGCAGGATGATGATGACCTGATTTCGGCCATACAGGCCGGTGCGGATGGTTATCTGCTCAAATCCACCGAACCCGATGAGCTGCGCAGGGCAATCACCCGCGTGGCAAGCGGGCAAAGTGTGCTCTCTCCTGAAGTAACCGCTTCGGTCATGAAAGCCGCCACACGCGCCGCCCGCCTGGAACCCCAGCCGATCCTTTCCGAACGCGAACTGGAGGTGATGCAGCAACTGGTGGAGGGACATACCACCACACAGATCGCGACGCACCTGTTCATCTCTGAAAACACGGTAAAGACCCACATCCGCCACATTCTTGAAAAGCTGGAGGCATCCAATCGCACAGAAGCGGTGTCCAAAGCCCTGCAAATGGGGCTAATCCAGCGCGAAAACCGCGCATAAGAATCCATCCCTTTCAGCCGCAAATCACATCCCGCCACATCAGGCGGGATTTTTTCTTTCCATAGCTCCACCTCACCCTGCCAAACCCGTTTACGCGGGGCTTTTGCGGGTGATGCGCAAATCACCCTTTCGACAGCAAAAGTTAACCTGTCCGCTTTTGAATGGTGGATGTTATTCGTTGACTGATTTGGTTTAATTTGCGGAAATAACGGTATCGTCAAGGCTGATGATTGGTGAAGCAGATGGGAGGGCCTGGACAACAAAATGGAAAAAAGGATTATATCGCCCAAAAGAGTGCTGATTGCTTCCGCCAACCCGCTGTTTGGAAAAGGGTTGGATAAAACACTGCTGCAGAAACTGGACCCCCGCCCTGAAGTGCGCTTCACGTCCAGTCTTGAGGACACATTTTCATCCCTGGAAAGCTGGCAACCCGACCTGGTGATCGTTGATTACGATGACCGCACCATCGACCGTGGTCGTTTTCTCAGCCATTTTGTCAGCAGCAGCGGCTCCATGCAGGTGATGCTGGTCTCGTTGCAGGCCAGCGGCGAGGTGATCGTTTACGACCGCCGCTCACTGGCTCCATCACAGGTGGATGAGTGGCTGAATGTATCCTGGCTGCCCCAACCCACCCACCGACTGGCTTCTCCAGATGACAGGAAAGGAAATATGACCAAACATTTCGTGATTGCAGGTCTGCTGGTTATTGTGCTTACATTTTTGGTCAATACATTGCTCGGCGCTTTGGGTTTGCTTCCACAGGCTGCCAGTGCCCAGGCGGGCAGCATTGACCGTTTGTTCCGTATTGAGTTCTTCCTGATCTCGTTCCTGTTCTCATTGATTGTCGTGATGATCACCTACAGCATGGTGGTATTTCGCCGTCGCAAAGGTCAATCGGAAGACGGGGCGTATTTCACCGGCTCCAGCAAACTGGAAGTGGTATGGACGATCATCCCGCTTGGGATTGTTTTGTTTCTCTCCTACATCGGGTCGCAGTCGCTGGCTGAGGTTCGCACCCCGGTAAAGGATGCCCTGCAGGTGAACGTCACCGCCGGACAGTGGTTCTGGGCATTTGAATATCCTGAGTACGGCATCAAGACATCAGAACTGTACCTGCCGGTGGATCGCCAGGTGCAACTACTGATGACCTCGCAGGATGTGATCCATTCCTTCTGGGTGCCAGAGTTTCGCGTTAAACAGGACGTACTTCCGGGGGAAAACCTGGTGAAGGAGCTGCGTTTCACACCCACCAATACGGGTCAGTTCCCCATTTTATGCGCCGAATTATGCGGCGGAGCGCACGCCTACATGAACAGCACCGTGACCGTGATGGAACCTGCCGATTTTGAGGCATGGCTGGTGGATCAATCCAATACAGCAGATGCAAGCCCGGCTGAGCTCGGCGAACAACTGGCAACCTCAACCGGCTGTATAGGCTGCCACACCCTGGATGGCACCCCATCTGTAGGACCCACCTGGCAGGGGCTGTTCGAATCAGAACGGACCCTGATGGACGGCAGCACCATTGTGGCGGATGAGCAGTACCTGCATACCGCCATTGTTGATCCCAATGTGCACATCCCGGAGGGCTATCCGCCCAACGTCATGCCACAAACCTACGACACCCAGCTCAGCGAGGAGGAAATCACCGCCATTGTTGAGTTTATGAAGACCTTGCAATAGAACAGGAGATGGATAATGAAGAGAGTCTATTCCATTGGCATGCTTCGCGGGGTGTTATGGCAACTACTGGGCGCCGCCGTTGGGGTGGGGTTGGTGGCGCTGATCCGCGCACTGCTCGGCTGGGGCTGGAAGCTAGAACCAGCCCTGGTCGGCGGCGCATTCATGAGCGCCATCTTCTTCATGATTGGCTTGGGAGCATTCCGTGACTGGTTCCGCTGGGCCAAAGGTGAGGAAACTGAGGACCCTGAGCACATCACCGAGGAACCAGGGCTGAAACGCTACTTCGGCTTCAGCCTGGACCACAAGGTGATCGGTGTGCAGTACCTGTTCCTATCGTTATTCCTGCTCGTAGTGGGCGGCAGTTTTGCCTTATTATTCCGCACCGAGCTGGCCGATTCCGGATTGCAGATCCTGAACTTCGTGCAGTTCAACACGCTGGTGGGTATGCACGGCATGGTGCTGATCCTCACCATCCTCACCGGCATCGCAGCCATGGGCAACTACATGGTTCCGCTGTTGATCGGCGCGCGCGACATGGCTTTCCCGCGTTTGAACGCCTTCGCCTTCTGGATCAACATTCCCGCCACGTTCATTCTGGTTTCGGCGCTGTTCTTCGGCGGCTTTGAAACCGGTTGGACGGGTTATCCCCCCCTGAGTGTGCGCGGCCCGATTGGCATTCAAATGTTCTTCGTTGGCGTGTTCCTCGCCGGGTGGTCTTCCATTTTGGGGGCGCTCAACTTCATCGCCACCATCCTGCGCCTGCGCACGCAGGGCATGAGCCTGTTCCGCATGCCCATCTTTGTGTGGGGCATGTTGTCCACCTCCATGATCGCCCTGACCGCCACCCAGTTGATCGGCACCTCCTTCCAAATGATTATGTTCGAACGTCTGTTTGGGATGAGCTTCTTTGACCCGGCTGGCGGCGGCAATCCCATTTTGTTCCAGCACCTGTTCTGGTTCTATTCACACCCGGCGGTGTATATCTTTGTCCTGCCCGGCCTGGGCGTCATCAGCGAGCTGTTGCCGGTGTTTGTGCGCAAACCGTTGTTTGGCTATAAATGGGTTGCAATGTCTTCGTTTGGCATCGCACTGGTGGGTTTTCTGGTGTGGGGTCATCACATGTTCACGTCTGGCATGGAAGAGTACCTGCGGGTTCCTTTCATGTACAGCACGTTGTTGGTTGCTGTTCCCACCGGCATCAAATTCTTTAGCTGGACCGCCACGATCTGGATGGGCCGGGCGCGCTTCCAGACGCCCATGTTGTTTGTCATGGGTGCGCTGGTGGTCTTCCTGCTGGGCGGCCTTACAGGGCCCCCGCACGGAACCGTCTCCACCGACCTGCACCTGCACGACACTTACTTTGTGGTCGGACACTTTCACGCCACCATGTTCGGCGGGTTTGTCTTCCCCATCTTTGCCGCCATTTATTACTGGTACCCCAAGGTGACCGGCAGGCGGCTGAATGAGACGCTGGGCAAGATCCATTTCTATCTGATGCTGCCAGCCTTCCTGATCACTTCCTTCGGGCAGATGCAGGTGGGTCTGCTGGGCATGCGCCGCCGTATTGCTGACTATGACCCCGCCATGGGTTTTGATTTTACCCAGTTGTTGATCACCATTGCGGGTTTTGTAATTGCCTTCTCGATCCTGATCTTCTTCGTCAACATCTTCCGCAGTGCGCGCAAAGGCGAACTGGCCGTGGGCAATGTGTGGGAATCCCGCTCTCCAGAGTGGCAGATCCCTTCACCCACCCCGCAACACAACTATGAAACGCCGCTGCGCGTGGTTGGCGACCCTTACGATTACGGCTTGCCCAACTCCCGTTATGTGGAAGTGGATCCACCCGCCGTGGCCCGCCCGGTATCAGGCGATTGAGATAAAGAGAGGTATCCATGGAAAAATCTTCTGGAAAAAGCATGGCACTGCGCCGCGGGGTGATTGTCTTCCTTGGCCTGGCGCTGCTGACCGTCATCGAGTACATTCTGGGCATCCTTGAGGCTGGCGCGGTTTTTCTGTTCGCCACCGCCCTGCTAAAGGCCGGCCTGGTGTTGTGGTTCTTCATGCATGTTTACCGCCTGTTCAGGCCGGATGAGGAGGGACACGAATGAGTTCACATGCAATCACTGAGAGCGAATACAAGCATCGGCTGGGAACCAACCGTCTTGGTCTGTGGCTGTTCATCATCTCCGATTCTTTTGTGTTTGGGGCATTGTTGTTCACCCGCTTCTACCTGCTTGGTAATTACCGCCCGCATCTGGAGCCAATATTGGGTCTGGCGGTCACAGCAGTGTTGTTGATCAGTTCATTTTTCATGAACCGCGCCGAGGTGCAGATCGCCAGCGGAAACCGCAAGGGTTTTCTAAACTCCACCCTGATCACCCTCATTCTGGGGGTCCTGTTCCTGGTGGGCGTGGTGGGCGTGGAGTGGCAACTGGCTCCATTTGGTCCGGATGACGGACCGGAAGGTGCGGTCTTCTATATGATGACCGGTATGCATGCCCTTCATGTTCTCACCGGCGTGATCTTCCTGTTTATCGTCTATCGCAATGGCCGCCGGGGTCATTATTCACCCGAACGGCACTGGGCAGTTGAAGCTGCCGCCAATTACTGGCATTTTGTGGATGTGGTGTGGATCTTCTTCTACCCGGCGCTTTACCTGATCGGAACGGCAATCGGATGATTTTGCAGAGAAGGGAGCGGGCATGAACAAATGGTTTTTGGTCGCATTGCTGACTGCCGCAACTTTGCTGGTGGTTTTGGGCGTGATGTTCACCCGTCCGTACACCCTGCGCGGCTCGGTAATCGAAAACCCATCGCCCGCCCCAGACATCGTTCTTGCATCCGGCAGCGGGCAGGAATTTCGACTGAGTGAACAACGCGGTCGCATCACGCTCATCTTTTTTGGCTTTACCCACTGCCCTGATGTGTGCCCCGCCACCCTGGGGGAGATGAAACAATTGATCGAACGTTTGGGCGAAAAAGCCGGGGAGATCAATTTCGTCTTCATCACAGTTGACCCTCAACGTGATACACCCGACGTGGTTGGCAGATACACAGCCCTGTTTAGCCCTGACATCATCGGCTTAACCGGCAGCGAGGGGCAACTTCAAACTGTGTGGGATGCGTACGGCGTGTATCGCGAAATACAGGACACCGGTTCAGAGGGAAACTATCAGGTGGCACACTCAGCCCGCACCTACCTGGTGGACAAGCACGGCAATTTGCGCCTGACGTATGCCTTTGGAACACCGGTGGCAGACATGGAGCAGGATCTTCGTCACCTGCTCAAGGAGAAGGAATGATGAAACTGGCTGGCCCGGCTGCTTTGCGTCTGCTGCTGGCCATGCTGATCGCCGTTGGCTTTGGCTGGCTGGTGAGTGAGTTTTCGTATCAATCCATCAACTCTTTGGACCGCGACCAACCCGAACGCTTTGAGCTGATCATCCCGCCCGGCACATCCGAGCAGGTGGCGGCAGGTAAATCCGTGCCATCGTTGCCCAGCAACATCAGCTTTATCGTCGGCGATGAACTGGTGGTGGTCAATGAAGACAGCGTCGCGCATCAACTGGGGCCCATATGGGTTCCCCCGGGTTCAAGCGGCTCGCTGACCCTGGAAAATACCAACACTTACGGGTTGGAATGTTCCTTCCAGCCCACCCAGTACATGGGCATTGACGTTCAACCCCGTCCAACAGCATGGATCCGCTTCCAGGGCATCATGGCGGTTGCCCTGCCCAGCGGTGTGCTGTTATGGCTTTACAGTCTGCTGGCCATACCGCTCAAGGAAAAATCCAAACCGGCTGAAGAGGCGGCGACATGAACCTGCGCCGCTTGCTCAGCTTTCGCTGGGTGCTCACCACCCTGCTGTTTCTGGCGGCGTCGGGCGTAATGGTACGTCTGGGCATCTGGCAATTGGACCGTCTGGAACAGCGCCGCGCCTTTAATTCGCGCGTCACCGCCCAGTTGAACGCCCCCGGGCTTGACCTCAATCAGACCCTGCCGGTGGATCAGCTTAACGACATGGAATATCGCACCGTTACGGTAACGGGTGAATTTGTGCATGCCGACCAGGTGTTGCTGCGCAACCAGGTACGCGAAGGCCTGCCAGGGTATCATCTGCTGACCCCGCTGGAAATCAGCGGCAGTGATCAGCTCATCCTGATTGACCGCGGCTGGATCCCTTTCGATCAAATTGCCGATCTCAGCCGCTTTGACCAGCCTGGCGAGGTGACCATCACCGGGCAATTGCGCCGCCCGCAGGATCAATCCAACTTTACCCCTGGCGTGATCCAGGCTCCACCCAACACCAACACCCAACAGAGCGCTCCGGCTGTCAACACGGTCAGCATCACTCAGGTGCAGGAGTTCAGCGGCGTGCCCATGCTGCCGGCTTTCATCCAGCAGGCAGAAGTTGCAGACCGCACTGAGCCGCCCTTCCCTGCCCTGACCTCGTTGGAATTAAGCGAAGGTCCCCACATGGGTTACGCCATTCAGTGGTTCATCTTTGCCGGTATCTTTTTCTTCGGGTATCCGCTGCTGGTGCGCCGCTCACTGGCTCGTGAAAACGCAAAAAGTGCCAGTCAGGATGCAGATCAGGCACCGGATGGGGTTTCACCAAAACCGCTTGCACCCGACCAGCGTTCATGAATGGATATGTTATGACAGACCAATATTTACTGGAAACAAAATCTGAAAACACCAAACCAAACCGGGCAATAACCGGTTGGTTGTTCATCGCCGCGGCGCTTGCCTTTCTGGCAATTGTGCTCGGATACTTCACGCGCATCAGCGGAGCCGGGGCTGCCTGCCCTGACTTTCCCACCTGCTACGGGCAGTGGGGCATCCCTGAGACGGCGCTTGCCCGCTTGAACTTCGCACACCGCGTCCTGTCAGGCTTCCTAATGATTGCGGCAGTGGTCTCCTGGCTGGCCGTTCGCCGTTCAGAAAACGCAATCTTGAAACGTTTCACCATATGGGGCGGCGTTCTGGTGCTCGCACAAGCCTTGGCTGGCTTTGTGATCATCATGCTGCCGGGTGTGCCTGCGGCATGGCTGCACTCCATCCTGGCTTACGGTGCAGCCAGTCTGTACGTTGCTGCCATCGTCGCGCATTATTTGCCTCAAACACAAAAGCCGGTATGGCGCACACCTTTTGCCCGTCTCACCATCTGGAGCATGATCGCCATTCTGGTCTTGATGACCTCAGGGGCTGTGCTCGCAAAAATCGGTTCCGGCGATTGCGCCGGATACCCGTTTTGCGCTGGCGGTCTGCCGGCTACATTGAATGGCTGGCTGGAGCTTTCCCACCGCTTCATCACCCTCATCTCAGGTGTGCTGATGGTGGTGCTTTTCAACCGCGCGTGGCGCTCCCAGCGCAGTCAGCCGGTGGTGTTGACTGCTTCCACGGCTGCCATGGTGCTATTCGCCGGACAGGTGCTGGTTGGGGCTGCCAAGGTGCTGAATACCTTTCCCGCCGATTTGATCGCCCTGCATGCGGTGAGTTCTGCCGGCCTGTGGATGGCACTGGTACTTGCGTTTGTCTCTGCCGGTTACGCAGCGCGGGATGTGGATAGTGAAAAATCTGAGGTGTCACAGCCGCTTCCATTCCTTCCCCGCCTGCGTGACTTTGTGCTGCTTAACAAGCCCATCATTGTCGTGTTGTTGCTGGTCACCACCTACGCCGGCATGGTCGTGGGCGCACAGGCTTTCCCTGCCTTCGGAGTCACGATCCTCACCATCATCAGTGGTGCCCTGGCTGCCGGAGGATCCAGCGCACTCAACCAGTATATCGACCGCGATCTGGACCGCTCCATGCAGCGCACCGCCAAACGCCCGCTGCCTGACGGGCGTTTGACCCCTGGTGAGGGTCTGGCTTACGGAACCGGCGCCGTACTGGCTTCCTTCTTCCTCATGGCTTCGCTGGTTAACCTGCTCTCAGCCCTGCTGTTGCTGGCCGGGGCAGTGTACTATGTATTGCTCTACAGCATCTGGCTGAAGAAACTCACTGTGCAAAATATCGTCATTGGCGGCGGAGCCGGAGCCATACCACCCCTGGTGGGCTGGGCAGCCGTCACCGGCAGTCTGGACTTCCCTGCCCTGTTCCTGTTCGCCATTGTCTTTTTATGGACCCCACCACACTTCTGGGCGCTGGCGCTGGTGCGCCAGAAGGATTATGCCCGCGCCGGTGTCCCCATGTTGCCGGTGGTGCGCGGTGAAACCGTCACCCGCAACCAGATCCTGTTCTATACAGTCCAACTGGTGCTGGTCACCCTGCTGATGCCGGTGCTCAATATGACCGGCCTGATCTTCCTGATCTCGGCGCTGCTATTGGGAGCATGGCTGCTCTCCACCGCCTGGAAGGTGAGAAAAAATGGGGGCAACAAACTGGCCTGGAAGATGTACCGCTATTCCAGCATGTATCTGGGCTTTATCTTTCTGGCATTGATGATCGATGCGGTGATATAGGCATTTCACTAAATCAAAAAGTTGCCGGTTATCGGCTGTTGGGTTGTGAAACCGACAGCAGACAACTGGCAACTTTTTTCGATATGATCAATAAGGAAGGAGTTTACTGCACGCGCAGCAACACTTTCCCGCGTTCCCACAACTGTTCCAGCCGGTAATAATCGCGCTGGTCAGGAGAAAACAGATGCACAACAATATCACCCAGATCAACAACCAGCCAACCGTCCGATGGGTTGCCTTCACCACGCGGAATGATGGAAAACTTTTGCTTCACCGTCTCGCGTACCACATCAGAAAGACTGTTCAGCATGCGGTCACTGGTGCCAGAGCAGATGACAAAGTAATCGGCCAAGTCCGTCGTTTCATGAATATCCAGAAGGACGATGTTTTCCCCTTTTTTGTCCTCCAACGCCTCAACTATCGATCGAGCTACTTCTAGTGTATTCAGAGTCCACCTCTTTGGTATTTTTCCGCCCACCGGGTGACTGCACTGCTGCACGTCCCCCGTGAGGGTACCCTATTTTAACCGAAATCAGGCCGTTTTTAAAGTGGTATGAAAGAGTTGGGAATATATCGCGCCACCCGGTTTCAAGTCAGACCGGTAAAGGAGCACCTCATTCACCGCAAACTCACCCAGTTCGCCAACCTGCATGGTGGCCAGTCTATCGGCAATTTGCTGCACTTCAGCCGGACTGGCATTGTGGGCCACCCGGCCCAGGGTCAGGTGTGGAGAAAAAGCCCTGTCCTCGGTTGCATATCCCAGCCGGTGGGTACTGCTTTCAATTGCTTTTTGCAATGAAACCAGGGCTTGCGGTGCGTGAATACCCACCCAGATCACCCTGGGGCGGCGGGGATTTGGAAACGCCCCCAGCCCGGCCACCTTTACGCCAAAGGATGCATATCGTGCCGTATCCGCTTCCAGTTGCTTGCACAGCATTTCCAGATTGGACGGCGAGATATCGCCAAGAAATTTGAGGGTAAGATGAATATTTTGGGCGGTCACCCAGCGGACCGCGCTCAGAGGCGGCTGGTCCAATTCAGAGATGACAGCACGCAGGCGCGCCTGTATGGATGACGGCAAATCAATGGCGATAAATGCACGGATGGCGTTCATATCATATTCTCACATTCTGACTTCACGGTTCCCGCACCGGAACCTGCAAGACAACGTCTCCACTTTTCTCAAATGACAGTGTTACTTCAAGGCTGTCTCCATTGACCAGATCTTGATTTAGGTTCATCAACATCACATGCAGGCCGCCCTGGGCGAACTCCACACTTCCACCGGCCGGTATCTCCACTCGTTCCTGCTCGCTCATGCTCATGTTTCCTTCAGCATCCATGCTGCTCATATGAACCTGCGTCATTTTGGCGGTATCGCAACTGGCTGATAGTAGAGCGTCATCCTCACCCATTCCATTTTTGATGATGAAGTAGACCGCGCTGTTGCCACCGGCAATTCCAGTACGCGCCCAGGCATCCTCAATAATCAGCTCACCTGTGGTTTTACCACCACACCCC
The DNA here is from genome assembly GCA_034429695.1 of Levilinea sp. Lineage (GTDB taxonomy): Bacteria > Chloroflexota > Anaerolineae > Anaerolineales > Anaerolineaceae > DAOUGC01. The sequence goes on from DAOUGC010000255.1 coordinate 13,968, forward strand.
ACGAGAATAATTGCCAGTAAAACAATAAGCAAATAAGGTTTTGTTTTCATTGGTTTCCTCCCTTTGGTACAACAAACACACCCTCAAAATTATCAAAGAGATATAATCCTTCACTCCCCCGTTGGTTCCGGATCATTCAATCCAAATTCTACCGGCAGGCAGATGTGTGCTTCTCAGGATAACCTGTACACACAAATTATTCTATGGTATAAGAGCAATACCCTGCTGTGCTCGTGATGCCGCACAACCGGTTTTGAGCCAACACCAGTTTTATGGGGTTCAGCATATACAAAGGCAACGCGATAGGCTTCGGCCAAGGCGGCGCCCAGTAGCAGAACCCCACCTGCGCAAGCAGGTTCAAAACTACGCTGCACACGGCACGGTGGGGTTCTTTCTTTTAAGGCAGCAGTTTGGGTTGTACCACTGATTTTGCGGTGTCTACCTCACCATGATCTTGCGAACCTGGGGGGTATCCAGTTTTAAGACAAGATACATGGACAGCAGCAAACCAAACAACGAAGCAATGATATAAGTCACATTTACAACACCGGTCGTCTTATCCATGCTGTTGGAAAACAACATCATCAGCCGCACAATGACATTCATACCCTGCAGAAAGATGGCAAAGGTGAGCGCGAGCGAACGACCACGCCACAGCAACCAGCCCAGCAGGCCGATCAACACAGCCACAATCAGGATCAATACGATACCTGACCCCAACATGGAAGGAGGATAAGACAGTACAGCCACGATGGGCAACAGGATGAAGAGCAATACCTTGCTGAGTGTATTCATGATTTTTCCGCTCCCTTCCTGATTAATGCCCACCCAGGTAGGCTTCCACAACAACCGGGTTCTCGAGCAGTTCACTGCCCTTGCCTTCCAGCATCACCTCACCGGTCACCATTACGTAACCGCGGTCAGCAATGGCAAGCGCCATTTGCGCGTTCTGCTCCACCAGCAGGATGCTGGTTCCCTGGTCGTTGATATCACGGATGATCTCGAAGATCTGCTCCACCAGAATGGGGGCCAGACCCATGGAGGGTTCATCCAGCAGCAACAGCTTGGGATGCGCCATTAAACCGCGCGCAATTGCCAGCATTTGCTGTTCACCGCCAGAGAGCGTACCGCCCAGTTGATTGCGGCGTTCCTTCAGTCTTGGGAAGCGCACAAAGGCTGCTTCAATATCCCGGGAAACCTGCGCCTTGTCACTTTGGATGAAAGCACCGATCTCCAGATTTTCCATGACAGACAGGGTGGCAAATATTTTACGCCCCTCAGGCACCTGGATCATCCCACGACGCACAATGTCCTGTCCGGGCATCTGGGTAATTTCTTCACCCAGGTAATGGATGCTGCCGTTTCGAGACCGTAAAATACCGGACAGCGTATTCAGCGTGGTGGATTTTCCCGCTCCGTTCGCTCCGATCAGCGTGACGATCTCACCCTGCTCCACATGGAAGTTGATGCCCTTCAGAGCGTGAATTGCACCGTAATATACGTGTAGGTCTTTGACTTCGAGCATCATGGGCTACTTCTTTCGTCGGAATTTTTCGGATAAGGCTGCCGCGCCCGGCCCCAGGTAGGCTTCAATCACTCTATCGTTCGACTGGATCTCCTGCGGCGTACCGCGCGCAATGACTTCACCAAAGTCCATCACGGTGATGTTTTCACAGATGTTCATCACCACACGCATCTGGTGTTCGATCAACAGGATGGTCAGGTTAAATCGCTCACGGATGAAATGGATCAGTTCGAGCAGGTTATCAGCTTCATTGGGGTTCATACCGGCGGCAGGCTCATCCAGCAGCAGCAACTGCGGGGTGGCTGCCAGTGCGCGGGCAATTTCCAGACGGCGTTGTTCACCGTACGGCAGGTTCTTGGCTGTCTCACCCAGGCGATCCTGCAGGTTGAACACCGACAGAAACTCAATCGCCCGCAGAGTCAGCTCATCTTCGCGCTGCTTGAACTTGCGGCTGTGCAAAAGTGCGTCAGCCAGTCCGTAACCGGCGTGTGGATGATAGGCAATGCGCACGTTATCCAGCACGGTCAGGTTGGGGAACAGGCGAATGTTCTGGAAGGTGCGGGCCACACCGAGATGATTGATCTCAAATGGCTGCAATCCCGAAATATCCTGCCCGTTGAAAGTCACCGAACCCTGTGTGGGGGCGTACACACCGGTGATCACGTTAAAGACGGTGGTCTTTCCGGCTCCATTGGGACCGATCAGTCCGTTCAATTCGCCCTTGTTCAGCACCAGGTCAACATTGTTTACCGCTTTCAACCCACCAAACGCCTTGGTCAGCCCACTCAATTGCAACAGCGGCTCAGTAGAGGTTTGCGGCATTTCCTTTACCATGGGGGTGGCCTGTTCGCTCATTACGCCACCTCCTCTGGATTGGATGGCATTCCCATCTCCGGGTTCATCGGATTCTTATCCTTCAACTCGACTGCCCTACCCAGTTTTTTCTTGACAATGTCAGGCAGCACCTGGCGAAGATAGGGTAATTCGTAGTTGCCAAACAGACCATTGGGTTTTAGCAGCATCATAATCAGCAGCAGCAGCGGATAAACCACAAAACGCCAGGTTTCAAACCCATCCGGCAGCCACAGACGCAGGAAACCTTCCAGAACCAGCGCCCATGCAAATGAAGCAAACACCGTGCCGGTGACACTGCCCAGCCCACCGAACACCACAATAATCATGGGGTCGAAGGACTTGATGAAATTAAACGTGTTGGGATGCAGGAAGCCGTTGATGTGTGCGTACAGGCCGCCCGCCAGCCCTGCAAACAGGCTGCCGATCACAAAGGTCAGGTTTTTAAAGTAAGCCACATCAATACCCATGGCTTTGGCAGCGATCTCGTCCTCTCGCACCGAGACAATGGCGCGTCCAGTGGTGGACTGCAACAGATTGCGGGTGACAATCACCACCAGGATGAGGAACGCCGCCACCCAGAACCAACTGGTGACCTTGGGGATGCTGATCATGCCACGTGCACCTTTCATCTCGACAAACCCCATGAGGGTATCCGAGTTGTCCAGCAGCACTTTGACGATGATGGTGAAACCCAGGGTGGCAATGCCAAAGTAGTCGGAGCCGAGCGTCAACACCGGCAAACCGAACAGGAAGCTCACTTCAGCAGCAACCAGGCCGGCCAGTATCACCGCCAGGAAGAACACGATCTGCAGGCTGACCCCGGCCGGCAACGCCGAGAGGGCAGCGGTCACGGGGGCGTCCAGGAACTTGCCAATAAAGACGGATGCGATGGTGAGTACCACAACGGTCAGGAAGTACAGGGCAAATTGAGATAACGCATCCATGCCGCGCACTTTGCCCAACAGCTTTTGCAGCACCATGATGGCCGCGCCGCCCAGCAGCACCGAGAACAAAACCACCAGCAACCCACCTGCGCTGTGCAGCATCTGCCAGCGGTAGGTGATGTCAGCAGCGGTGTAGGCGCCGATGGCGTAGAAACCCCACTGACCCAGTGAAAACTGACCATTGAACCCGTAAATGAGGTTGAGGCCCAGGCTGACGATTGCCATAACAGCGCCCAGCCGCAAAATGGTGTACCAGAAAGTGTTCAGGATGCCCAGGCTGATCAGCACCTGAACAATCACCAGCAGCAGGATGGCGCCGCCGATAAACACAACTGAATTGTTCTTGAATAGTTTAGCCATCCTGCCCTACGCTTTCTCTCGGGAAGGCTCACCGAAGATACCGGTGGGCCGCACCAACAATACAACAATGAGAATGCTGAAGGCAATGGCGTCACGCATGGGGGTGGAGATGTAGGCTGCGCTCAATGTCTCAGCCTGTCCCATGATCAATGCGCCAACCAGCGCTCCAGGAATGCTGCCGATGCCGCCAAGCACAGCCGCCACAAATGCCTTCAAACCGGGGATGATACCCATCCAGAAGAACACCTGTGGATACGCAATGGCGTACAACATACCAGCCACACCTGCCAGGGCAGCACCCAGGGCAAAGGTGGTGGAGATGATGGCATCAGCATTGATACCCATCAAACGGGCAGTCTGCTTGTCATAAGCAACTGCCCGCATGGCGCGTCCAATTTTGGTTTTCTGCACGATGAAATTAAGGAGCAGGAGCAAGCCAAGTGACAGCAGGATGATGATCACCAGAATGTTGGAGAAAATAATGCTACCCGGGGGAACACCCTCGCTGGTGACCCTGCCAAAGCCACTGGAATTAACGTACCAGGTGATAACCTCAAACGGACGCTCAAAAGTAATGAAGTTTGGCGTGAACACAAACTGCAGCGCACCGAAATATTCAAGGAAGAAGGAAACACCGATGGCGGTAATTAGTGCAGAAATGCGCGGAGCGTCGCGCAAAGGCTTATAGGCGATCCGCTCGATGGTGAAGGCCATCAGGGCGCAGACCACCATGGCAAAAATGATCACCGTCAGCGTGCCCACAATGAGGTTTAAAGCGGGGGGAACACCAGGGATCACCTTTGCCAGCCAGTTATGAATTTGAAACCGGCTGATGGCAAAGAAACTGACAAAAGCGCCCACCATGAAGACATCGCCGTGCGCAAAGTTAATCAGGCGCACAATACCGTAAACCATGGTATAGCCAAGCGCAATCAACGCATAAACAAAACCAAGCTGAAGGCCATTGACAATTTGTTGGGTGAATAGAATGGGGCCGGCGATTAACGAGATGGTCAGCTTGTAAACTGCCAGTAGAGCAATCGCCAGCAGGAAAAGCTTTCCAAGCCACCCCTTCTTGATAAAGACCTGAAAAAATGTTGGGTTGGGGGTTGTCGAAGCTCTCATAGTCTACCTTGAGACATTATCTGGAGAAAGGGGCGGCAAATTGCCTGCCGCCCCTTTTGAACAAGCAGATTGGACTACGGAGCAACCGATTCCACGAAGGAAACCTTGCCGTCCGCCACGGTCAACACTGCAGCCGATTTAATCGGGTTGTGGAATTCATCATAGGTGATGGTTCCAGAAACGCCGTCCCATTCAATCGCAGCCAGGGCATCCTTCACCTTGGCAGGATCGTCGCTACCGGCTTTCTCGATGGCAGCGATCAGCAGATTGGTGGCATCGTAACCCAGGGTCGCCAGAGCATCAGGAGTGGCGCCATATTCCGTATTGTAGTTCGCCACCCAGTTCTGAACGATCTCGCGGGTGTCTTCGGGCGAATAGTGGTTGGAGTAGAAACCACCGGCAGCGGCGGACAGATCCAGGTCGGGGGAATCCCAGCCATCACCACCCATCATCACAGCGGTCACGCCCTTTTCCTTGGCCTGGGCAGCCACCAGATTGATGATGTTGTAGTAATCGGGTACAAACAGAACTTCAGCGTTGGTCTCAGCCACCTTGGTAAGAATGGCGGAGAAATCGGTGTCGTTGGAGGTGTAGGTTTCCTTGCCAACAACTTCGCCACCGTTCTCGGTCCAGGCTTTTTCAAATGCTTCGGCCAGGCCGCGCACATAGTCATTGCCCTGATCGAACAGGATGAAGGCGGTCTTGAAACCCTTGCCCAGACCGAACTTGGCCATCACCAGACCCTGGAAGGGGTCAATGAAGCAAGCGCGGAAGACGTAGTCCTTCACAGTGCCGTCGGCCTTGAGGGTGACGGTGGGGTTGGTGGAGGTGGGGGAAATCTGAACGACGCCCTTTTCCTGTGCAATTTCAGAAATGGGAATGGACGCGCTGGAGCACACTTCGCCGACGATGAATTTGACGCCGTCCTGGTCAATGACTTTGTTGGCGGCATTCACGGCCGGGTCAGGGGTGCACTGTGAATCTTCAACGATGGCTTCGATCTGGCGACCGAGGACGCCACCCTTGGCATTCCATTCCTTGATGGCCAGCAGAGCGCCATCGCGGGTGGACACACCGAAGGTGGGCACAGGGCCGCTCAAGGGCGCCAGGATGGCGATCTTGACGGGGCCGTCGGAGCCGGCGGCGGGAGCGCCACCGGGTTGGCAGGCAGCCAGAATAACGGTTGCCAGAAGTACAACTGCGATCAAAATACGGCTTTTCATCTCCAATACTCTCCTCTTTTGTGTTGGTTCTTTTACGCGATTTCTTGCTTCATTCTCTTTACTACCCGGAAAGGCATCACCTCCTCAGTCGATGCTACACACCGGTTGGGCATGAAATCAAATTAATCAATTATTAATGTAAATTAATGGAACTGCCCAACCGTATTGTTCTGCAAACAATCGATAACTGGATATGAGGAACGGCAACAAATACCGTTCCGCGGCTAGTAATGAATATAGTAAGTAAGGGAGAGAACTAAGTGCATCGGCGTCATGCAATACTTCTTTTCATCGTCGATGGCTGCAGTGGATGGACAAACACTCAACCTCGATAACCAGCCGTTCAACTGGTTATTTATTCAAGCCATAGTACAACTTTCAGATCGGTTTGTCAATACTTTTTAAGACATTCATCACATTTAATTCCCGCGAATTTTCCACCTGCCCGCGATTGTGCTATTCTTATCAATAAAGCTTCGTTTTCCCATCCTCTCAATTGATGCACCCACAAGGAAACATTCATTATGTCCATGAAACCACTCAAACTGATGATCCCTGGCCCCATTCAGCCTGACCCGGCTGTCCTGCAGGCCATGGGCAGCCCGGTGCAACCTCACTACGGGCCAGCATGGACCGACTTTTATAACCAGACCATCGATCTCATTCGCCAGGTTATGCATACCCGCGCCGATACCTTTTTGATGGTGGGTTCAGGCTCATCCGGCATTGACGCTTGTATCGGCAGTGCTCTTTCCACCGGCGAGAAAATTCTGGTGGGTTCCAACGGTTTCTTCGGAGACCGCCTGACTGCCGTGGCGCGCGGTTATGGATTGCAGGTGGCAACGGTGGATTGCCCTTGGGGGCAGGCGCTGACTGCTGCTCACTTTGAAGCCGCTTACAAAGCCCATCCAGATGCCGTTGCGGTTGCCATGGTGCACCTTGAGACCTCCACAACCATTGTCAATTCGGTCGAGGAGGTGGCTCGTTTTTGCAAACAAAATGGCCTGCTTTGCATCATTGATGCAGTGTCCTCTCTGGGCGGCGTGCCCTTCTGCATGGACGACTGGGGCATTGACCTGGTTGCATCTGCATCACAAAAATGCCTCGGAGCGCCTCCAGGCCTCGCCCCCGTTGCTGTATCTGATAATGGGTGGCGCATGATCGACCGCAACCCAGACAAGGGTCACGGTTGGTATGGCGACCTGCGCGTCTGGCGGCAGTATGCCCTGGATTGGGCCGACTGGCACCCCTTCCCAATCACCATGGCGACCAACAATGTGGTTGCGCTGAACACCAGTCTCAACCAGTTGCTTGCCGAAGGCATTGAAACCCGCCTGGAGCGCTATCGCAAACTGGCTCTGCATCTGCGCGCAGGCTTGCGCCGCCTTGGAATGGAACCCTATACTCCGGATGAGATTATGGCTCCGGTTCTGACCGCGGCTTATGGTCCCCAGGGTGTTCCCACCAGCCAGATTGTGCACTACATGGAATGTGAACATGACCTAAAAATATCCGGCGGATTGGGCGCGCTAAAAGACAAAATCTTCCGCATCGGGCATATGTCGCCTGTGTTAACCATGGACGATATTGACGACCTGATCGAGCGCTTGAGCCAATTTAAAGCTTGAACCCCGGTCCCACCATTTATCAACAATCAAAACGCCCTCCAAAACGAGGGCGTTTTGATTGTTGACCGGGACAAGAGAAGTACAATTAAAGCAAAGTATCACTCAAAAACAGAATTCGCTCATTCTTTCATCCATCCAGACACACCTGCATGGAGGATTTTCCTGTATGGCAACTGATTTTCTTCGAAAAATTGGCATCCTCCCCGATCCCATCGCACAGGCATGCCAGATTCTGGAAACCACCGATGATGAGAACATGGCCATGGTCGCGATGGATCTGATCAAAGATTCCACCGATGCGCGCTTGATCAAACCATTGATCAAAGCCGCTGGTTGTCACCGCATGGGCTGGTATGGGCGCTCACGGGTAATCTTCGCGCTCAGCCGCTTTCCTGAGCAACCTGTAATCGACTCACTGCGCACCATAGGCCGCCAGGTGGCGACAGGCAGCATCCGTCTGGGGGAGGATGACGGTAACACTCTTGTGGCGGTCATTCGCAGCCTGTGCAACATGCGCACCCACCCGGCTCTCCTAGCGTCCATCTCCGTATTGTTTGCCAATGGCACGAGCCTGAGCAATAGCCAGCGCTTTCTGAAGGAAGCCTTACAGCTTATTACTGCATGTGAAGCCAAACTAGCCCAATCCATGACGGTTGATCAACTCTTCCATCTGAAATTCGTCCAGGATTTCACCCACGAAGAACGTTACCACCCACGCACGGATGATGACATGGTGGCGGATGAAATTGTCACCCACTGGCATTTTTCGGTGATGGAAATTAGAAACATCGCCCAGAACGAATTGTCCCGTCGTGGGGTGAGATCCTTCAACCCGTTCATCTTTCGCAATGGGCAAAAAGCAGCCACAGCCACCCAGCTTATCGACATATGCCGCGTCTACACAGAAGATGCCGCATTTCACCTGTTTGGCGGGCATTTTGAACCGTGGCTGCAATATATTCAGCGCCCGGATCTGGCGGAGATCGCCAGGCAATATGCACCCTGGGGAGACAATCCCCAGGCTGGCCTGGAGGGTTTTATTCAGCGCATGAGCGAAGCCCTCTGACCCAATAAGCCACCAAAGTACAGCGATTGGCATTTGCAAATGACATCAAGCGGACGTTATAATTTGATGACAACCAATTAAAAGTGGGTACAGGAGAGGAAATTCATGAAGAAACGAATTTTTATGGTTCTGATGGTTTTGAGTCTGGCCGCCGTGGCCTGCTCCATCGGCTCGTTCGGCGGCGACGGTGCGGAAAACACGCCAGATGGTGTGGATCAAGCAAATGTCATTTATTCAGAAGATTTCTCCAGCACCTCGAGCGGCTGGTCCGAAGGCAGCGACGATTTCTCCAGTTCAACTTATGAGGACGGGCAGTACCGTGTACTCGTCACCAGCGAACAGTATTACTCGTGGTACTTTGTTGACGAAGGCGGCGCGGATGTGCGCCTGGAAGTGGACACCCAGACCGTCACAGATAAAGGTGGAGATATTGGTTTTATTTGCCGCCGGCAGGATGACGAAAATTTCTACATTCTGCGCATCACCTCGGATGGAATGTACGGCATCGCAAAAATGATCAACAACGAAGAGATCACCCTGGGCAGTGGTGAACTGGAAGTTTCTGACGCCATCAACACCGGCGCGGCCAGCAATCACCTGCGCGCCGATTGCGTTGGCAATACATTCTCGCTGTATGCCAATGATCAACTGCTCGAGCAGGTGACGGACGACAACATATCTGCAGACGGCAGCGTTGGCTTGATCGTCGGAACCTACGATGAAGGCGGCCAGGAAGTGCTGTTCGATAACTTTATGGTGATCGAGCCGTAAACGCTCCTTTGCGTGTCAAAAGCCTCGCCAGAAATATGGCGAGGCTTTTTTTGTATATCCAGATCTAAAACAAAATGGCCTTTTAATAAATATTTCAATTGCTTTTTCCCGAAGTGAGTCATATAATAAATTCACCATACACATCCGGAAGGAGGCAGTTTAAGAATGGCAAGCGTAACGTACGAACATGTTTTCAAGCGATTTGGTGATTTCACCGCCATCAACGACCTGAACCTGGAGATCGCCGATAAGGAATTCCTGGTGCTGGTGGGGCCATCGGGTTGCGGTAAAACCACCGCCCTGCGCTGTCTGGCTGGCCTGGAAGAGGTTTCGGACGGCAAAGTGTTGATTGGCGACGTGGTCGTCAACGATGTTGCTCCCAAAGACCGCGATATCGCCATGGTATTCCAGTCATACGCGCTTTATCCGCACATGACGGTGTACGATAACATGGCTTTCGGTCTCAAACTTCGCCGCGTACCCAAAGCGAAGATCAAGGAAAAAGTGGAAGCCGCGGCTGAAATTCTGGGCATCGAGCACCTGCTCAAACGCAAACCGCGTGAGCTTTCCGGTGGTCAGCGCCAGCGTGTGGCAGTCGGTCGCGCCATCGTTCGTGAGCCCAAAGTTTTCCTGTTCGATGAACCGCTCTCCAACCTGGATGCCAAACTGCGCGTCCAGACGCGTGCTGAGATCAGCAAGCTGCACCAGCGCCTGCAGACCACCTTCATCTACGTGACTCACGACCAGACGGAAGCCATGACCATGGCCACCCGCATCGCCGTGATGAACAAGGGTATTCTGCAGCAGTTGGACACCCCGCAGAACCTTTATGACCGCCCCAACAACCTGTTTGTTGCCGGTTTCATCGGTTCACCCGCCATGAACTTCTTCCCGGCCCAGTTGCGCAAGGACGGCAATTCTCTCTATGTTGCCACCGAAGACTTTGCCGTGAAGATCCCCGAAGACCGCACTTCCGTTTACCTGCCGCTGGCTGGCCGCGATGTCATCTTCGGTATTCGCCCCGAAGACATTCACAACCCCGATTATGCCCCTCCGGGCATCCATGCCGCCCCGGTGGAAGCCAAGGTGGACGTCACCGAGTTGATGGGTAACGAAATCTTCCTGTACCTGCTTTCCGGGAAAAACAGCTTCGTCGCCCGCGTTGACCCGCGCACCCGCTTCCAGATCGGCAACCAGGTGCAGATTATCTTCAACATGGACAACTTCCACATCTTCGATCCCTCCCAGGATCGCGAGAACCCGGTCGCCGTCCGCTAATCTGCCATCCTTTCACAACATGACCGACTTTGTAGCGCAAGAGCTGATCTTGCGCTACAATTTTGTTGGCAAACAAACAGCCCATTGGCTGTTGAATTATTCATCAAAAGAGAGGGAGCTTCATCATGTTCGAAGATTTACCATCCCTGCTGTCACCCAATAAAAGCAAAATCGTCCTGCTGGTCATGGACGGCCTCGGTGGTCTGCCCATGCAGGCTGGCGGAAAAACCGAACTCGAAACCGCTGCCACGCCCAACATGGACCGACTGGCCGCTGAAGGCATGCTTGGGCAGACCCTGCCGATTGCCGTGGGCGTGACCCCCGGCTCAGGCCCGGCGCACATGTCGCTGTTTGGCGTTGACCCGGTCAAACACGAAGTTGGCCGCGGCGTGCTGGAAGCCTTTGGTGTGGGCATGCTGGTCAAGAAGGGCGATGTCGCCGCGCGCGGCAATTTCTGCACCGTTGACGCTCAGGGCAACATCATTGACCGCCGCGCCGGGCGTATTTCCAGCGAGGAAGCCCTGCCGATTGTTGAGAAACTCAAGACCATCCGCATCCCCGGCGTTGAGATCGAAGTGCGCCACGTCAAGGAATACCGCTTTGCGGTCACCATGCGCGGTGAGGGTCTGGAGGATGCCCTGGAAGAGACCGATCCCCAGAAGACCGGCGTTCCCCCGCTGCGTGTGGTGGCGAAGAATGCCGCTGCCCAGCGCACCGCTGACCTGTACAATCAGTGGGTTGACGCCGCCCGCGAACTATTGAAGGACGAGCCAAAAGCCAATGCACTCACCCTGCGTGGTTTTGCCACCGACCCGGGTCTTCCCACCTATCAATCCATGTATGGCCTTAAAGCCGCCTGCATCGCCGTGTACCCCATGTACCGGGGTGTGGCGCAACTGGTCGGCATGGACGTGCTGGAATTCCCCGGTGAGACCCCGGCGGATGAGTTCGCTGCGTTGAAACGCTACTGGAACGACTACGACTTCTTCTTTGTTCACATCAAGAAGACCGACAGCTACGGCGAAGATGGCAACTTTGACGCCAAGGTGCACGTGATCGAAACCGTGGACGAAGCCCTGCCCGGCCTGCTGGAAACCAACCCCGATGTCCTCATCATCACCGGCGATCATTCAACCCCGTGCAAGATGAAGAGCCATTCATGGCATCCGGTTCCTTTCCTGCTGTGGTCGCCCGCAGCCATTCGCCCGGATAATCAGACCTGCTTTGGTGAGACCGCCTGCGCCCAGGGCGCGCTGGGAACCTTCCCTGCGCTGCACACCATGAGCCTGGCGCTTGCCCACGCTCAACGCCTGACCAAGTTCGGCGCCTGATTTTCTTCACAACCGTGGGGATCGAGTGCATGGCTCGATCCCCCATTTCTTTAATAAACGGGGGAACCCATGAATAACCGGCAAGGTCTCTCATTTTCCATCTTTGGTTTCAGGGTTGAGATCCATTTTCTTTTCTGGTTGACCGCCCTGTTGCTGGGGGCAAACATCCGCCCCATTACATTGATCATCCCGTGGATATTCGTGGTTCTCGTCTCCATCCTGCTGCACGAGCTTGCCCATGCCGCCCTGTTACGCATGTTTGGAACCCGGTCGTTCATTCGCCTGTACGGCATGGGCGGTGTCACCCAGCCCACCTTCAGCGCCAGGCCAATCAGACGCTGGCAGGAGATTCTGGTGTCGATGGCGGGGCCACTGGCCGGTCTCCTTTTTGGAGGGGTAATTTTCGTTCTGTCGATCCTGCTTGAAGGTTTTGATCTGTCCAACAGCGCGTTTGTCACCTGGTTGCTGACCACGCTCATCATGGTAAACGTCGGCTGGTCGTTATTCAATCTGCTCCCCATTCTCCCCATGGATGGCGGTAATATATTCAGCCTGATCTTCCAGATGGTATTTCGTACATCCAGTGATCTCGTTCCGCGCATTTTCTCCTGCATTCTGTGCGCGGGGGCGCTGCTGTTATCCGTTTCCACAGGTGAGATCTGGCTGGCGCTCCTGTCTGCCTGGTTCCTGATGAACAACATTGGCGCGTTGATCAACCGCTCATCACCGCATGAATCAGCCATCTGATTATCACCACCTCCAAAATGCACACGAGATCACCGGCGCAGCCGTGGTGATTGACGTGTGCCGCGCCTTCACCACCGCTGCTTACGCTTTTGCTGCGGGCGCGCAACGCATCCTGCTGGTGGGTGAAGTGCAACAGGCGCTTGATCTGCATGAACAATTGCCAGGTTCGCTGATCATGGGCGAGATGGACGGTTTGCCCATCCCTGGCTTCCACCTGTGGAATTCCCCATCCCAGATACGCGAGCTATACCACTCAACCGGATTGACGGGAAAAACCCTCATCCAGCGCACCAGCGCCGGTACACAAGGCATGGTGCGGGCAGTGCAGGCGCAAGCAGTGCTGGCGTGCAGTTTTGCCGTCGCCGGGGCAACCGCCCGATACCTGACCCGCCAACCTTTGCCTGTCAGGTACGTCATCACGGGTTATCACAATGACAATCATGGTGTGGAGGATGCAGCCTGCGCCGACTATATTTCCGCCTTGTTACGCATGGAGCAGCCCAACCCGGCTGATTACCTTCACTGGGTTACCCAACCACATGGTGACATGCCGGATGCCCCATGGCCTTCCAACCTCAAAGCCATTTACGAAGCCGATCTGGAGCTGTGCAAACAGGTGGATGCTTTTGATTTTGTCATGATCGCCAGCCGCCAGCCATCCACCGGGTTGCTGGAACTCATCCCCCATCCGGTGAAATAAACCTCACTCCAGTTTTCGAATCATAAAAAACGCCGCCTCGCGTTCAGGCTCAGGATCGGCGTCGTGATTGCTGTAAAAAGCCGTGTGCATGGTTTCCACCTCAAACCCAACCGAGCGGTAAAAACGGATCGCGCGCACGTTGGTATTTTGTGTCTCCAGCCACAGGGCGCGGTATTCATTTTTTTGAGCTACGGCAGCCACATGGTTCATCAGCATCCGTCCCACACCTGAGCGCATGCAATCTGGATGCACATGGAACTCCCACACCCGCACGACCCTGTTCCAATCCATGCGTTCACAGATGGCAAATCCTGCCAATCGGTCATCCCTGTATGCCGCAAAGGACAAACCGTGCTTGAGATAATCCAAAAAGCGCGACATATCCTCAGAACCAAAATCCTCGCGGTAACTGGCCGTGTGAGGTTCGCTCAACCGTTCCAACCTGCCGCGGATCACAAACTCAGCATCGCTTTCTTCTTTTTCCAGAGTGTAGCGGAATTCCGAGGTGTACCCGGTCACCACCGAAAGCGCCAGTTCCCCGGTCAGGTGGGTTAATGGTCGTATTTCCACATCGTGATTGATGATTGGTTTCATCCAGTTTCCTCCACTGCATGGCCCGAACGGGTAAAATCAACCCCATGCAATCATATATCATCCATACTGATGGAGCCTGTCATGGCAACCCCGGCCCCGGTGGATATGCCGCCCTGATCAAACAGGGCGGGCAGCGCCGTGAAATCAGCGGCGGATACCGCCTGACCACCAATAATCGCATGGAATTACTGGCGGCAATCACCGCGCTGGAGTCCCTCCCGTCGCCTGCCACCGTCACCCTGTTTTCTGATTCACGCTACCTGGTGGATGCTGTCAATCAGGGTTGGTTGGAAAGCTGGCACGCCAAAGGCTGGAAACGCGGAACCCGTCCCATCCCCAATGCCGACCTGTGGAAACGCCTGATGACCCAGAACAGCCGTCACAAGGTTACCTACCGGTGGGTGGAAGGACACGCCGGCGACCCGGATAACGAACGCTGCGACCGCCTGGCGGTACAGGCAGCCAGCCGCAAGGACCTGCCCCCCGACCCGGGCTACACCCCCAACGCCCCCGCGCCGCAACCTTCGCTGTTTTAAGCCCTGACCGGGGCAAGCTTTTGAACTCTTTTTCCCAGGAAAACCGCCAGCAGACCGCCCAGCACGGTGAAGATCCCCATACCGATGAAGGCGTCCTGCCAGAAGCGCATCGGAAACAGGCGGATGAGGGTATCTGAATACAGGAACAGCCATGTATCGCCGGTGAAAAACACGCGGTGAAACGCGGTGAACAGCGCGTCAAAGTTAATCACCACTGCCGCCAGCACCAGGATCACCAGCGCCACCGCACCCCAGCCGCCTTGATTAACCGCCCGGCCGTAAAGCTCCAGCCAGCCGCCTGCCATGGCCCAGATGCCCAACACCAGCAGGATGAACGCCAGCACCCGCCATGCCAGCAGCATGGCTTGCAGCAGGTTCTTTACATCCACCATGTGGCCCAGTTCGCGTTCGTTGAACAAAGGCGAACCATCCTGAAACTGCAGGTCGCCCAGATAGTCAATACCACGATTGCTCAACAAATAATCAATCGAGATGCGCGCAAAATGCAAGCGGTCTTCCATATCGAAGCCGTAGCTGTCAGCCGGGAACCCGGGCATGCGGTATTCCACCTGCAGAAAAACCGGCGTAAACATCAATCGAATGGCCGTCATCAGGATAAACACAGGCAGGCTGATCTTGATGATCCACGCCGCAATACGCGTGATGGTTTTCATTGCATTACCTCCCCCTCGCCTGTCGTCAGGTAATCGAGGATCATGTCGTTGGTAATCCACTCTATCGGAGCCAGGTCGTCGGTGAACACCTGCGCCGGCGGCGGATCAGGCTGCATCTGGGCGATTGCCACCTGCATGGCGTACATTAACAACGGGTGGGCATCTTCCGCCACGGCGATCTGATAATTCTCGATCAGGTTCATCTGATTGGTTTCCTGTACGGTGGCGTACAGGATCGAATTAAACGTATTGGGCACATCCACCACATAGATGGAAGGGAACACCTCGCCAATGGTGCTTGCCAGCGAATTGATCAGCCGCCGGTCGGTGGGGCTGCGGCCAATATTGATCACCATCACGCCATCATCGGTCAGGTGATCGTGCACGCTCTGAAAGAACTCCAGCGTGGTTAGATGCGGGGGAATATAGGGTGGACGGTAGGCGTCCACACTGATCACCTGATAGCGCTTTTCGCTGTTCTCCAGCGCCCAGCGCCCATCCTGTACAATCACGTTGAGATTGGGCTGGTTCATGTCAAAATACTTGCGGCCCACTTCAACAATGCGGGCGTCAATCTCAATTCCATCGATCTGGACATCCTCGCCAAAAACAGCCGTTGCCTGCCGGGCGGTTGTCCCGGCTGCCAGTCCAACAATCGCCATGCTTTTCAAGTCATCCATCTTGAACGGCGCCGGGTTAAAAAACGGCGCAGCCAGCACCTGTTCCCACGGTCCGTAATAAAACAGGTCGTCGGCTTTGTACATCGAATGAACCCCCTGCCCTTCATTCAGGCGCAGCAGGTGATAACCGTCACGCTCAAGCACCTGAATATAGTTGTACTGGGATTCGGTCTCGTAGATTTGTCCGGGAGAATTCTTTTCACCCCCGCGCACACCCCAGAAAAACAACCCGATCACCATCAACGGCATTAAAACAAACGGAAGGGCGCGTTTCCAGCCGACCGCCATGAACAAACCGGGCAGGGCCGCGCAAATCAGCATAAAAGAGATCGCCAGAAAGGTGCGCGGAGTACCCAGCAATGGAATGAACACCAGCACGGGCAAAAAAGTGCCAAAAAACGAACCCAGCGTCGATATGGCGTAAATACGACCAGACACCCGCCCGGATGCCTGGGTCTCCTGGATCGCCAGGCGGATGGCAAACGGCGAAGCCGTACCGAGCAGCGTGATCGGCACAGCCAGCAGAATGATCACGGCCAGAAACGAGCCAGCCAGGATGCCCACACTTAACTGATCAAACGCATTGGCAGCCAACCGCAGGACAGGCCGCGAGATGAGCGGCACAACCGCAATGAGAAATGCACCCCACAGTAAAATTTTATAAAAGGTGCTGTAATGTGGCGACCTGTCCGCCCAGCGCCCACCCACAAAGTTACCGACCGCCAGGTAGATCAGGATCAGCCCGATGATGCTGGCCCACACCAGGTTGCTGGTTCCAAAAACATTGCCAAGCAGGCGGGAGGCAGCCATTTCAACCGCCAGCGATGTGATCCCCGAAATAAAGACCGTGAAGAACAAGTATTTACGCATTGAACCGCCCCTGCAAATGAGTTTTGGTGATTATAACAGACGGAGGTTATCGGTTGCGAGTTGCCGGCTGCCTGCTGTGAGCACGGCGTGGGCCAAACAATAAACGCTTTTACACGACGGGTTCGCACGACTCATGCACCTGTAACACGCAAGGAAAGGCTCCCCGCCACACCCCTGTGCAGCAGTTATATAATCAATGCAAGGGAGAAATCAAATGAAAGAACTGCTGACCCGCATTGTCAGTGTGAGCCAGATGCGCGCCATCGAAGCCGAAGCCGACCACAACGGCTACACCTACAGCCAGATGATGGAAGTGGCCGGGCGCGGTGTGGCTTTGCACATCAACCGGACTTACCTCTCCGTAATGCCGCGCATCGTCATGGCCATTGTCGGTTCAGGCAATAACGGCGGTGATGCCCTGGTGGCACTGTCTGCCCTGTTGCGCGACGGCTGGCAGGCGCGCGCCTATCTAGCGCGTCCGCGCCCATTTGAAGATCCCCTGATCCAGCGCCTGTTGGATGCGGGCGGCGAGTTGGCTGAAGCCGCGAGCGACCAGGGTTATGAGCAACTGGACGCCTGGTTGATGACCTCCACCGTACTGGTGGATGGGCTGCTGGGCACTGGTGCACACCTGCCGTTGTCTTCGGATATGGCCGCGTTACTGGGTCACGTGGCTTCACGACCAGACCTGCCCCCGGTGGTGGCGGTTGATTGTCCCTCAGGTGTTGATTGTGACAGCGGTGAAGCCGCTCCTGAGACGGTCAAAGCCACCATCACGGTGTGCATGGAAGCCATTAAAACCGGATTGTTGAAATTCCCCGCATTTGGACTGTGTGGACAGATCGAAACCGCACCGTTGGGTCTGCCGGAGGACCTGCCGGCTTTACAGGAAATTGATGATTTCGCCGCCACCCGTGAGTTTGCCAGGGCAGCCCTGCCTGCCCGCAGACCAGACAGCCATAAGGGCACATTTGGAACGGCTGTGATCGCTGCCGGAAGCCTCAATTACACCGGCGCGGCTTACCTGGCGGCATCAGCGGCTTACCGCGCGGGAGCGGGATTGGTGCGCATCGCCTCCATACCTGCCCTGCACATTGCCCTCTCGGGGCGCATCCCTGAGGCGGTATGGACGCTGCTGCCAGAAGAAAACGGCGCTATCAGTCACACGGCTGCGCCTGTGCTGCTGGACAGCCTGGAGCACGCCAGTGCCCTGCTGGTGGGCCCCGGTTTGGGCGCAGCGGATACAACCTGCCAGTTTGTTCGTGAAGTGATTCAGGTGATGCAGCGTAGATTTGCCCGAAACACCTCTCCAGCTCTGGTGATTGACGCCGATGGGTTAAACGCCCTGGCTGCCCTGCCGGACTTCGCCGACAGCCTGCCACCCGACACCATTCTCACTCCCCACCCTGGCGAAATGTCGCGGCTTTGCGGTTTGAGCGTGGCTCAGATTCAGGAAAAGCGCGTCGAAGTTGCCCGTGAATGGGCAGCCCGCTGGCGGGTCATTCTGGTATTGAAAGGCGCGCTTAGCGTGGTGGCTTTACCCGAGGGACAAACCGTGACCATCCCTGGCGCAACCCCTGCACTGGCCCGCGCCGGAACAGGCGATGTTCTTGCCGGACTGCTGACCGGGTTGCTGGCACAGGGTGTTCCAGCACGGCAGGCAGCCGTGGCGGGTGCGTGGATCCACCTGCAGTCGGGGTTGCTCGCCGAACAGGCCATGGGACAGGCTGCATCGGTACTGGCAGGGGATGTACTGGCCGCCATGCCAGGGGTCCTCACCCGGCTGGCCGCCTGATCGAGCTTCACTGCTGCAAACTTTCGATACTTTATAAAAACACCCGCCGGTCTTTGGCTACCGGCGGGTTCGATGTGATTCTGGTCAGGTTTAGACGGCGTCGGCGGCGGTATCGGCCGCGTCTTCAGCCTTGCGTGCACCGCGCTCAAGCAGCACACGCCCGCGCTGGGTCAGGTCAGTCGCGCGGTCCTTGGTCATGGCAGCCAGTTCGGTAAAGCGCACACGGGCTTCTTCAGCAGCCTCTTCAGCGCGGGTGTAGGCTTCATCCAGCGTTTCAGAAGCGCGGTCCTTCAGCTCGATCGCTTTCTCCTTGATCATCGCGCGGGTTTCCTCGCCCGACTGTGGAGCCAGCAGCAGCGCGGTCACAGCACCGGTCAGACCGCCAACGATAAAGCCGATCAGGAATGCACCAAATTCATCTCGTTCAGCCATTGTTCTCTCCTTTCAGAATTTCCTGTATTGCATACACTCAACCAAAATTACGACGGGTTTGAAATACGCCTACTTGCCACGGAACAGGTCGTAAACCTTTTTCACTCCGGCAAGATAGGTGTTCAACTTGATAACCGGTTCAACCAGGTTATTGCTTAAGAATGAAACTGTGCCGCGCAGGGTATTGACCGTCTGGTTGGTCGATTCCAGAATCGGTCGGATTTCATTTTGCAGCAGGTTAATCAACACGGCAAGCTGGATCATCAGGATGATCAGGGCAACCCCCACCACCAGCGATTCCAGTGCCATAAAA
Source organism: Levilinea sp. (assembly GCA_034429695.1). Taxonomy (GTDB): domain Bacteria; phylum Chloroflexota; class Anaerolineae; order Anaerolineales; family Anaerolineaceae; genus DAOUGC01. The sequence goes on from DAOUGC010000255.1 coordinate 33,415, forward strand.
ATAATGAAGATATCCCTCACCTTGCCGGTGGTTTCGTTGTTTGCGCCGATCAACAGAACCAGGCCAGCCACCAGAATTCCCACCAGCAAAATGGCGCCGATAACCAGCACGATATTGCGCCCCCTGTTTTCAGCCGGCGGTAGATTCTGCTGATCGGGCAGGGCATCCTGTCCGGTCGCGGCTGCCTGTAATTTGGGCGCTTCGGTTGCCGAAGTTTCCGGATATTCTTCTTTCCGCATTTCTTGACGATCTTCCATTTTCAGTGTCCCCGACTCATCATGTCTATTCGAACGTCCATGAAAATTATACACGAAGCGGGGACAGATTTCCATCATTCTGTCCATTTTGTCTGGGAACCGGTTTTTGCAACTTTTTCCACTTCGGGTTATACTTACACGTTATGGTTTTCACGGTTTTTCGCTTTTCTGCGTTAATCTCCATGCTGATCGGCCTGCTGCCGTTCGGCGGTTTTCTGCTGCCCATCAACCAGCCCAAGGTCACATCGCCCCTGGCGGGTGAAGCCCTGC
>DAOUGC010000256.1:0-2351 GCA_034429695.1 Levilinea sp.
GCTGACATTTCCTCAGTGGCGGCGGTGTTTTCTTCCACCACAGCCGAGACCGAGTCCATGGCTGCCACCACGTCATTTGAGGCGCGCATGGCTTCCACCGCCACCAGTTCAGCGGCTGTGCCGCCCGCCGCAACCTTTTCGGCAGTCGCCAGAATTTCATGCAGCGCCTCACCGGCGCTGCCGGCCCGCTCGACGCCGCTTTCCACTTCCTGAATACCCTCATCCATGGCGACAACCGCTGCCTCAACCGTGATCTGGATTTCGCGGATTAATCCGGCAATCTCGCGGGTGGCAACGCTGGAACGTTCAGCCAGCTTGCGAACCTCGTCGGCCACCACAGCAAACCCCTTGCCCTGCTCACCGGCGCGCGCCGCTTCGATGGCGGCATTCAGCGCCAGCAGGTTGGTCTGGTTGGCAATGTCATCAATCGTCTCAACAATCACACCGATCTGGCTTGAGCGGTCGCCCATTTCGCGCACACGTTCAGCACTCTGGCCCACCTTGTTGCGGATGCTCTGCATGCTGTTGAGGGTGGTGTTCACGGTATCAACCCCGTTGCGCGCCGCCTGGGAGGCCTGTTGACCGCCTTCAGCGCTGTCACGCGCAGCGTCGCTCATGGCTTTGATCTGTCCATCCAGACGCGAGAGCAAATTGACCACCTGTTCAACGGCACGAGTCTGTTCCTGGGCGCCCCTGGCAATGCCTTCAATGGCATGGTTCAACTGTTCCACCGAACCGGCCGTGCGCGTCACACCTTCAGATTGCAGGGCCGTACCGCGCGCGATCTGCTGCATGGTCAGGGCAATCTGACCGGTGGCCTGTCCGGCCTGGGTGGATGCATCGTTAAGCTGCATGGAAGCAATGCTGACCGTGGCAATTCCTTCGTTGACCCTGCCGATGATGCGGGTCAGGTTCTGCACCATGGTGGCCAGGGAAACCCCCAGCACATCAGCAGAGGATACCGGGTCCACATGCACGGTCAGGTTGCCGTCCGAGATTTCATCCGCCACACGCGCCATGCCCTGCAAATAATCAATCATGCGGGTGAAGGATGCAGCCATCTCACCCATTTCATCCGTGCTATTGACGGTGATGGTGTGGGTAAGTTCCCCGCGCGAAATGCCTTCAGCAATGGCTGCCATCTGGCGGGCAGCCCGGCTGGTCTGGCGTGCCAGAAAAAAGCCAAGAGAAAACGCCACCAATGCCCCAAAGATGATCAGGAACAACATCCATCCCCTGGCATTTTCCTGAACGGCAATGATGTCTTCCAGCCGGCCAGAAGAAAGCTGTGCGTTGTAGAGACGCCATGCATCGGTCGCATCTGACAGGCTGCTGAATGAAGCATAAGCCTCTCCGGACATGGCTTCATTCGCAAGATCCGGTTTCCCCTGCCTGACATAATCCAGTGCTTTCTGGGCCAGGGGCTGATAGTCCAACCACATGGCTTTGACATCGTTGAACAGGGCTTCATCCTGTTCATCCGAAATGAGCGAACCATACGAGGACAATCCTGCATCAATTGTTTCGGCCATTTCACTCATTTGTTGATCCAGTTGCACCCTGGCTTCCTGCTGGGGGGTGTTGATATATTGCAATTGATACCGACGAAAACGATTCAAGTCGAGGGTTATCTCACTAATGGCTTGAGTACTGGGGAGGGTTTTGGTATTGACGTACTCGACATCTTGATGAATGTCGTCCATCTGGACGAGTGAATACACCCCCAGACCGGCAAGAATCAGGGTAACAAACCCAAAGCCGCCTAACAGTTTTACCAGCAGATTAGCCTTCATACATCATTCTCCTTTAAATTAATAAGCGTGTGCATGTTGGCCCGCTCTCCCCTGTGCTGGGCGACGTACGGCGGGTAAAAACAGCACAGGAGAACCTCCTGATGGCAGGCTCTCCTGTGTGGATCGGACATTATGGGTGGTAATTAAAAGTAACCAACCCGATCATTGCCGTCAACCTCTAGAAGTAATTCTGACTGTACGGACCTGCCCCACAGCCAGCCACCCTGATATTAAAAGGATTATATGCATAATTACAATTCGAGTCGGTAAATAAAAAGTAAAAAATAAGTAATTTATACGTAATATTACGTACCCCTGCCTGACAATCTGCAAAAGACCGCCTGTGTTAAAATAAGGAAAAGACCCACACAAAAACAGCGTCTTGGACGCAGGGTGCGGTCGGCGCTTATCGGACGTAGACGTAGGGCGCGGTCGGTGCTTTTCCGACCCACCATAAAACAGCACAGTGGTAGGGTGGGCTGATGCTTTCTCAGCCCACCGAACGTGTGCGGTAAATAACGGTGGGCTGGAAGAACGCCAGCCCACCCTACCTTTTTC
>DAOUGC010000257.1:0-18054 GCA_034429695.1 Levilinea sp.
GTGGGTGGAGGTGGGCTGGCTGGCAAACCCACAACGATACATCGAACCAAACAGGAACGTCCCCGAGGAGTCACCGGTGAACATGCGCCCGGTGCGGTTGGCGCCGTGCGCGCCGGGGGCAAGCCCCACCACCAGCAGGCGCGCCTGATGATCACCAAAACCGGGGGCAGGTTTGCCCCAGTACTCCTGATCGCGGTAGGCGCGTTTCTTTTCAACCGCCACCTTGCGGCGCCATGCCACCAGGCGCGGGCAGCGCTCGCAGGTGATGATCTCCTGTTCAAGCTGTTCCCAGGCTGCAGGTTGGTCCGTGATTGTCATTGAAATTCTCCCGCGCAGATTGTATCACAGGCGTTCATGCGGAACATTCGCACCGTGCAAAGAGCGATCATAAAAAAGCGAGCCGGACGAGCATTTTTCCACCGTCCGACCCGTTGGATTGTCTCTTTTGCGCCCGGTTTTACACCGCCAGCCCGTCCAGAAAGATGGAGATCACCGTTCCCAGCACCTGCTCTTCATCCTCCGGTGAAGCGCTGGATGGGGTAAAGAATGGGTACAGCATCCCCAAAAGCACCCATGTGGCGCGCATGGGGTCCATCCGGCGCAGTTCGCCCGCCTGCATGCCCCGCTCCAGCACGGCAGCAATTTTCCCCAGAAACAGGTGGTGATAATCAGCGGCAAACGCTGCACGCGTCTGCGGATCCAGGTGGATCATCTCCTGGCCTGCCACGCGGATCAGCGAACGCTGCTCGGGGGACTGGGAGAAAATCGCCCGGATCAAGACATCCACCTGCTCCCGAAAGGGCAACCCGGGGTCCAGGCAGGCTTCGATATTGGCATTCAGACCATCCAGATTTTGCCGCAACAAGGCCACAAACAGGTCTTCCTTGTCCTTGAAGTGATAGTACAACCCGGGTTTTGAGAGACCACAGGCAGCGGCGATCTCGCGCATGGAAATGCCGTTATAGCCGTTTGCCACAAACAGGCGGGCTGCCTCTGCCAGGATTTTCTGGCGCATGACGCCAGTTGAGTCTGTATGCATATTCACCTCAATGCATCCGATCCCGCTCAGGCGGTTTCAACACCTTCGGGCATATTCGCCGATGCAGCTTCCGCTTTTTGGGCCTCAATGGTGGCAAGCTCAGCTTTGCGTTTTTTGAGGATCAGGGCTGCGCCGATCATAAAAACCGATACAACGGTTGCCATCAAAAATGCCGATGCATACCCCTGCACGCCGCCGCCGCGGGTATAAGCCACGCCGCCCATGGTGGCAGCCCCAATCAACTGGCCAACGCTGGCAAAAACAGTCAACATCCCTTGCGCAATGGAGCGCTGACCGGCAGAAATTTCATTCAGGGTGATGTACCGAATGGGCGCGCCCAGCAGCGTTGACAGGCCAAGACCTATCAAAGCACCGGCGATAATGAACAGGGCAAGACTATCAGAGCCGCGCGACAAAATGAACAACCCGACCGGTAACAACAATGTACCGGTCAGGATCACCACCCGCGAACCCACCCGGTCAAGCAGCCGCCCCACCAGAGGCGACCCCACCGACATGGCAATTACAACCGGCATGAGCAGGAAACTGGCTTGCCGGTCGCTGACGCCCAGTGCTGCCACAGCCAGCAGCGGCATGAACACCAGTGAGGCTTCGCCAAGACCCGCACCAGCCGAAAGCATGTACCCCAGGCGCAACTGGCGCATGCGGAAAAGCGCCGGATTGAGGATGGGGTCCGCGACGCGCTTCTCGATCTGCGCCAGCAACAACCCGAGGACAACCGCAATGACCAGGAAGGGCAGCACGTTCAGGCTGACCAGGCTGGGCAGAAAGTTTTGCGTATCAATCTGGTTAAGCCCATATGCCAGGCTGGCGAGCATCACCGCCAGGGTGGCCATGCCGGCCCAGTCAAACGCACCGGCTGGCTTATTGCGGGTGGACGGCAGCAGGCGCAGACTGAGCAGGATCACGATCACCGCCACCGGCAGATTGATCAGGAACAGCCACTGCCAGCCAAAACCCAGCAGCAGGCCGCCCAGGATGGGCCCGATGATGAAGGCAATGCCGAATACTGCTCCGATCAAGCCCAGCGCCGAACCGCGTTTCTCAGGCGGAAACGTGTCTCCGATGACTGCACTTGCCACAGGGAAGATACCCCCCGCGCCAAACCCCTGAATACCCCGCCCCACCAGCACAATCACAAAGGACGGCGCGGCAGCCACCAGCAGCGAGCCAATCGCAAACAGGGTGACATCCAGCACATAAATGATCCGCCGCCCGAACAGGTCGGACAGGCGCGCCATGATGGGTGTACTGATCAAATTAAATAATACATAAATGGAAAAGATCCATGAGAGCGTTTTCTCATTAATCCCGGCAAATTGTTCGCGGATGGCAGGCAGGGCTGGACCCACAATGGCGATATCCAGCGCGCCCATCAGCACACCGATAAATAACACGGTTAGTATTTGATTTCTTTGCTTGTCCTGCATATGGTTAATCCCTCCAATATATTACCGACCGGTCGGTCAGTCATGCAGGTATTATACAACCATAGTTCGATTAATCAAGGGCTGTGTGCAGGTTTACAGGATCAACATGGCGTCGCCGAAGGAGTAAAAGCGATATTCAAGCCGCACGGCTTCCTCATATGCGTCCAGCATGCGTTCACGCCCGGCGAAGGCGCTGACCAGCATGAGCAGGGTGGAACGCGGCAGATGGAAATTCGTTATCATGGCGTCCACCGCTTTGAACGTATACCCCGGCAGGATGAACAGATCGGTTGCCGCCTGAAAAGCCCCCACAGCGTCACCCGCCTGTGCATACCGTGCAGCGGTCTCCAATGTGCGCACAGAAGTGGTGCCAACAGCGATCACCCGGCCACCGGCGCGGCGGGTGTCATTCACCAACTGCGTGGTTTCAGGGGTCATCTCACACCATTCAGTGTGTATTTTATGTTCCTCAACATCTTCTTCATCAACCGGCGCAAAGGTATCCAGACCCACGTGCAGGGTGACACCGGCAAAGCGCACACCCAGGCTGCGCACCCTTTCCATTAGCTCAGGGGTGAAATGCAGTCCGGCGGTTGGAGCCGCAGCCGAGCCTGGCTGCTGCGCGTAAACGGTTTGATAGCGGGTGGGGTCGCTCAACGGGGTATGAATATAGGGCGGCAACGGCATGGAACCTTTGCGTTCCAGATAAGGTTCAACCGGCTCCTCAAAACGCACCAACCGGCGCGAGCCTTCCAGTGCCTGCACCACCTGCACCTGCGGACCCTCTTCAAGGGTCAGGATCATGCCGGGCAACACCCGCTTGCCCCCCACCAGCGCCTCCCATGCGGTGGCATCCAGACGTTTCAAGAGCAGCAGTTCCACCCGCCCGCCGGTGGGCTTGTGGGCGTAAATGCGGGCAGGGATTACCCGCGTCTGGTTGATCACCAGCAGGTCGCCGGGACGCAAAAAATCAGCCACGTTCCAGAAGGTGGTGTGCTGCAAATCGGGCCGCGAGCGGTCGAGCACCAGCAAACGGGAAGCGTGACGCGGTTCAACTGGCGTCTGCGCGATACGTTCCTGCGGCAGGTGATAGGAAAATGACGAGGTCTGCATGGATGGGTGAAGGTTTATGCGCCAGGAGCAGAGTCACCGCCATTACCGAACAGATCCGGCTGGGCAGGCGGCGATTGATGATAGGGCAGCCCAAGGTGCTCATACGCCAGACGCGTTGCCACCCGTCCCTGGGGGGTGCGATCAATGAAGCCAAGTTGCAGCAGATAAGGCTCCACCACGTCCATGATCGTGTCGGGTTCCTCAGAGATGGAAGCAGCGATGGTGGACAACCCCACCGGGCCGCCGCGATATTTTTCGATGATCGTACCCAGCACCCGGCGGTCCACTTCATCCAGCCCAAGTGCATCCACATTGAGCAAATTGAGGGCATCCACCGCCACCGCACTGGTGATCAAGCCGTCTGCGCGCACCTGGGCAAAGTCACGCACACGCCTCAACAGGCGCAGCGCAACGCGCGGCGTACCCCTGGCGCGCCGGGCAACTTCGGCAATGCCGTCCGGCTCAGCTTCAACGTTCAACTTGCGAGCCGCACGTGAGACAATGTCTTCCATGGCGGCCTGGGTGTAGTAATCCAGCCGGTAGACCACGCCAAAACGGGCGCGCAGCGGAGCGCTCACCAGCGCCAGGCGTGTTGTTGCGCCGATAACAGTAAAACGCGGCAGCTTGAGGCGGATCGAACGCGCTGATGGACCCTTGCCGATGATGATGTCCAGCGCGAAATCTTCCATAGCAGGGTAAAGCACTTCTTCAACCACCCTGCCCAGGCGGTGGATCTCATCAATAAAGATGATGTCTCCCGCATGCAGGTTGGTCAGGATCGCCGCCAGGTCGCCCGGGCGTTCCACCGCCGGCCCGGCAGTGATCTTAATGTTCACGCCCATCTCATTGGCCAGCACGTGCGCCAGGGTGGTCTTGCCCAGGCCGGGCGGCCCATAAAACAGCACGTGATCGAGCGGCTCACCGCGCTGGCGGGCTGCGGCGATCAGGATGGAGAGATTCTCCTTGACCTGTTCCTGTCCGATCAATTCGTGCAGTGTGTGGGGGCGCAGCGCCTGGTCAATGCGATCATCAGGGCGCGGTTCCGGAGTGACCAACCGGTTTTGGGGGTCTGTCATGCATTGGATTATACCGGAGAATTCACCACAGATTGAGGGTTGTTGTTATAATCATATGAATTTATCCCCTGTGAGGAGAGATACCATGAACAATGTGTTTGTCTCCAAACACCCGCTGGTGCTGCACAAGCTCACCTTGCTTCGGCATGTGGGTACAGAGCCGAAGAAGTTCCGCCAGTTGGTGAAAGAACTGGGCGCACTGTTGACATACGAAGCCACCGCTGACATGCTGGTGGAACCAATGCAGGTGCAGACGCCGCTGGAACTGGCAAATGGGCACGAGCTGCAGGAGAAGATCGGCCTGATCCCCATCCTGCGCGCGGGTCTCGGCATGGTGGATGGCGTGTGGGAGCTAATGCCCTCCGCCGAGGTGTGGCACATCGGCATTTATCGCGATGAAAAAACCCTCAAACCGGTACAATACTACAACAAATTGCCGGTTGACCCCACCGTACAGATCTGCCTGATCCTGGACCCCATGCTTGCCACCGGCGGTTCGGCAGTGGCAACCATCGAGATCCTTAAGAAATGGGGCGTCAAGCGCATCAAGTTCGTCGGGTTGATCGGAGCACCGGAGGGCATACAGGCTGTTCATAACGCCCACCCGGATGTACCCATTCATCTTGCTGCGATTGACGACCGGCTGAACGAATTGGGGTACATCGTCCCTGGTCTTGGAGATGCGGGCGACCGCCAGTTCGGAACGGGATAATTAATTAAACATAAAACCGGCGGCTGTTGCCGCCGGTTTTGCTAATCCCTATCCACCGATCTGGCGCATACAGCGGTTGCGTACCGCCGATTCAGACGGGTTCTCAATCCCAATATGATGCCCGTCCGGTTTGCGATCAACCGCCTGCTGCAAATACGGAAGCAGATCTTCACCGTTGCGTAAAGCCTGCCGGATGGGAATTTCACGATCCGAAAGCAGACATGGGCGCAGGTTGCCATCAGCGGTCAGACGCAGCCGGTTGCATGAAGCGCAGAAATGCTCGCTCACCGGCGAGATAAACCCGATGCGCCCCCTGCCCCCGCGCGGACGGTATTCACGGGCGGGCCCGCTGCCCGCATCGCGTTCCACCGCTTCCAGATCCAGGTCAGCCATCAACTGGCGCACCTCGCCAATGGGGATGAAAGCCGCCTGCGGCTGCGGGAAACCCTCACCCCATGATTGTTGATTTTGCACCGGCATCAGCTCGATAAAGCGCATATGCCAGTCATGATCGATGCTCAACCGGGCGATGTCAAGCAATTCATCATCGTTAACCCCGCGCATGGCTACTGTGTTGATTTTTATTGGCGACAGACCCGCCCGTTCAGCCGCGGCAATGCCGGACCATACTTTTTCAATATTCGCTCCGCGTGTGATGCGGCGGAAACGGTCAGCGTCCAGCGTGTCCAGGCTGACGTTGATGCGCTTTAATCCCGCTGTGGCAAGCTCTTCCACCTGATCCGCCAGCGCCAGCCCGTTGGTGGTCAGTGAAATATCCTCAATGCCCGGAATTTCAGCCAGCATGCCCACCAGCGATGCCAGGTTTTTGCGCACCAGCGGTTCACCGCCGGTCAGACGCACCGAGCGAATCCCATGCCGGGCAGCCACGCTCACAAATGCGGCAATTTCTTCATAGCGCAGGATGGCCTCATGTTCAAGCGAGACCACACCATCCGGTGGCAGGCAATAAACACACCGCATGTTACAGCGGTCAGTGACCGAGATGCGCAGATATGTAATGGATCGTCCGAAAGTATCAGTAAGCATGGCAACCCAATTCACAAAGGATTACAATCATTTTACCCATGCGGGAGACTTTATCATACTGAAATTATCCAGTTTTTGTCAGTGTCGTTTGCCACATATTTGGATGACTTGTAAGACAAATGAGAGGACTTTCCATGAAGTTCAACCGGACCGTCACAGCAGTCAGCCTGCTGATCCTGCTAGCCCTTGCCGCCTGCGCCAAAACCAAGCCTGCCGGGACGCCGCTGGAGGTTCCCGCCTTTGACAGCCCAACGCAGACATCAACCCGGGCGGCTGTCGTTGAAGAAACCGCCCAGCCCACCCAGGGTGCAACGGTTGAGGTCCTGCCTAGCGTTACACCCACAATCGACCCGCGCCTGCCGGCATCCGTGTTGGTGGATGGGCGCGGCTTTGTACTGGGCGGGGCGCAAAACGGCGCGTGGCTTTCGCCGCGCGAAGCCAGCCTGGCGCTGCCTGCCGGTGGGGCATTTCAGGTTTATCAGAATTTTCAACCCGGCGGTCAAAGCCAGGTGAGCGCTCCTGTTCAGCGCCAGGCATCCCCATGTGAGGATGCGTGGGTGGTCTCATTGACACCGGCGGTCACCCTCGATACGATCGCCTTTTTTGGCCCGTGGAGCCCTGCCCTGCGCGAGGTTAAAAGCATGACTTTGCCCTCCCTGCCGGTTGAACAGGCGCTTGTCGGGCTGTTGCCGGACACCCCTGCCACCGTTCAGGGGATTGAAGCGCGGCAAACTGATCTGGATGGTGATGGGCGCATGGAAATTCTGGCCAGTGCCGGAGGCGAAAGCACCCCACCGCTGGCGGCGGTGCTCGTTCAACAACCCGACGGTTCTTATTTGCCCCACCTGCTTGCTTTGGAAACCTCGCCATCGGCTGATGATTACCGTTTTATTGCCGCACTCGACCTAAACGGTGACGGGCGCATGGAAGTTGTGCTGCTTGCTCAACAGGGAGATACCGCAAATATCAGGGTATTCGAAGTGGGTCAAGCTGGAGCAACCGAGGTGATGAGCTCAATTTGCGCCTGTAACGGCGGCAACGATTGTCCCTGAGCGGATAACCCATCATTTGAAACCCTTTTCCCTTTTTGGTATGATGACCCCATGAAAAACGGACCATTACCAGAACTTGACCGTGAAGAAGTAAAACGGTACGCCCGCCATCTAATCATCCCCGAGGTGGGCATGGAAGGCCAGCGCAAACTGAAGGGTTCATCGGTGCTGGTGGTGGGCACCGGAGGGCTGGGCTCACCGGCGGCTCTGTATCTGGCTGCCGCCGGGGTTGGCCGGCTGGGGCTGGTGGATTTTGATGTCGTTGAAGCATCCAATCTGCAGCGCCAGGTGTTACACGGCACGTCCACTCTGGGTATGCCCAAGGTGGAATCAGCCCGCCAGCGCCTGCACGAACTGAACCCCAATATTGAGATCGACACCTACAATGTCATCCTTTCTTCAGACAACGCACTGGAGATCGCCGACTCGTATGACATGCTGCTTGATGGAACCGACAACTTTCCAACCCGCTACCTGATCAACGATCTATGCGTGTTGACCGGCAAGCCCTTTGTTTACGGCTCCATCTTCCGTTTTGAGGGTCAGGTGAGTGTATTCGACGCCCCGGTTGGCGGCTGTTACCGCTGCCTGTTCCCCGAACCACCCCCACCCCATAGTGTGCCATCCTGCGGGCAGGCAGGCGTATTTGGCGTGCTGCCCGGCATTGTCGGCAGCCTGCAGGCCGCAGAAGCCATTAAATATCTGCTCGGCATCGGTGAGAGCCTGGTGGGCAGGCTTGCTTTGTTTGACGCGCTGGACATGAGCTGGCAGACGATAAAACTGCGCAAGAACCCCAAATGCAAAGCTTGCGGAGAAGAACCGTATGCCGAGATCACCGAATTAATCGATTACGAGAATTTTTGTGGATCGCCGGTTCACGAGGTCGTGATCGGCCCGGACGACTGGCAGGTGGATGTTGGTACGTTGTCAGAAATGTTAAAAAACGGCCAGCCGCTGCAACTGGTGGATGTGCGCGAGGGCATGGAACTCACCATCTCATCCCTGCCGGGCGCAGTTCAGATCTCCTACGGCGAGCTGGGCCAGCGTGCGGCGGAATTGGACCCGGCAATCCCGGTGGTGCTTTTTTGCCGTACCGGCATCCGCTCCAGCCGCGCGGTTCAGATCCTGCGCGGGGCAGGCCACCCAACCGCACGCAGCCTGCGCGGCGGGATCAACGCATGGGCTGAGCAGATCGACCCGGATTTACTGCAGTACTGATCAATCACCGGAGGAAAGATGAAAGCCCGTCAACCAAAAATGCTTGCAGCCATACTGATGCTATCCATCGCCGCGCTGGCCTGCAGCCTGCCCGGAATGGGGGCGGAACCGACCACCATCCCAACCACCTCTCCAGAGCCGCCGGCCGACACCGCCACGCCCGTTCCCACCGCAGCACCGCAACCCCTGGTGATTGAGACTTGTGAGACGATCGAGGAAGGGGATATTCCCTACTTTATCATCACTCTGCGTGTGCCATGCGCAGATGAAGCCAGCGGCGACCCACGCGGGCAGGAATTTAATGATGCCGTCGATGCGGTCATCCAACCAGCAGTCAGCGCATTTAAGAACAGTCTTGAACCACCCATCGATCCCAATACGAACGTGCCATCCGGTCTGGATGCCGGGCACATCATTCATTACAACAACAACGGGCTGGTGAGTATTCAATTCACCATGTCCGAATATCACGCTGGGGCCGCCCATCCGCTGCCTTACACTCTGGTGCTCAACTACGATTTTGAGCAGGGCAGGGTGCTGGAGCTGTCCGACCTGTTCCAGCCCGGCTCAGACCATCTGGCATTGGTCTCGGAAAAAAGCCTTGAGCAACTTGAAGACGCCGGTGTGATGGACGCGCCCGACGGAGCAGCGCCGCTGGAAGATAATTACCGCAACTGGAACCTGAGGGAAAATGGGTTGGTGGTCACATTTGATCCCTACCAGGTGGCGGCATATGCGGCGGGTTACCAGATCGTGGTTCTGGACTACGCCGATCTGGCTCCCATCCTGCTGTCCGGTGGCCCGGTCAGCAGGATCCTTGATCAGGATTAATTCATGTTTTACTCAGGTGGGATACCAAAATGAACGAAGAAAAACCTGTATTACTGGTGGTTCTGGCTCATCCAGACGATGAAACCTTTGGCATGGGCGGCACGCTGGCCATGTACGCTCGCTGCGGGGTGAATGTGCACCTGGTGTGCGCCACCCGTGGCGAAGCCGGTGAGATGGAGCCTGAATATTTGGAAGGCTACGCGAATATCGCTGACCGGCGCGTGGCAGAACTGCGCTGCGCCGCCGGTTTGCTGGGCATCACCGCTGTGCACTTCCTCAACTATCGCGATTCCGGCATGCCCGGCTCCCTCGCCAATGAGCATCCACGCGCACTGGTGGGACAACCCATTGACCAGGTGACTGAGGACATCGTCCATTACATCCGCAAACTGCGCCCTCATGTGGTGGTCACCTTTGACCCCATCGGCGGCTACCGCCACCCCGACCATATCGCCATCCATCAGGCCACCGTACGCGCATTTTATGCCGCCGGTGACCCGCAGCAGTTCCCCTCCGAACTCGGCGCGCACACCCCCCAGCGCCTGTTCTTCCACGTCATTCCACACACCTTCCTGCGCCTGGCGGTGCGCACGATGCCACTCTTCGGCAAGGATCCGCGCCGCTTTGGCAAGAATGCCGATATTGACCTTGCGTCCCTGGTGGAAGTGCGTTTCCCCACCCACACAGTGATTAACTTCTTGCCTGTGGCTGGTATCCGTGACGAGGCTTCGGCCTGTCACGCCAGCCAGGGCGGCGGGCGCATCTTCCCGTCCATCATCAATCGCATCCGTTACCTGTTTTCATCCACCGAAAACTTCATGCAGGCGCATCCACAGCGTGCCGGGGGGCGCATATCCCACGATCTGTTCGATGGTGTGCAGATCAATGGCGGCAGCCGGTCGGTGATCCGCCAGTTCAAACATGCGCTTCCGACAAGCGGACCCGCGCCAGAAGATTCAATCAGCTAATTCCTCATCTTCTCCTGGAGATCAAACGTGTCTGACAGCATCGGCAAAAAATTCATGCAGTTGACCACCCCGCAGCATATGCCCGCCTCGCCCCAATCCAGGAGCGAGCCTCAACCCGCACTTGAAATACCCAGCTCCCCCGGCGCCACATTGATCCAACTTCCCCCGCCGCAGGAACTGACCCTGCCCGCCATGGATCTGCGCGACGCGATTGAAAAACGCCGCTCCCACCGTGTGTACACACCCCAGGCGCTCACACAGAATGAACTGGCCGGGTTGTTGTGGTTAACCCAGGGTGTAAAAAAGGTCACCGACCGCCCCGCCACGCTGCGAACCATTCCATCCGCTGGCGCGCGGCATCCATTTGAAACCTACCTGCTGATCAATAACGTGGAAGGTCTGCAAAAAGGTCTGTACCGCTATCTGGCATTGACCCACTCGCTTGAATGTGTGAACCTGGCGGAGAATTTAACTACAGAACTAATGGAAGCCTGCCAGCATCAACAGCACGTGCAAACCTGCGCGGTGTTTTTTATCTGGGTGGCCGTGGTTGAACGCACCACCTGGCGTTACCCCGAACGCGGTTACCGCTACCTGTTCCTGGATGCAGGTCACGTGTGCCAGAATCTGTACCTGGCAGCGGAAGCCATGGACTGCGGGGTGTGCGCCATCGGTGCGTACGATGACGACCGCATCAACCGGGCTCTCGGGTTGGACGGTGAAACCCAATTTGTGGTGTACGGCGGCACGCTGGGCAAACAGACCCACTAGGTTCTTGTAGCTCAGAGAGAGAAAAAACGATGGGAACAGAACCAGACCTTTTAACGGTAGCCCCTCCTGAAGAATACAGACCTGTAAACAAAGGATGATTATTAATCACCGATTAGTATAATAGTATGTAGATAACATAATATCTATCGGAGCCAAAAAATGACGGTGCCAGCCCGGCCAAAAATATATCATATTGTCCACATGGACCGGTTACCGTCGATCATAAGGGATGGCTTTCTCTTATCCGATACTGAAATCTCTCGACGCACCCCACATGGAACCACAATTGGCATGTCATCCATTAAACAACGCCGGCTGGGGTTAATGCTTTCCAGTCACCCGGGTCTGCATGTCGGCGAGTGTGTGCCCTTCTATTTTTGTCCGCGTTCCGTCATGCTTTACATGATTTATAGGGCAAATGATCTGGAACTTAGTTATCGCGGCGGACAGGGCCCAATCGTACATCTCATGGCTGACCTGCAAAGCACAACAGCCTGGGCAGAATTACATCATCAACGTTGGGCATTCACTCTTTCAAATGCAGGTACCAGGTATTTCGAGGATCGGGCTGATTTGAATAATTTGAATGAAATCAACTGGAAAGCAGTTAATGCCACTATTTGGAGTGGAGCAGGAATCGACCCTTCATTGAAAGAGGGAAAACAGGCTGAGTTTTTATTGGAAAATAAATTTCCTTGGACTTTGGTGGAAGAAATTGGTGTATCATCTCAGAAAGTCTATCAACAAGTCATGGAAATGCTCTCTGAAGCAGGGTATCATCCAACCGTTAAGATCAGGACAGATTGGTATTATTGATAAGGAGGCGGCGAGATGATTCAATACAAAAGCGGAGATATCCTGAAAGAAGACGCCGAAGCCCTTGTCAACACGGTGAATTGCGTTGGTGTCATGGGGCGAGGAATCGCATTGCAATTTAAGAATGCATTTCCCGAAAATTTTTCCAACTATGTTGAAGCGTGTAAGAATAAAGCCGTTCAACCAGGGCGAATGTTGGTATACAAAACCGGTCAACTTACCAACCCCCGGTACATCATCAATTTCCCTACCAAGCGCCATTGGCGTGGAAACAGTCGGATTGAAGATATTGAGGCAGGGTTGACTGCTTTGGTTGAAACCATTCGAGAATATGATATCCGTTCCATCGCCATTCCGCCTTTGGGGTCCGGTTTGGGTGGACTGGAGTGGTCAAAAGTAAAACCCCGCATTGTTGCTGCATTGGCGCCACTTACTGAAGTAAAAGTGATCATCTTCGAGCCACAAGGCGCGCCAGCCAGTGAAAACATGGCCCATAACCGCCAGACGCCCAAAATGACGGCGGGGCGGGCAGCTTTGATCGAGCTAATGAATCGTTATCTTGCTGGACTACTTGATCCGTTTGTTACATTACTTGAACTTCATAAATTGATGTATCTGATGCAAGAAGCTGGTGAACCACTGCACCTTAATTACCGAAAGGGCCCTTATGGACCTTATGCTGAGAACCTTCGCCACGTATTGAATGCGATCGAAGGTCATCTGATATCAGGCTATGCGGATGGTGGGGATTCGCCGCACAAACACCTTTCACTGGTTCCCGGTGCAGTGGAAGAAGCTTCGGCATTCTTAAGTGAACATCCCGAAACACGGGAACGTTCAGAAAGAGTGGCAGATCTGGTCGAGGGATTCGAATCTCCCTTTGGCTTGGAACTGTTATCCACAGTCTACTGGATTATGAATAATGACCCGGTCAATTCCGTCGACGAGGTTATTCAGAATACATATGCCTGGAGTGAACATAAACAACAGTTCACCCCCAGACAAATAGCCCTGGCAGTGGATGTCGTAACTCAAAAAGGTTGGGGGCGTAAGCTGGAAACAGCCATTTGGAACTGATTATTCATTAACCTCAAAAGCGGTGAGGGTTGATTTGTTTACCTGTCCGCAAAATGCAAATCCATATCCTCTGGGCTTACATTCAACCCCTCCAGCGCGTCAAACGCCAGGTCGCGCATGGTCAATCCGCGACGTTGCTTAAATCCTTCAAAGATCTCCAGATAAGAACCCGGAGCCCGCGCCGACCAGTCCAGGCGCAGGTCATCTGAAATGTCGTGGATCTGGTCAGGGTTTTGCCCTTCGATCTCGATAAACGCCCCATACGGCATTTCATCCAGCGTAATCACCGCGTCACGATACATATACGATGTGCGGAATTTCTCGTACATCACGCTCACGCGATACCCAAGCGCCTCAAGAAACGCACGCGCGGTATCAAAATTTTCAACGATCATCTCGATTTCCACCCGCGACTGCACCCCCTGCTCGGCGTGAGCGGGCCCCTTGTAGGTCAAAATCGCCGCCTGGTCCTGCCTCAACCGCAGCACACGATGAGCGCGGGTCAGGTCCCCCTCAGGGGTATCATAGCGCAGATTGATCTCATGGGTGCGCGGCTGGGTCAGTATTCCACCCAGGCTTTGAATGCGCTCCTCCATGCGGACCAGATCGCTGACAAGATATTTCACCTCAAGTTCAATCGGTTCCATGTTCATCCTCCCCTCCCCCGTTGGTATCAGGCGCAGCCGGGCGTTCAATGGTGATCAACCACACCGCCAGCAACCCGATGATGGTAAAGCCGGTTAAAAATGGCAAATTGGCGCGCGCTGCTGGCGACTGGCTCAGGAACAACCGGTCAGCCCAGAACCAGGCAGCCATGATCAATACCGCCAGCCGGCAGGCAACCAGCCCCCAGGCACGCCGTAGAATCAGCCCGATCAGGGCAGTCAGCGCCAGCAGCCCCCATGCCGCCCCGCTAAAAACCAGGTACCATACGCCAACCGATGCCTGCATGGTTTCAATGGTTTCGCGGTGAATAAGCGCCTGGCTCATGCGCAGCCAGCCCAGCACTGACAGCGCCAGAAACACCGCCGCCAGCAGCCGCCGCCAAATGTTCATGCGAATGGGATGATGGTTGGCTTTCATCTACCGCAAGCGGATCTCCCATACGTGCACATGTGCGGGCTCCCCATCATTCACCGAGAGGACTTCCACATTGATACGGGAAGCCAGGTAGGGTGAGCCCCAGTCAAAAACCAGTGTGCGCGGGTTGGGGTCTGCTTTTACGACGATCTGATCGCTCATCATCATCTCGCCAGTCTGATCAAACAGGGTTACATCCACCTGCGAGGCAACCCCGCCAACCCGCACTTCCAGCCCGCTGATCTCAACCGGCGCATCGAAGGTCATGTGGGCTTTGAACGGATTGGCCTCCATGGTACGCACCAGGGTAAAATCATCGTCGTCAAACAAATGGTGAGGATCGCCCATATCCAAGTATGAGAAAAACAGACGCGCTGGTTGCCCGC
This sequence comes from Levilinea sp., assembly GCA_034429695.1. Lineage (GTDB taxonomy): Bacteria > Chloroflexota > Anaerolineae > Anaerolineales > Anaerolineaceae > DAOUGC01. The sequence goes on from DAOUGC010000257.1 coordinate 14,638, forward strand.
CAATCACCACATCAGTTTCCTGCAGCACCGATCTTCGGGCGATCTCGGCATCCAAAATTTCATCAATATTATCAGCATAGCGCAGGCGCACAAAGTAAAAACCGGGCAACCCGTTGGGGTACTTGACCACCTTTTCGGCAGATATGTCGGTGAACTTGCCGCTCTCCTGCACCCCCTGATATTCCTGAGGGGTCATCACAAACACCATCTTATCGGTGAGATCCCCTTTACGGTAATAGAAGCCTTCAATACTGCCGATGGCAAAGGGAATACCTTCATCATAGAAGAAGCGCGCAACGATATCAGTTCCATTTGCCCATGTGGGCGAAAGGATGACCTGCACATCCGGGTGTTGGGCGCGAAAGGCGTCGATCTCATCAAAAATTTGATTGCCCCCCCACTGCATGCCGCCCAATCCGTAGTCATCATACCAGCCCGGCCCATTGTCAAGGGCATCCCGCAGCATCCCCACATTGACGCACACCAGTCCGATAATCACTGGCATGCCCACCAACAGGGCTGGCAGCCGGATGCGCTCCCGCAACCAATCGAGCAACAGGGATAACCCCAACGCCGAAAGCAACGCAGCCGGTACAACCGTTGCCAGGGCGCGGGTGATGCCAATGGCTGCCAGAGCCGCGCCGCTGGGTCCGGCCAGCAGGGCAATGATCAGAACGCGGTGTTTTGCCGATTGCAGGTTCCACAGACAGGCGCCAAGACCGGTGAGCAACAGCGGGAAGGTCCACGGCATGATGTGACCATAACCGCGCATCAAGTGGCGGGGCAGATCGGTATTGTTGGGTAAAAACCAATACAACGGGCTTAACCCGTGCGTGTACTCCTTGAGATAAATCCCCAGTTTCTGGGTGAACGGCATATCGGCGATCCAGTAGGAACTGAGCACCTGCAGGTGGTGGGTGTTGGCATCGGGGTGTTCGATCATAAAACGCACAAACGGCGCGATCAGCAACGCGATCAGCCACAGATAGGACAGGAAAACGCGCCGCTGCTGCCAGTGATAGCGAATATCCGAGAACAGCAACAGAAAAGCCGCCACCGCCGCCACCATGCGCGCCGGGCTGTAACTGTAAAATACCAGCGCGCCTGAGATCAATGCCAGTGGTAAAAAGCGCGGCGAACGGGTGCGGTACAACAGATAGAAATAGATAAAAACTGCAAAAAAGGTGGTGGCAATGGCAGTTTCAAATGCGGTACGCGAATGAAGAAACCATGCCGGTGTGATCGACAAAAGCAGGACCGCGCCCCACGCATAAGCCGACTTGAAAATATCCTTCAGGGTCAGCCCCACCGCCGCCGCCCCAAGCAGGGTGATCAAAACCGACACACCGCGGGTTGCCCACACCGTCTTTCCGAACAAAAGATAAGGCAACACCTGGGCGTATACCGAAGTTCCCAGATTGTACTGATATTCATTCTGAAAGAAGGTGGGCAGCAAAATGCCATCGTAGCCGCGCAGATCATGCCTTAACAAATCCTGCGCCAGCAGAGTCTGAATGGCTTCATCAGTGAAGAAGTAAATCGGAAAGTCCGGCAGTCGTACAAAGCGCGTCACCAGATAAACCAGCAGCGCCCCCGCCAGCAGAACGTTGGGCCAGGTGATCAACGCCGGAACAGCGCCCAGCCAGGCCAGCGCGCCACTGCGCGAGCGCTGCAACCAGCCCGCCAGCACGTCGCGATCGCGCGGGGAAAGCAAGGGTTGGTCCGGTGGCGCAGCAGCCACATCGTGCGCCGCCGCCTGTGCTGCCCCGTCCACCAACAGGCATACACCCACACCAGGGCGCGGTTGTGCTTCAATGGTGATGGTGGAACCGCCGGGGGTGGTAATGCTGGTCACCCCGCTTGTTCCCTGCTGAGAGTGGACCACGGGTTCGGAATCCATTACTTTCATTATAACGGAGGCTGACGTCTTGCGGCGTCAGCCCGCCATTGGTCACTTTACAAATATTTTAAGCCAGCACCGGTGTTCAACAGCACCACGCTTTCACTGCTGTTAACCACACCTGACCGCAATAATTTTCTCAACCCTGCCAGGGTGGCAGCTCCTTCCGGCGCGACATACAGTCCCTCGCACTGCGCCAGTTCTGCGCGCGCATCGGCAATCGCCTGCTCTGAGACAGCCAGGGCTGTGCCGCGGCTGGCCCGCAGAGCCGAAAGGATCATGCGGTCGGCGAACGATTTGGGCACACGCAACCCCGAAGCATCAGTTTGCGCACCCTGCCAGAACTCGCACACCCCGGCGCCGGTTTCAAATGCACGCACCACCGGCGCGCAACCCTCGGCCTGCACCGCCACCAGGCGCGGGCGGGCATCATCCTCCAGCCAGCCCAGTTCTGCAAGTTCGGCAAAGGCTTTCCACAACCCAACCAGCCCTGTCCCCCCGCCTGTGGGGTAGAAGATCCAATTGGGCAGCTTCCAACCCAGGCTTTCAGCGATCTCATAACCCATCACCTTTTTGCCCTCCAACCGGAAAGGCTCTTTAAAGGTGGAAAGGTCAAACCAGCCTTCCTCTCCGGCTCTTACCCCCACCAGCCGGGCAGCGTCGCTGATCAATCCATCCACCAGGATCAATTCTGCGCCCATGGCGCGGCATTCCTGCATGTTGGCTTGCGGTGTATCCGACGGCATGTATACCGCTGCCTGCATGCCAGCCCGCGCAGCGTATGCGGCCATGGCGCCCCCGGCGTTTCCGGCGGTGGGGATGATCACGCGCTCCACACCCAACTGATTTGCCATGGAAATGGCGGCCGCCATGCCACGCGCCTTGAAAGTGCCGGTTGGGTTCAGGCTTTCATCCTTTACATACACCTGCTGCATGCCCAGCGAAGCGGCCAGGCGGGGTGTATCTAACAATGGAGCATCCCCTTCGCCCAGCGTGACCAGCTTTTCGGGTACGCTCACGGGCAGCAATTCGCGCCAGCGCCACATGCCGCGCGGCCTGCGCGCCACAGCATCCCGGTCGAGCTGCGCCCGCGCCGTTTTGAGATCATAAGCGGCGGCAAGCGGCGTGTTGCATACCTGGCAAAAAGTTTGCAACTGATGAATGTCAAACGACTGCCCGCAGTGAGAGCAGGCCAGATCTGAATAGTAGGTGGTCCAGGATTTTTTGGATTTCATGGGTTAATTATAGAACGATGAGCCAAAAATCAACTTTAAAAGCGATAAATGCACCTCCCGGCTTAACAATCCTGTTGGGTGGGGCCTGCCCACGCTGCCTGCGGCTGTATATTTCTTGACAGTGTGTTATTCTGGTATATACTGACTCATAGTCGCCGGTATACGGCGCGGAGGAGCGAGTAGATGAGGTTGGCAATTTGGGACGTGCTCGCAGTTTTAACCCTGTTCGCGGTATGCGTGATGGGGCTGGTTTTCGCACAAATATTGATCAATCCGTACTCA
>DAOUGC010000258.1:0-2384 GCA_034429695.1 Levilinea sp.
CGATTTTCGTTGGCGGTGATGCGTTGCAGGGTTGCATCCAGCGTACCCGGAGTATTGTTCACCAGGATGCCCGTGCCAGCATTGCTGTTTGCCGTCACCAGATCCACAAAGACCACACCGGCGCTGGTCACCTGCAAACCATAATCAGTAAGGGCATCCCCGTTGAAAGAGAAGCCGCTGTTGCTGATGGTCACGTTGGGGTGATCGACAACATTGCTGCTATTGTTGATCACTGCCCCGCTGGCGTTTGAGTTGTCAAGCACATCCGTACCGGTGATGATGACAGCGCCTTTTGAGCTGATGGATAGACCCGGATCATTCAGGTTGCGGCTGAATGAATTGCGCCCCATGCTGCTGGACAGTGTCACTGCGGATTTGGCGCCATCCATATTGATAACGCTTGCGCCGCCTTCAAGGTTGTCATCCACCAGCACATTGTTTAAAGTCACCGCACCTCTGGTACTCATTGCCAGCCCGATACCGCCATTCTGGCTGAACACGCTGCGCTGAATGGTCACGCCGTATGTATCCGACGCTGACGGCATGGTGGAAATGTTTGCTCCGCTGGTATTGCCGCGAATAATCACGCGATCCATGAAGATTGCGCCTTTTGAAGATATAAACATGCCGCCATTGGTGGGGCTGTCATCATCCTGGGCAATGCAGTTGATCAACGTGATGGGTTTTCCGGCAACTTCTGCAGGGGCATTTACCAAATAGAACAGATCTTCACCCGCGCCGGTCGGATTGCTGGCAGAGATATTGATCAACTTGATTTCGCCAGCGCTCAAAATAAAGACGCCACCCTCATTGTTGTCGAAATTATAGGTGAGATGATTTGGGTTGGTGATGAAAACACCCGGGGTGGTGCCAGCATCGTGAGTTGGGTTCTGCAGTTTCAAACCATCATCACCATTTCCGTTTGCGCCCACATTGGTGAGGGTGATTACCCCATGCCCGGTGACATCCAACCCAAACGACCCATTGTCATCAAATTCGCTGTTCTTAACCGTCACCGTTTGGTTTAGTTCACTTGGCCCGAGGGACAAATAAGCACCCTCAAGTGTGTTACCCTGCGCGCGTACCCCCACCAGCGTGATCGGACCTTTCACGGTTGCGGTAAGACCATTGGCTCCATTTGCATTGAGAATGGCAGTGTTGATCGTGACGGGTTTATGGATCTTGACCGAACCATCATTGTTTGGATAACAAAGGATGGATAGACCATTTCCAGCGTTGCCACGGGAAGAAATTCTCGACAGCACAACTGCACCCCTGGTTTCAATCTTGAGACCGTTTTCGGTGTTGACATCGCCGTTATTATGGAAGTACGCCCAGTTGCTGCCGGTGGCTTTGACGATCACGCCGCTGGAGTTGGGGCCGTTCATGGTGTTGATCGCCACCCCATACCCTTCTGCGCTGTTGGATGCCGATACATTGGTCAACGTGACACTGCCATTGGAGGTGATGTTCAGGTTAAAGCTCTCATTGTTGTCGAAGGTGACGTTGGTGAGGGTCACCTTGTAATTGATCTTGCTCGGATCACCCGAATTGTTCAGCACTGCACCGAATTCACCATCGGATGTATTGCCGGTATGGTTCTGCACGGTGCAGTTGGTTATCGTTATGGGTCCCTGGGTCTGGGTATAAATCCCACCCCAGTTGCCATCAATGAATATATTGGTGAGGGTGGTGGCCATCCCAATTTTGGGCAACGATATATCCAAACCCCGGACTTTATTAAAGTTGACATCCGTATTGCTGATGCTGACGGGACCAAAGGCTTGCGGAATAAAAACACCATAGCCCGACGACGAATTACCAAAACTGTTGCGGAAACTGCCGCTGGTCTTGATCGTCACACCGCCATTGGAGTGGGGTGCATTCTCAATACTCAGCAGGGCGTTGCCTTCGTTGTTGGTATCGGCGATCACGTTGGTGAGCGTAATCTGACCGTTGCTGCTCAGCCACAACCCGCGTGAGCCGTTATGGCTGCTGGTGACGCCGGTGAGGGTGATGGGTTTGACCGGCCGGGTGGAGTCATAGCGGTTGTCAATGCGAATGCCATCCTGGGCATTATTGGAGGTGGTCAGGTCGGTTCCCACAGCGGCTCCCTGACATTCCACAAGTATGCCGGTGAGGAAATTGGAATTGGCAACCACGTGATTAAAGGTTGGGTTGCCGATGACATAGACGCCTATACCGGACCCGCCGTTGTTACTGGCGGTCACGTAGTTGACGGTGAGGTTGGTTGAGAAGACATCCAGACCGGTATTCAGGTTGACGGAGAAATTGTTATATTTGCCGCCTTTGTTGGTAATGCTGACGTTGTTGGCGCGGAAAACCTCCGTCACATCGCCGATCTTGACCCCGATATTGTGATT
>DAOUGC010000259.1:0-16754 GCA_034429695.1 Levilinea sp.
GGCGGTGGGTTCTGGCAGCAAACGGGAGGTTAATCCGCAGGCGAGAGACATGCTGATGCTGACCATGGAAAGGACGATGATGCTGGCTTTGTTCTTCATGTGGGTTATCTCCGATTTCTGAAGCGGGAATCAAATCAAACAGTCTTGGCAGGTGGTGGCCAAACCGGTTTGTCTTAAATCATATATTTCCCCCTTGTTGAGTGTGGTTTATCTTGGGATCATGTTGATCAGACGGTCGAGGTCGCCCACGGCTTCAAGCCCGGCACAACTCCCCACGTCTTCCAGGATGCCAATCCAGTTGCTCCCTTTGCGATGTGATAATTTTATCTCAATTGTGGCAGTTAGTGTTTCCGCAATTCGACGGTCCATGCCGGCAATGGTGGGCGCGAGGAGGATTCCGCCGCTTGTCCGGCGGGCATTCATTTCCAACCGGTGATTGGAACCTTCCAAAATCCAATGCACCTGATCGTCGCTGATCGAGAGGTCCCTCACTTTTGCTCCGGTATAGGTGGCAAATCGGAAGAGACGGCCTTCATGCCAGAGACCCACAATAAAACCCGGAAAAGCTAATTTTCCCCACGGGATGATTGCCATCGAGGCAGTAATGCACAGATTGGGGTGCTGAAAATGATTGGATTGATACCAGATCCACGCCTGTGGGAATGCCTTGCCCCAATCCTTCTCCATGTAACCCAGGCCGCCGGTGAAATCGATGGTCTCTCCATTGATGCTCAGGCTGCCGTGAATATGATGGTTAAAGCTCAAGACGCCGTGATAGCACTCCATGCCTGGAACCCATGCATACCAGCCCATGATGCCAGGGGAGAACAGATTGACGGGCCAGGGAACCCCGCCTGAAAAAGATAGATCGCCGTGTATCGCCAACTTGGGATGATCGATTTCCAGATGAATACCAGCAGCATGGAAATGATTGCCAGCAACGTGAATATTGTATTGATAAGGTTCTGAGATAAACGCTTTTTCTGGAAAAGGAATATAAATGCTCTCACCACTGATACCGTTCAGAACCTGGATGAACGAATGACTGGGTTTGGAAGGATTGTCGGATAGAGAGATGCCTGGAATGATCGCAAAGCGGTGGGAGAGATCCTTGCTGACCAGTTTGACATACCAACCCTCAAAATATGGCGGCTTTTTGTCAGTACCATGATAAGACCCCGGATTCATTGTGCTTTTGACGAAGTGAACCATGACCGCTCCTGGGCATAGTAGTTTGATGGATAAACTTTATCATAAATATCTGTGGGAAGCAAAAAAACGAAAAACCTTAGCGGGTTGCGCAGATTATGATATAATCCGCTCGCTTGTCCACTGGAGAGGTAGCGTAGTTGGCCTAACGCGCGCGCCTGGAGAGCGCGTGTACCGAAAGGTACCGTGGGTTCGAATCCCACCCTCTCCGCTGTGACCCAAAGCTGCCCGGTTTGATCACGGGCAGCATTTCCTTTTTGGGGCCGGATGGTTAATTATCAGTTCCCCTGGAATTCCAGGGGAACTGATTTTGTAGCCCAGAATGGGATTAGTCCTGGCTGGTTTCTGTTGCTGTTTGAAGTGCGGTGCGCTTGCGGCGGTACTCGATGATGGGCAGATCGCAAGGGATGAGCACCTCGCCGATCTTAAGTCCGCTGGCTTTGGGTTGCTGGGTAACCACCACGCGGCGGTCTTCATGGGCAATGAAAACATTCATGGGCATTGCCAGTTGTGCGATCAATTTTCCCAACAATGGCACGGTCATGAATTTTTGATAGAAGCGCAAATACAGCAGGGTGTGTTCTTCATCCACAGGGACAAATGCAGCCACCACGCGAATCCGGTCGTTGATGTAGTTTTGCCATACGTTGGGGAAGATAAACTCAAGATGCTGGCTGGTTTTGGGTTTGGGTTGCATCTGGCTTGAACGTTTGGGTGGGTTACCATCATCAAGCCGATTGTAAACAAAGGTGTAAAGCATTTTATCACCCTGCCATTCAACCACGGGGCCATCCACCACGGTACGGTTGCCGCGCCCGATTGTTCGTCCGTGTACAAAGGGCAGGTGGACCACATCAAGTTGATTTTCGATTACGCGCGAGTAATGTGCGTTCCACGGATCTCTGGATGATCCGTGGACAAATGTATCATCCAGGTTGTCAAAGAACTGGGGCGGTTGTAGATCGGCGGGGGCGTTCTGTCCCCACCACAACCAGATGAAGCCGTGCGCTTCATAAGTGGGGTAGGTGTTGACACGCATGGCATTGGTGATGGCTCCATTGCGGCCCATGGCAGGAATGAGGACGCATTTGCCGGAAGAATCAAACTCAAAGCCGTGGAAAGGGCACTGCAAGTGTCCATCGGAGACTTTCCCGGCTGAGAAAGCCACGCCACGGTGAGGGCAGCGGTCGGCTGCCACACAGATTTTTCTGTCACCATCCCGCCAGAAAACCAGTTTTTCGCCCATGCGGGTGACGCCCACGGGTTCATTTTTCACTTCTGCTGATTCGAGCACAACGTACCACTGGTTCCTGATCATATTAATCTCTCCTTTGATAAATATTGATACTGGTTATGTTGCAAGACAACGTGGATTTGGCTGTTGTGGTATTTCAGAAACGCGATCCAATAATTTCATCTGCACGTTCATTTGCCGTTGAGCTCAATACGTGCATTGCCCGATGAATCAGTTGCTGTTCATCCTCCGATAAGTTCTCCACAAGTCTCCCCACCCAGGCTTGCCGGGCGGCAATTGACTCCTCAACAATCCGCTTGCCATTGTCGGTCAATTGGACCCTGCGAATGCGTCGATCCGTTGAGGATTCGCTACGCGTCACCATGCCCAGTTTAACCAGGCGGTCAATCATCTGACTGGCTCCAGCAGTGGTGATCTGTAACAACTCGCCAAAGTGTGAAACTTCGCAAGGTCCGCTGTAATGAAGATGAAATATCACTGTCATTTGTCCAAAGGAGAGACCAGCGGAACGGGCGTATCGGTTGAAATCCTCAAGCGAATACCGCATAAAGATATTGGCCCAGTTCATTAAGCTGCTGGTTACTTCGAGTTTGTCAGTCATCCGTCCGGCCTTTTGGCATGGAGCTCTGGTTGGTTCTCCACACAGAGATTAATAAGATGAATTAATAATAAACCAATATTAACTAAATGTTACAGAAAATCCACCCAAAGATTGTACAAAAATCGCGTTAATCAAGGCAGGGAAAACCAGTGGGGAAATTCCCCCGATGGAAAAAAACACGGGCAATGTTTACGATTACTCACCATTATGTACATGGTTTTATACGATTAGTCCGGTGGAACAGATGGGAGTATGCGATGGATGACCAAAATGAGAGGGTTGAAAATGCCGAGGAAGAAACCGTTGAACGGTTTGAACTGTTACACGAACTTGAGCGGTGGTTGGAAGGACCTGTGCGTATGCTGGGTTTGGTCTGGCTGGTGTTGCTTGTGGTTGAGTTTGTGCGTGGGCTGGGGCCGATCCTGAATGCGATGGTTTACATCATCTGGGGGATATTCATCATTGATTTTGCCATTCGTTTCATTATTGCCCCACAAAAGATCCAGTACATTCGAAAGAACTGGTTGACTTTGATCTCACTTGCGTTACCGGCATTGAGGATCTTTACCCTGTTTCGATTTGTTCGTTTCATCCGGTTTGGAAGACTATTGCGCGGGGTAAACCTGGTCAAGCTGTTGGGCTCACTTAATCGTGGGATGAAGGTACTCAGAACCTATCTGGGACGGCGCAAATTTGGTTTTGTGATTGCCCTTACCTTTGCGGTGACCATGGCTGGCGGGGCCGGCATGTATGCGCTGGAGAATCAAAATGTGATGCAGGATGGTTTTACCAGTTTTGCCGATGCACTGTGGTGGACGGCGATGATCATGACCACCCTTGGTTCCGGTTACTGGCCTCAATCGGCGGAAGGAAGATTGTTGACCCTGCTGCTGTCGGTGTATTCGCTGTCGGTTTTTGGATATGTGACGGCGACCATCGCAACCTTTCTTATTGGCCAGGAAGCGAGCTCCAGGGCAACAAACGTTGCCAGTGATGAAACCATTCGTGATTTGACCCGGCAATTGGAACAGCTTCGTACCAGCCTGGATCAGACGCAGTCATCGTCTTCGGGAGAGTGACAGAGGGCATCTTTGCTCGGGTGAAAGTGCTGCATTAACCCAAAATTAATTGACCATTGCCCAATCTTCATGTAAGATACCTGTACGCCAGTTTGTCAAAATTACAAACAAACAGATTGCATCTTTTTCTGTGTTTTTTCGTTATATGTATATGCGCGGATGACCGGGGTGAACCATGACGGACATGATCGGGAAGTACCTGGGGCGTTATCACATCAGGGAGCAACTGGGTGAAGGTGGTATGGCGACCGTTTACAAGGCGTATGATACGCGCCTGGAACGATATGTTGCGATTAAGATCATCCGTTCTGATCAGGTGGGGGCAACAGATTTTCAAATGCGTTTTGAACGCGAAGCCAAGGCACTGGCGCAGCTTTCTCACCCCAATATTGTGACTGTGTTGGATTATGGCGAGCAGGACGGCATGCCCTACCTGGTGATGGAATATATTGCCGGGGCGAGCCTGAAGTCAATCGTTGGCAGGCAACTGGATTACCGCGAGGCGGCCCGCCTGTTGCTGCCCATCGCCAGCGCCCTTGGGTACGCCCATTCGCACAAAATTGTCCATCGTGACGTGAAACCGGGCAACGTACTGATTGACGAAGCCGGCAACCCCATGTTGCTTGATTTTGGTATATCAAAAATGCTTGAGGCCAACACAGATGCCCAGATAACCTCCACCGGTGTTGGCATTGGCACTCCAGAATATATGGCGCCTGAACAGGGGCTGGGAGACCCGGTGGACTGGCATGCCGACATCTATGCGTTGGGTGTCATCTTTTATGAACTGATAACCGGTCAACGGCCCTTCAAAGCCGATACCCCACTGGCAGTGATTCTCAAGCAGATCTACGACCCCTTGCCGCCTGCCAGGAACCTGGTGCCAGGTCTGCCCGAAGTGGTGGATGATGTGCTGTCACGCGCACTTGCCAAGAGCCCTGCCGACCGCTACCCTGATATGGACTCTTTCATATCAGCCCTGCGCCTCCTGTGCGGCGATGAACCAGCTCAGCCCGTTTTACCGCCCGCCGTGAGTGAGCAGGTAACGGTGATTGACCGTGCGATCATTGACCGTGCGGTGACGCCGATCAAGGAAGTCACACCGGCTGAAACGCCGTTATTGACTCCCTCGCGCCCGGTGAGAATGGTGACCGAAATCGAATCGCCTGAAGTCGTGCCGCCAGCTCGTCCGAAGGGCATCAATCCGCGTTTGCGGAATGGCATCATCCTGGGTACGCTGGGGTTGGTAGCCATTTGTGCGTTAAGCTTTGTCTTCTTCGGGGGGTGGGTCATTAAAACCTTCTGGCCACCCAATGTAGCCGTGACAGTGAATGCCCCAACCAGCGTGAATGTGGGTGAGACCTTTGTCTACAAGATCAGTATTCAGAACACGGGCAACCGTGCAGTAGAGATCAGTGAAATCGGGCTGGATGAGGACTTCTTTAATGGCGTAAAGGTGCTGGCGATCAGCCCTGAGACGTTTGGCAAGCGCAAGTATGGAGGCAATATCAACTACAAGCTGGACCAAACCATCCAGCCGGGGGAAACGTTAAACGTGGTGATGCAATTGCAGGCAGTCATTGCGGGGTCTTATGACACCAATTTTGTGGTGTACTCAGGAGTGGCGGGCAATTACACCCATTATCAAATGTCGATTAAGTGATATATCTCCAAAAAGTAAAAGGACGGCTCTTCTGGCCGTCCTTTTTTCTTATTCGTTTACCTGACCAACGGAAATCACCGGTCCCTCAGGATGAGAGTCGGGTGGCCGTCCGATGGGCATGGCTTTGGTCACAATCATCACGTGCATGAGCGATTTTTCGTAGCTGGTTTCATCACCCAGAATGTCCACCCCTGTCTGGTCGGCGCTCTCACGCCGTGATCCGGCAACAATATCGTCATAGGAAGCCAGACTCAAACGTCCGGCTGCCTGTTCCACATCAGGCCCATGACAGGACGAGCATGCATTTGAACCGCCATACCAGATGTTTGGCTCATCAAACAACGGGAAGATGTCGGCGAAGGTGGCAGAGCACACCTCGCCATTCAAGCTCTCAAACTCAAAGGGTTCGTCCTGCGGTTTTCCGGCGATGATCCAGGCATCAATCACCCCCAGGGCGCGCACCTCACATTCGCCACTGGTGATGGTTTTTTCCTCCGCGAGGATGCGCTCAGGGGGCAGCGTGGCCGCAGGCAGGATGGGAATGGGTGTGGCTTGAGGCGGCGCAGGGCGAATGGTGGGGAAGATCACCAGAAATGCAATCAGTGCAGATTGGAACAGAAACAGCGCGGCGATTGCCAGCCAGATGCGGTTACCTCTCAACATGGTTCACTGTCCTCCCTGCTGCAACGAACGGATAAAGTTGACCACGTCCCAGCGGTCTCTGGCAGTGGGCAGGTTGGAGCGCATGGATGGCATTCGGCCAGGAATGCCGTTGGAGATGACGATAAACATGGCTCCGTCTGACTGGGTGGCGGCGTTGCCTTCCAGCAGGTTGGCGGGTTTGTTTTCCAGAAAGGCAGCAAAAGGTCCATTTCCCTCGCCGGATGCGCCGTGGCATAAAGCACAGTGCACTGCATAAAGTTCCTCGCCACGGTGGAGTGAGACGTCATCAGCGTCAACCGGGTTGACGGGCGCTCCAAGACCGGGGATGTAAACCGCTCCATCCACCGGGATGGACCGGGCGGGGAGAGGTAAAGGGTCTTCCTGGGCGCGGAAGGAAGGCTGAACCTCCATCATGCTGACCCAGTTGATTTTGATCACGTCGTAGGTGAACAGCAAGCCCAGAATCAATGGAGTGATGAGCACTCCAAATAAAAGTATCAGACGTTTGGTCATGCGGGCTTTCCCTCCGGGGTGACAATTTCAGCTCCCAGCTCAACCATGGCATCCTGGATGCGTTGATCCTCACGGTATGGGCAGTTGTATACCACTCCAATGTAGCCATCGCTGATTTTGGGGTGATAAACCTTTGGCCCAAAGCTGGGAGAGATGGTTTCAATAAACACCCCGATGAAGGTGCTGAGTAATAAACCCAGCATGGTCAACTCGAACACCACCACAATGGAGGTGGGCACTGCCACATAAGGCATGCCGCCCACCACCAGGGGATATTGAAGTTGTGGGATAAAAACCATTGCCAGTGCGGTCAACAAGCCCACCACCGCGCCTGCCATGGCAATCAGTGGAATCCGCGTCCAGGCCATGGGCCGCCCGAGGATCTTCTCGCCGTATGGAACCCCTGACAGGACGGCAATATCCTTGTCCCGCAGCCCAAACGAGCGCAGGCGGATCACGGCTTCTGCGGCGGTGTCCACCTTGTCTTCATGGAAGAGGGCAATATATGCACAGGTGTCTGCCATGATATTCTCCTTACTCCAAATCCGTGACGGATGGCAGGGTGGTGCGTCCGATCTTGCGCAACCGGTGAGCTTCCTGACCTTCCTGCACTTCCCAGACGGGGACCAGCGGGATCAAACGGGACATGAGCAGATACAGGAACAGGAACAGGCATAATGTGCCGAAGGCAATGCTGATTTCCACCGGGCGGGGGGTGTACTCGCCCCAGTCAAATGGGAAACGCTGGTGAGCCATGACCATGGGGATGATGGTGAAGCGCTCGGCATACATACCCACATTGATGATGGTGGTGATGATGAACATCAACAATGGGTTGCGGCGCACACCTTTGTTCCACAGGGTCAACCACGGGATGGCGATGTTGCAGACCAGCATCAGGATCCAGATCCAGGCGCGGGGACCGGTGGCATGTTCAAACAGGATCGCACGGACGGAAGCATATCCGCCATACCATTCCAGAATGTACTCGTTGAAGAAGAAGTACGCCCAGGCCATCGAGAAGATCAGTACCAGTTTGCCCAGCGCGTCAAAATGCTCGAGCCGGATGAAGTACTTCATGTTGACCATGGTGGAGCGCAACACGTACAGGATCATCACCACTGCCGATACACCCGAGAGGATGGCGCCGATGATGAAGTAAGGCCCGAAGATGGTGGAGTGCCAGCCAGCCACCTGTGATGTGGCGAAGTCCCACGACACAATGGTGTGCACCGAGAACATCACCGGGATGATGGCAACGGCGAATATTTGAATCGCCTTTCGGATGCGCAGCCACTCAGCCTCGGTTCCGCGCCACCCCAGCGCCAGGATGCGGTAGAAAAAGTGACGGATGCCGGTGGTCCGGTCGCGTGCCATGGCAAGGTCTGGAACCAGTGGCAGGTACAGGTAAATGGTGCTGCTCAACAGGTAGGTGGTGATGGCCAGAAAATCCCAGACCAGGGGGGACTTAAAGTTTGGCCACAACCAGCGCGCGTTGGGGTAGGGGATCATCCAGTAGAAAACCCACACACGCCCAAGGTGGATCAATGGGTAAAGCGCACCGGCAGCCAGACCAAAGGTGGTCATCAATTCGGCTGCCCGTGTGAATGGGCGTCTGAACTCGGCTTTAAACACGCGCAGGATTGCCGAAACAAAGGTTCCAGCATGGCTGATGCCGATCCAGAACACAAAGGTGACGATGAAGATACCCCAGAAAGTGGGACGGCGGATGCCTGCCCAGCCGATGCCGTTGAAGATGGTCCAACCCCATGCTCCGAACAGGAATACTGCCACTCCAAGGCCGAGCGCGATCAGCCAGATCCAGTAAGCCGGAGTGGTGGTGGTCATGGCTTGCAGAACCATGCGGTTCATTTCTTCGCGCGGTAGAGGATCCAGCATCAAATGCTGTCGGGGATCATCCTCCGGATAATCTCTGATGCGAACGTCGGTATAGACTTCAGCCGCCATACGTTCCTTCTCCCTTCAGATAGATGACGCTGGGTTCGGTGCCCAGATAATCGAGGATCTGGAAGCGGCGCTGGCTGCGGGCTGCCTGGCTGACGCGGCTTTCAGGGTCAGAAAGATCCCCGAAGATGATCGCGTCGGATGGACAGGCTTGCGCGCAGGCCGGAACGACTTCACCATCCATGATTTCCCGGTTTTCCATGTTTGCCTGCCGGTTGGCTGCCTGAATGCGCTGCACACAGAAGGTGCATTTTTCCATGACGCCGCGCCGCCGGACGGTGACATCGGGATTGAGATAGAAATTCAGGGGTTCGGGGATCTCGTAATCGAACCAGTTATAAACGCGCACCAGGTACGGGCAGTTGTTGGCGCAGTAACGTGTGCCGATGCAGCGGTTGTACACCTGCAGGTTGATTTGTTCGGCTTCTGAGTGAACCGAAGCGAACACCGGACACACCGGTTCGCACGGGGCATGCCCGCATTGCTGGCATAGCATGAGGGTGAAATCGGGTTTGACGGCGGGGTACTCGCCGCTCCAGTAGCGCTGGGTGCGGATCCAGTGCAGGCTGCGTCCATAAGCCACTTCGTCTTCGCCGGTCCATGGAATGTTATTTTCCATTGAACAGGCGGTCACACAGGCATTGCACCCATTGCAACGATCCTGGTCGATCACCATGCCCCATTTTTTGGGGGCCTGTTCTTGAGCCATGATGTTTCTCTCCTCCCTGTAATTAGTGTTCGGCCCCATAAACGCCGTCAATGCTTTCCAGCCTGGCCAGTGGCCTTCGACGGCCGGTTGCTTCCACGGTCACCAGTGTGCTGCCAAAAGCCAGATCGCCGTTGTCGTTAAGTGTCACACCCAGCAGATGAGCGGGGTTGACTCCGCGTCCGGCTGCGTAGCGGCCCAGGGCGGTGTGTCCCTGCCCAAACGGGATTGCCACGGTGTCAGGGCGGATGGCCGGGTAGACATACACGGCTGCCTCCACTTCGCCTGCGTCTGATTTGATCAGGGCGATATCATCGTGGTGCAACCCCAGTCGTTCGGCCGTCTCCGGGTGGATCTCGACCCATGAATTCCAGGTGACGGTGGTCATGGGATCGGGGGTTTCCTGCATCCACGGACGGTTTGCCACACTGCCATCACCCATCAGGCCGGCATAAACCACCAGATGCAACGGACCCTCTTCAGGGGTGTGTTCCGGCGTGGTGAGATTTAACGGCTGGCTGTTGTTCTCCGGGTCCACCTCAACCGCACCGGTTGCCATTTCAGGGCGGGTGCTCCACCAGCCGCCTTTTTGCAGCCACTGGGTCCAGAAGCTGAGTACTTCTGGCGCGCTGAAGGTTCCGCCCGTTTCCCCCAGCAAGGGCAGTAAGCGGTTTTGGATGAAATCCACTTCATCGGTATAGGGTAGCGCGCCATTACTGGCTGCGATGAGCACGTCAGCGGTGGAACGGGTGTTGTATAGCGGCGCCACCACCGGTTGCATGGCAGACATGGTGGGGCGATCTGCCCCTGGCAACGCCACCTGATACCCGAAGGATTCCAGTGATGTGTGATCGGGCAGGACCATGTCACTGGCAAAAGCGGTCTCGTCGGGGAATGAAGCAAAAGAGATCACTGATGGCACGTTTTGAAGGGCTGCCTCAAAACCAAGGGCTGTGGGCAATTCAAATACAGGGTTCACGCCGTGGATCAGCAACGTCTTCACCTGGCCGCTGTTCATGCGTTCGACCAGCGCGTTGACCTCGTCAAATGAGGACACAGCCGGACGATCAAAGTCATCCTGGGTCAGGAAAACGCCACCTGGTTGTCCCGTGTTGCCAACCATCTGATTGAGCAACAGAACTGCGCGGACGGCCTCCAAGCCATCTTCGGCACCGGCAAGTATACTGCCGGGCAGAGCGAGCGGCGCCGGTGATTGTGCGAAACGGCTGGCGATGGTTTCGAGCGTCCCCAGTGGAATGCCGCTGGCATCGGCAGCGTCTTTCAGCGTATAGCCATCGAAGGGTCCGGCGTCAGCACCGCGCATACCCGCCACCACGTTGCCAATGGCGGCGGCAACAATACCCTCGCTGCCTGGATAAGCCGGATACCATTCATCTGCGTTTCCACTGGTGAGGGATTGACGCGGTTCGAAGGAGATCAACGTTCCGCGGGCGGGGCGGCCCTGGCGGAAATGCCCGTACGCCCGGCTGTAGGTGACCGGGGCAAGCCATGATTCCAAGAAGTTGGCGCCGAAATTAATCACAAAATCGGCGTTGAAAAGGTCGAAGAACGGTAGGCGGGGTTTGCCATATACGCTGCGTACCGCTTCAAGCAGCGTATTGCGTCCATCCAGCATGGCGGTGGCGCCGTAGCGTACCGGTGGGGGTGCACCGATCTGGTCGCATAGTTCGGTGACCAGATCAAAAAGGTGATCAGGAGCAAGCCCCAGCAGGAAAGCCACACCATCACCGCTGCTAAAAGCATCGGTCAATGTTTGAATGGCAGCTTCCCAGGTGATGGGGGTAAAGGTGTCACTGTTGCGAGCGTGTTGCCCCGGTTCTGTGTTGCGGTCAGGATTGTACAGACCCTGAACGGCAGTCAGGCCCTTGGAGCAGATTTTCCCCCGGTTGACGGGGTGCTCCGGGTTGCCCTCGGCTTTGATGGCGCGGCCTTCAAAGGTGCGCATGATCAGACCGCATCCAGCCGGACACTCACGGCAGGTGGTGGCGTAATAAGTGCTGATTCCCACCCCCTGGTATTCCGGCATGTTGGTATATGGACGCCTGACCACGTAACGGGACGCAGGACCACAGCCAGTGAGGACCGCCGTGGCCAATGCGGATGCGCCTGCGAGCTTCAGAAATGCACGGCGTGATATTTTTTCGCTCATTCGGTTTCCTCTGAATGGATCAATAATGGCAGGTTGAGCAATCGGAGAGATGTTTGAACTCTTCCGGTTGCATTTTTTGATGGCAATCCAGACACCAACCCATGTTTTGTCTGGCGATGGGCTCCGCCACACGCTGGTTGCCGATGTCACCGTGACAGGTCTCACAGGAGAGACCCGCCGCCACATGGTTCTGGTGGGGGAAATGGACAAAGTCGGGCTGGATGAACACAGGCGTCCAAGGTATCTGTTCTCCTGAGGCGGCAAACTCAGCCAGTTTGTCCAGCTCAGCCGATTGCTTGTCGATCTGAACGTGACAACTCCAACACTTGTCGGTTTCAGGAAGTCCCGCGGTGTCGCTCCAGGTCACGCCCACATGACAGAACTGGCATTCAGCCCCCAGGCCGACGTGCACATTATGGGGGAAATCAATGGGCTGGGCGGGCGCCCGCTGGGATAGGTACAGACCTCCTCCAGCAGCAACGATGATCAAAACGAGTACCAATCCTCCGCCAATGCGAAAGACGGGTTTTGACCACAAGGTACGAAGTCTTTCCAGGAATTTTTCCATTGATCGTCTATCTCCGTCCTCTGATGATCCAAACAATGAGGAAAATGACACCAACCAGGCTTGCACCAAGCAAGACGGCAAAGCCCAGGCTGGTGGCCATGGCGCCAAATGCGGTAAGCAGGCCGGTGATGAATGAGTTGGCAGGCTCGGCTGCGATTTCGCTTTCCGCCTGATCGCTCTCTGACATGGCGGGGGGTTGTTCGCCGGGTTCCATCTCAGATGGAAAAGCACTGTGTGCATAAGCCAGCACATCACGCCCATCCTGTGGGGTCCACCCCAGTTCGTGTCCGATGGGCATGTCCGTTCCGGGGGTGCCAAAGCGGGTTTTATGCAGGAACCGCCAGGGTTCCACCGCCGCGAGTGTACCAAGCCCGGTGGTCATGCCCTCAAAACGGAAAGTTAGCGTGTTCCCATCATTGCCATGGCAATCAGCGCAGCTCTGGGTATACAGCGCCTCACCATGTTGCACGTCCCCGTCAATCACCTGACGAGTTTGCAGGTCGATGAACTGATTGTCGTCAATCAAAGCATCGGATAGGAAGACAGCCAGATCGTCCATGTCCTCTTCGGAAAGATAAGGTGAAAAGTCATGAGCGGGGTCCCGTTCACCGGTCAACTGCCCGATGATCTCTGCCTGGCTCATCTTTTCACCGGCTTGATATACCCCCGGGAAACCAGTGAAATTATTGCCGGTGCGGTTGGCTCCCACATTGCCCTGATAATCCCATCCATGACAGGTAACACAACGCCATGTGTCAGCACCGCTGCGCGTATTGGTGGTCTGGCGCGCCCACATGGGCATGTCCCCATCGGGTGGGGCAGTGTCCAGTACAACGAACCAGTTATCATATAACGCCCCTCCCCTGGGGATGTCACCTTCTCCCTGTGCTGAAGCCACCGCGTTACTGGTCCATGAAAACAACAGGAGGAGTATTCCAGCCAGCAGAATACCTCCGGGCAGTCCGTATTGTTTCATTTGATATCTCCTGGAATAGAATCCGGCGCAATGATCAGCATATCCCCTCTACCCATATTATACATAATTATTATGAATTTAATAACCGTTCTCCCCGCCTGTATGTTATCCCCAAGGATTTCCTCGCTATATGCTGCACAACTGTGATCAATTAAATTAAAAACCGGCATATGAAAAGCCGGATGGTCTCAATTGGTGTGAGCGCGCAAAAACGCCTCCTAAAACGATAATTATTGTATTAATAATAGATGAGAAAGAGATGAAAGTCAAGCAGAAAAAACGATTACAATTGAACTTGAGGAACCCATGACTGAACCCACAACTTCCCACTCATTGCACATCATCAATCTCACCGGTATGGTTTACGGCGGCAACGCCATGGGACGTCTGCCGGATGGCAGAGCAGTGTTTGTTCCCTTTGGCATGGAGGGGGAGACGGTTCAGGTTGAAATAATTGAAGAGAAACGCGGACATGCCATTGCCCGCCTGGTGAATGTGATCAAACCATCATCCGAAAGAATCACACCGCGTTGTGTGCATTTTGGGGTTTGCGGGGGGTGTCATTATCAGCACATGCCTTATGAGCGGCAATTGCTGGTGAAAACCGGCGTGGTGCGAGAGCAATTGACCCGCATTGGCGGGGTTGACAACCCCCCGGTGCGCCCGGTGGTGGGTTCACCCAATGAATGGTATTACCGTAATACGGTGCAGTTCCAGATCACATCAGATGGCAGGTTGGGCTATTACAAACAACAGGAGCATGAAGTCTTCCCGATCCGCGAGTGTCATTTGCCCGAAGGACCAATCAATGAAACCTGGCCCCAGCTTGATATGGAAGCCGTGCCGCTGCTGGAACGGGTTGAGCTGCGTTTGGATGGAGAAGACCAGGTTCTAATGGTGCTGGAAAGTGAAGATCCCCAGGCGCCTGAGTTTGAGGTGGAAATGCCCATTTCGGCAGTGCACATGGGGCCGGACGGGCCTGTGGTGCTCTCCGGAAATGATTACATCACCCTGGATGTGATGGGACGTACGTTTCTCGTCTCAGCGCCGTCCTTTTTTCAAGTGAACACGCGCCAGGCGGAAGCGATGGTTCAGCATCTGCTGGACAACCTAAATCTGCAACCCAACACCATTCTGCTTGATCTGTACTGCGGGGTGGGGCTGTTCAGCGCATTCATGGCGGGCAGGGTGGGTGAAGTGATCGGTGTTGAGCTTTCCCCCTGGGCGGTGCAGGATTTTGCCACCAACCTTCAAGAGTTTGAAAATGTGTCCATTTATGAGGGTGCGGCTGCAAAGGTGTTGCCAAACCTGCAGGTTCAGCCCGATATCGCCATTGTTGACCCACCCAGAGCGGGGTTGGAGCGTGACGTTCTTGACGCGCTGGTGAGAATGTCGCCTGCGACGATTGCTTATGTCTCATGCGATCCGTCGACACTGGCGAGGGATGTCAAACGCTTGCTGGCAGCCGGTTATCACCTGGAACAGGTGATGCCATTCGATCTGTTCCCGCAAACTTTCCACATCGAAACCATCAGCATCCTGAAACGTTAGTTTTGGGCCGTGTTCTCCTGCCGGCGAAGCAACGTCGCGAAGAGAATACCGGCCAACAGAGCCAGCGCCATGCCAAAGAAGAACGGCGCTGAGGCCCCCAATCCCTTCCAATTGCCCACACCCTGCCAGAGCAACCCGGCAATGAATGAGGCCGGAAAAGCTGTAATCCCTATCGCCGCTGAATACAACCCATATGCTGCTCCCCGTGATTCATCCGGGACCAGGTCGGCTATCAGGGCTTTGCCTGCGCCTTCGGTCATGGCGTAATACAGACTGTACAGACCGAAGAAGAGCCAGATGGCGCCGCCGGTTTTTGCGAGTGCAAACCCCAGATAAACCAGCCCATAAGCCAGCCACCCAAACAGGATCATGCGCTTGCGCCCGATCCGGTCTGATAGTGCGCCGGCTGGCCCTGATAGCAAAGCCAGAACCAGGCTGAAGGTCATCATCATGCCCATCACTTGCAACAGGGTGAGGCCGCGTTCCTGTGCGCGCAGGATGATGAATGCGTCAGAAGAGTTGCCGAGGGTGAACAAGACCACCACCGCCAGATAGACTTTAAAATCACGCGGCATACCCTTGAGGGAAAATGATGGAAGGTTGTGCTTTTTGGCTGGAGAAACCTCTTTTGCCCCCAGGGCAAGCACGAGCACAGCCAAAAACGCCGGAATGATGGACACCAGCACAAGCGATTGGAAGGTTTCACGGGTCAGCAGGGCGGCATTTTTCTGGCTAAGCCAGATGACCAGTACGGCGATGCCCAGTCCCACAAATGCGCCGGCGGTATCTCCAGCGCGGTGCAACCCGAAGGCCAGCCCGCGTTGTTTGTCATTGATGCTGCCAGCCAGCAGGGCATCCCGTGGGGCGGTACGGATACCCTTGCCCAGGCGATCACTGAAACGAACCCCCAGAACCCAGCCCCAGGTGGACGCAAAATAGAGAAAAGGTTTGGCCAGACTGGACAGGCCATACCCCAATACTGCCAGTGATTTACGTTTTCCAAGCCGATCAGAAAGCGCCCCGGAAAAGATCTTCATCAGGCTGGCGGTTGTCTCAGAAATGCCCTCAATCAAACCAATCAGTGATGTTCTTACTCCCAGCACGGTTGACAGGAATAACGGCAGCAGATTGATCAGCATTTCGGACGATACGTCGGTCAGAAAAGACGTGATCGTCATAATCCAAACGTTGGGCGGAAGTTTTTGAACGGATGCATTTTCGACAGGCGAGGTTGTTTCCATGTCGCTTGCTCCAAGCAATGGGATGTATCTATTATAACCCAAGTTGCTACCAAAGGAAATTCAGGCTAGTGGCCAGGACAAACAGGCCGACTTTCAGCTCAAACCCTCTGGCGGTAACCGAATGAATGGATTTCGGCAGCAACCGTTCCAGCATGCTGCCAGTGGTTTCGACAATTTTCCGAATGGTGGATTGCAAGTAACAGATCCACGGTGGAAAAGGACGTTTGGAATTGCTCTTGCGCAGGGGCTTCATTCGCAGCCCAGCCTCATTGAGAGCATCCTCGACATCATAGTCGGTATACGCCTTGTCTGCGGTAATCCAAGATTGCGGAGGGAGGTCAAAGTCGTACAAGCGATAGGCGCTGGTGTCACTGGTGCTGCCAGGTGTCAAAAAGAAATCGACCGGTTGGCCCTGTTCGGTGACCATAATATGGATTTTCAAGCCGTAAAAGAAGCGCCGCTTACTGGCCTGGCGACCCCGCCAGACCTCCCCCTGATAGCGACGTGAGCGACAGATGCGGTAATTGTCACAGGCAGCAATTGGATAGCTGTCGAGCACATACACACACTGACTATTGAGTTCTTTCCAGGTTT
>DAOUGC010000260.1:0-1836 GCA_034429695.1 Levilinea sp.
GCAGGGTGGGGTGATCACCGACCAGCGCCTGGCGCAAGACTTCGATTGACTCAGGTCGGTCATCCGGGTGCATGCTCATGGCCCACTGGATGGCTCGTTCAGTGCGCAGGCTGACCGCGGGGTTGATCTGGCGCACAGGGGATAAAGCCTCAGGACTCAGAAAGCGTTCGCGGGCGTCGGCCGGAGCCTGATTGGTAAGCAGGTGATACAGGGTGGCGCCAAACGCATAAATATCAGTGCGTACATCGGTATGGCCGCTGTCGCCACCATATTGCTCCAGCGGGGTATAGAGAGCGGTTCCCTGCCCCTGCAGGATGGTGATGGTCACTTCACCGGGGGCAAGCAGTTTGACCAGACCAAAATCCACCAGTTTGAGCAATCCGCTGGGGGTCACCTTGAGGTTGCTGGGTTTAATGTCGCGATGGAGAATGGGCGGTTCTTGATGATGCAGGAAATTCAGGGCATCCGCCAGTTGGGCAGCCCAGTTGAGTACGTCGTGCTCGTCCAAAAACTGGTTTGCCTGGCGGGCATCCAGCATCATGGTGCGCAGATCTTTCCCCGGGACGTAATCCATCACCAGGTAGTCACGCGATGCAATTGAGAAGAAGTCGGAAACCTTTGGAAGGTTGGGATGATCCAGACGGGCAAGCACAGTGGCTTCGCGCAAAAATTGATCCCTGGCTTCACGCAGGAGATCAGGTGGAAGTGAGCGGTCATGCTCCACTTCCTTGAGCGCACAGGTGCGGCCTTCCAGGCGCATATCATCCGCCAGGTAGATGGAACCCATGCCACCCTGGCCGATGATGCGATTGATCCTGTAGCGCCCGCGCAGGATTTCTCCGGTTTTTAGCGGGACCGGCATGATCGAATCCTCTTCTTCATCACTGTGATCAGGTGTGCGGAGTGTCGGCGTCTACCGCACCTGCCCCGTTGAATATCAGTCACACTAAAATCTCATTTTCTGCTATTATTATACCTCGAAGCTTGAGAATCATGAATTCAGCCGCTGGAGGCAGGATGGACAGCGTCAGTACCAATCTTCCTGTTTTAATTGGCCAGGCTGGCCCGCTTAACGGTCAGCGCTGGTTAATCGATCGCCCATTGTTATTGGGGCGCGATGCCTCCTGTGATATTGTCATCCCTGATCGCCAGGTGTCGCGTTACCATGCCAGGATGACGCCGGATGCCGATGGTGTACTGCTGGAGGACCTGGGAAGCAAAAATGGCACCTTTTGCAAAGCCCAACGCATCGAGGAACCGGTTTTTCTGAGCGATGGGGACCTGCTGCAGGTGGCATTGGTGCAAAACTTTGTCTTCCTCAGTTCTGATTCCACCATGCCCATGGATTCCGGGTTCACGCCCAATCGCAAACGCACAGGAAAGCTTTTCCTGGATGGGCGTTCCAGGCGGGTGTGGATCGGGCAGCAGGAGATGATCCCGCCGCTATCTGCATCCCAGTTCCGCTTCCTGCAGGCGCTGTATGATCAACAGGGCAAGGTGGTCAGCCGCACTGAGTTAATCAACGTGGTGTGGGGCAGTGAGGAGGCTGAGGGTGTATCAGAACAGGCGTTGGATGCCATGGTGCGCCGATTGCGTGACCGACTGCTCTCGCTGGATGCCAACCATAACTATGTCATCACGGTTCGTGGCCATGGCTTGCGGTTGGATAATCCGCCTGAATAAACCAGTAATAAAAAACCTCTGCAAAATGAACTGCCCCCCATAGGGTAGACAAAAAAAGAAAGCGGCCTCCGGGCTAAGTGGACAGGCACCTGACTTGAGCGGGTGTCTGTCTTGTTTTCAATTGTATCCGTTCATGGTTGAAGAAGTGGATAT
>DAOUGC010000261.1:0-29841 GCA_034429695.1 Levilinea sp.
GGGTGACCCCTGGCTCGGGGGTGGAAGTCACCGTTGGGGTGAAGGTGGGCAGCGCGGCAGCCGTGCCGGTCAGGCTCATACTGACGGAGGTGACGGCTGCGTCCAGGGTGGCCTGCAGGGGGTCCGCGGCTGCGGCTTGCACCCGGGCAGGCGCGCAGGCGGAGAGCGCCAGTGCCGCGATGGGGATGATCAGAAATGCCGTTACGGGCAGAAGTTTTTTCATATTGAAGGGTTTTATCCTGTCAATTGCCTAAAAACCAAACAACCGGCTGAAAACCTGCACGGCTGCATCCGGTGTGGGCAGGGCAAACCACACCCAGCCGAGCGCCACATAGTGAAAGGTCAACAGTATGCCTGCAATGGTGAAAACGGCCCGCAGGCGGGGACGCTGATCCAGGTCGGGCAGGCGCGTTCCCACCCATTCTGAATAGCGGTTTTGCACGAACATGCCCAGCCCGTGCCACATGCCCCACAACACAAAATTCCATGAGACCCCATGCCACAGACCAATCAAAATCATGGTCGAGATCTGCATGATCAACAGGGTGGCGGTGGTGGATATTTTTGTGCGCCTCAACTGGCGGGTGATGGGGTTGAAGTAGTACCCCCTGAACCATGTGGTGAGCGTCATGTGCCAGTTGTTCCAGAACTGGGTCAGATTGGGCTTGAGATAGGGCGCATTGAAGTTTTCGGGCAGACGCACACCCGCCAGCGCCCCGATGGCGATGGCAATGTCAGTGTAGCCTGAAAAGTCAAAGAAGATCTGGAAGGCGTAGGCGTACACCATCAGCCATGCCCAGCCGGCTCCCTGCACCTGCCACGCATTCTGGGCATTGAGCGCGATCAGTGCCAGGCTGTCGGCGATGGCGAACTTCTTAAGCAGTCCCAACGCCAGCCGTTTGGCGGCAAAGGAGAAGTCATCAACCGCCAGCGTGAGTGGTTTGCGCAGGTCCTTGATGAAACGATCCAGTCGATCAATGGGACCGGCGGTGAAAGCCGGGTAGAACACTGCGTAAGAGACGTACTCGGGCAGGCTCACGGCTGGCAGGCGGCCCGCCTGCCGGTCACGGAAGGTGTGGATCAGGCGGAAAGACAGGTATGAGAAGCCCAGCCAGCGGATGTCCAGCGCCGAGGCGCGTTCAACGCCCTGCCCGGCAAGGTCCCGCAGCCCAACGCTGATCCCCAGCGCAATGGAGGGGGTTTTAAGCGCCAGCAGCAGCGCCACCAGGCCTGCGATGGCGGCCCACAGCACGGCATATGCCGCCCTGCCGGTAACCGTGCGCGCCAGCCCCCAGCCGATCAAACCGGCCAGGACAGCCATACCGGCGGCCAGCCAGATGTGCGGCGGGCGGTTGGGGGTGAGGAGCAGATCAAAGGGCAGGTAACGCAAGGCGGCTGCCAGCAGCGCCACCCCCACCAGGATGATCAGCCCCCACAGCGTCTCACGCCGGGAGCGTTCTTCTGGTTTGGCGGTGAGCGCCCAACCCAGCCCGGCAAGTGCCAGGGTGAGTGTGGGCAGCCAGTAATCCATGTAGCGCACCGGCACGGATGGCTGCATCCAGTACACCGCCAGCGCACTGATGGCGGTGAGGGCGTATACACGACCGCTTGCCAGGCGGGCGCGCGAAAACGCCAGCCGGTAGGCCAGCGTGACGGCCAGGAAGATCAGGATGTGCGTCAGCGTCATGGAAGGGGTGGGTGCTCGGTTGACCGGGTTGCAGGCAGGCTAGAAGCCCTGGTAGATCCACAGCGGGGCGCTGTCGGCGGTGACGATCACCACCAGGATGATGATCAGGCACAACGCCAGCGCAATAAAATTTTCACGGGTGAGGATGTACTGGCGGAGAAAGCCTAGCGGCTTGCGCATACCAGCCACTCGCCCTCCCGATTGACCACATCAAAGGTGCGGCCAGCCAGGTCAAATTCCTGTTGCTCGTTGCCGTAACTCGCCAAAATTTTACCGGTGCAGGTCACTTCCACAGCGTCGCCTTCACCGCTCTGGGTGCAAACCACGTTGTCGGTTTCAGCGGTTACGCCAATGAAGGAGTCCATTTCCAGGTAAGCCATGTCTTCAAATTCGGGGCACACGAGGGTGGACATGGCGTCGGCATCGCCGGTGACCACGGCTTCGAAATAACTCTCAACAGCCTGCGCTGCGGCTGAATCACCGCCGCCGGTGCAGGCCGTTACGCCAAGCATAATGGCCAGTAATAATCCTGCGAGAATCCATTTGCGCATATCTTGCTCCTTGATGTCGATTGTTTGGGATTATAACACGGAGCGAACAGGCAACTCTCCATATGACCCGCACGTGACCATTGGCACGTGCGGATATGCGCTTCGGTAAGTATAGTTAGGCACGACGGGAGCAACAGGTGTGCCCGCTTCCGTCCCAGTCTCAGAAATATTTGATGTGAAAGGAAAGTCCATGTCAGCCATTCTCGAAACCCATGATCTTAAGAAACACTACGGAACCCATGAAGCAGTCAAGGGCGTTTCGTTCTTCATTGAAGAAGGGGAAGTGTTCAGTCTGCTGGGACCCAACGGGGCGGGGAAAACCACCACCATCTCCATGCTCTCCACCCTGCTTACCCCCACCGCCGGGGATGCCGTGATCGGTGGTTATTCGATCACCGCCCAGCCCATGCAGGTGCGACGCCTGATCGGCGTGGTTCCCCAGGACCTGGCCCTGTACGACACGCTCTCCGCCCGCGAGAACCTCGATTTTTGGGGCCGCATGTACGGGTTGGATGGCGCCGCGCTGCGCACCCGCATTGACCGGGTGCTTGAGCAGGTTGGTTTGATCGAACGCGCCAAAGACCGCGTTCAAACCTTTTCGGGCGGCATGAAACGTCGCCTGAACATTGCGGTGGGGCTGCTGCACGAGCCAAAAGTGGTCTTCATGGATGAGCCGACCGTTGGTATTGACCCGCAGTCGCGTCGCAACATTCTGGATGCCGTCAAAGACCTTAACCGCCAGGGCATGACCGTTCTGTACACCACTCATTACATGGAAGAAGCCCAGGAGTTATCTCATCGGGTTGGCATCATTGACCACGGACAGATGATCGCGGTCGGCACGCAAAAGGAACTGACCCACCTGGTGGGCGAGCATGAAACCCTGCGCCTGCACCTGGGTGAGTTGCAGGACGTGGAGCGCCTGCTGGGCGGCCTGCGCCAGTTGCCGGATGTGATCAATGCCGATTCAACCGATCATCAGGTGGTGCTGATGGTTCCGGAAGCCGAGGTGGCCCTGGCTCCAGCCATCACCTGCGCCAATGATCTGGGGATCAAAATCCGCTCGGTGGATATTCAGGAGCCCAATCTCGAGGCGGTTTTCCTGCATCTTACCGGCCGCGCGTTACGTGACTGAGGTGTCCTCATGAAAAAAGCCTGGAATATTGCATTAAAAGATTTGCGCATCACCTTTCGCGACCCCGTGGCGCTGGTTCTGATGCTGGTCTCGCCACTGGCGTTGACCCTGGTGATCGTGGCTGCATTTGGTGGGGGCGACGGGAGCTCCATGTTGCAGGATATCCCGGTGGCGCTGGTCAATCACGACCTTGCCGATGGCTACGGTGAGTTTTCGGAGTATCTGACCGGGGCATTTGAATCAGAAGATCTGGCTGACCTGGTTGAGCCGCAAATGATGGATGACGAACAAGCGGCGCGTGCACTGGTGGATGACGACAAGCTGGCCGCGGTGGTGATCATCCCGGCTGATTTTTCCGAAGCGATTTTGCCGCCGGATATGCGTTCGGGCGATCCGACCGGGGTGCTTGGCCGTGAACCCAGCGTGGTGATCGTTTACGCCAACCCGGGCAGGTCCATTTCAGCAGGCATCGTCCGCTCGATTGTTGACACCGTGCTGGCGGATTATACCAACGGCTCCGTATCTGGCTGGGTGACCATGCTGAATCTGGTAATGAGCGGGCGGGTTGACGGCACTAATATGGAAGCCCTAAATGCAATGGGAGAAACCGTGGGACGGAAAGCCATTGAACGAACGGTTGGAGCGCAGTTGATCAGCGTGCAAACGCGGGCAACGGAAGGCGGCAACAGCTTTTCTTACCTGGCTTACATGGCGCCGAGCATGGCAATCCTGTACCTGATGTTCACCACGTCGCAATCAGGGCGCAGCATTTTGGTGGAACGCGACAACGGTACGCTGCCGCGCATGCTGGTCAGCCCCACCCGCCGCTGGGAAGTGCTGGGCGGCAAAATGCTGAGCACTTTTTTGACCGGCCTTGGGCAAATGCTCATTCTCATCATTACCGGTCATTATTTCTTCCATCTCAACTGGGGTCCCGCCAATGCGGTCATTTTGGTGACGATTGCGCTGGTGGCAGCCGCGGTGGGCTGGGGGTTGGTGGTGGCGGCGTTCGCCCGCACCCCAGGACAGGCTGGAGCGATTGGCACCGCCATCAATTTGACTTTTGCTGCGCTGGCTGGCAACTTTGTGCCGCGCATGGCTTACCCCAAATGGTTACAGTCACTCGGCGCGATCACACCGAATGCATGGGGATTGGATTCTTACTATGACCTGATCAACGGCGCCACCCTGACGGACATGGTTCCCGCGTTGATCGCCCTGACCACGATGGCTGTGGTGATGTTTGCTGTAGCCATCCTTGGTTTCCGCCGCCAATACCGCTAAACGCGGCGCATAGAATGAGCAGGTGATGTGATGAAAAAGATTTTTGCGATTGCATGGAACGACATCAAGATCGAGTTCTCTGAACGATCCACGCTGGTTTTCTTCCTGCTGCTGCCGGTTGTTTTCACCACCGTGGTGGGTATGGGTCTGCAAAATATGTACGGCTCGAGCGACGAAGACCCGCGCGTGGCTTTTGTGGTGGTCAATGAGGATGAAGGCGGGTTCGGCGATCAGTTGGTGGATGTGCTGGAGCAATCGGATGTGGTGCGCCCTGTAATGGAAGACGCCGTCACCGCCGCCGCCCGCTTGAATGAGGAAGAAACCGTGGCAGTGCTGACCATTCCGGCTGATTTCAGCCAGGTGCTGCTGGATAACCGTGAGGCGCAGGTTGCACTGGCAACACTGCCTTCCAGCAACGGGGCGTTGTCGGTGGAACAGGCGGTGGGGGCTGCCGTGCAAAGGGTCAGCGGCGCGCTGGCTGTGGCGCACAATGCCGTGCAGGCGGCTGTTGAAGTGCGTCCATTTGAAGATGCTGCGGCTGAACAGGCTTACTTTGATGCCGCCCTGGCTCAGGCGCAGGAATCCCTGGACGCTCCCCAGGTGACCGCGCAAACCCAGGTGGGAGAGGTGATCAAAAACGAGATTGCTGACGGTTTTGAACAATCATCACCGGGGCAACTGGTCACGTGGGTGCTCACCACACTGCTGGGCGCTTCTGAAGTGTTTGTCAATGAACGCCTGGGTGGCACGTTGCGTCGCCTGATGATCATGCCGGTTCGTAAAGCCACCGTCTTCTCCGGCAAGATCCTGGGTCGGTTGGGCATGGGCGTGGTACAGATGGTGATCCTGGTGGGGTTTGGCGCGCTGGTACTGGGTGTCAACTGGGGCAAATCCTACGCTGCGCTTGGACTGATGTTGCTGGCGTTTGGGCTGGCCGGAACCGCCATGGGTGTCATGCTGGGCGCTTTCTCCCGCACCCGTTCACAGGCCGGTACACTGACCGTGTTGTTCTCCATGTTGTTGGCTGCACTGGGTGGGGCATGGTGGCCGTTGGAGATCACTCCCGTCGGCTATCAGAATGTGGTGCGCGT
Source organism: Levilinea sp. (assembly GCA_034429695.1). GTDB lineage: Bacteria > Chloroflexota > Anaerolineae > Anaerolineales > Anaerolineaceae > DAOUGC01. The sequence goes on from DAOUGC010000261.1 coordinate 5,749, forward strand.
GCTGCCGAGCACCTGGGCCATGCAGGGCTTCAAGGATGTGATTATCCGCGGGCAGGGTGTGGCAGGGGTGCTGCCTGAGGTGGGCATCCTGCTCGGTTTCGCCGTGTTGTTCTTCGCTGTTGGCATCTGGAAGATGAAGTACGAGTAGATTTTTCAGGAATTCGGCATTCTTTTTACAAAGCTAACGGGTTTGTTCGGGAAATGGGGGCATGGGGCTTTTGCCAGTCATGGCATGGATTGGGTGAAAGTCGTGAAGAAAGAGCGGGCGGTGCAGAAATTTTGTGCGCTGCCCGCTATAATTTAAGAAAAGCGCATCATTCAATGCAAACCCAGGGAGGACCTCATGACCCTTGTTCCGCAATCATTAACCCCGCATCTGTACGCCTCGCAATCACGCGACTATGACATGAACAGCGCCGTGTGGCTTTCAGAAGGACAGGCTGCCCTGGTGGACCCCGGTATCCACACCGATGAGATTGATGATCTGGTCGCATGGGTAAAAAGCCGGAATGCTGTGATTAATGCGGTGGTGTTGACCCACGGTGATTATGACCATGTGTTGGGCCCGCGCCGTATTCCGGGCGCACAGGTGATCGCCCACAGTGCATATCCGCAAAAAGCCGCGGATGATTTTGCCTTTGCGCGCAAGGTCATCCGGGCAGAAGGTTTTCTTGTGGAAGGTGAGGATTACAGCGCTCCGCAGGCCACCCGGCTGGTTGAGCACGGCGGGGTGCTGCAACTGGGCGCTTTGACCCTGCAATTCCTGCACACACCGGGTCATACCCCTGATCATCTATCGATCTGGGAGCCGCAGGAGGGCGTGCTGTGTGCAGGGGACATCCTGTCGGATGTGGAGCTGCCGTATGCATCCCATTCGCTGCTGGAATACGCGCGCTCGCTGGACGTGCTCACCGGGCTGGATGTGCGCGTGCTGGTGCAGGGGCACGGCAGATGGAGCAGTGACCCGGCGGAGATTCGCTTGCGGCTGGCGCGCGACCGTGCCTATCTGGCAGGCATCCGCGCACTGGTGGAACGCTGCCTGAGCGAGGAGCGTTCGCTGGAGTATTGCATTGGCATGTCTGAGTCGTGGCGCACACCTTATGAAGGGCAGGAGCGCCAGCACCGCATGAACGTTGAATCGGCCTGGCTGGAGCTGGGCGGTATTGGCGACCCGACCAGCATTGGGTGGAAAGCGGGCAAGATCAGTTTCCTGGATTCCAATTGAGGTTTTAAGCGAATATGAACGGGGAGACGCGGCATGGATTTAAAAATTTTTCCGCTGTCCGGCACGAACTGGATGGATTGATACGTGCAGTTTTTGGGCCGCGTGCCTGTGTGGCGCGGGTGGAAATCGCCAAGGATGAGCCGGACTACAGCGTGTTGCTGGTGAACCTGCAGCGGCCAACCTTGCGGGTGGTGATCAAACTGGCCGGAGCCAACCCGCCGTATCCCTGCCCGTTTGGGCGCAGCGCCGCCATATACCGGCGGGTGGGGCAGGCGGGCAACCTGCGCATGCCGTACATTTACGGCGTGGATGAAAGTTTCGCCCATTACCCGTTTGCATGGATGATCAAGGAGCATATTGCCGGGGTGGAATGGGCCGGAATATATCCATCCCTGGGCGGTGCGGCCAGAAAGGCAGCCCTTGCCAGTATTGGCGAGGCGGCGGCGCACATTCACAGCCTGCGTTATCCGGCATACGGGGAGTTGAACGGGGCAGGCGGGCTGGATCAGGCTCAAGGTGGGGTGGAAGCGGTTCGAGCACGTGCATCCCGCTGGATCGCCGGGGAACGCAGCCGGGAGATGTTCCTGAATTTGCTTGAAAAACAGGCAGGCTTGTTTGCCGGTACAAATGGTGCATGCATGTGCCATGAAGATCTGCATTGTTACAACCTGCTGTTCAAACGCGCTGGCAGGGGCTGGCGGCTGGCGACGGTGCTGGACTTCGACAAAGCCTGGGCGGGTTTCCCTGATTCTGATCTGGCCCGGCTGGAATTGTGGGAAGCCACTGCCGATGTTGCCGTACTGGATGGTTATGTCAGGGTGCGGCCGCTGCCCGGGGGCTATGCCGAGCGCCGTCCGATCTTCCAATTGTTGTGGTGTCTGGAATACGCCGAGAACACTCCCCGTCATCTTCGGGACACGGACAGCGTTTGCCGGCAGTTGGGCATCCCTTTTACCGGCCGTTTTGAATGAATTTTACCTCTTGTATTCTGCGCGCCTTTGCTTATAATTTGATTATATTTGTTTGATAATGATTATTTGTGCTTGCAAGGAGCGCGCATGCAGATCGCCCACCACCCAGGTCTTCAATTCCTGCTTTCCCCTGCCGGACTGCAGGCAAATTTGCAACTGCGTCTGTTTCAGGGCAGGGTGAACCTGCTTGCCGGTGCAGAGGTGGTGGAGGAAACACTAGCGACATCCACTCAAACCCCGGCGGGAGCTGCTGACCGGCGCAGTTTCACGGCTGAGGTCAGTTCTGGCGCGGGCAGCCTGCAGGTGCGGGTGGATCTGGACGTGCTGCGCGATCAGCCCGGTGTGTGCCTGACCACCAGCCTGACCAATACCGGCAATGCCGACATGGTTCTGGATCGATTGGAACTGCCCTGGCTGGTGCTGGATGATGTGCAGCGCCCGCTGTGGAGTGTGCAGGGCGCGGCGGTGGGCTGGGGACAGGACTTTGCCTTTCCCCTGCCGGATGAATACGAGCGGGAAAATTTCCTCGGGCACGTGGACGGTGGTGAGGGGGGCGGCGTGCCGGTGGTGGGGGTGTGGAACCGCGCCGCTGGTCTGGCGCTGATGCACATCGAACCCCAACCGGTGCAGTGGAGCCTGCCGGTTTCCAGCCGTGAAGGGCGTGTGGCGATGTCACTGGCGTATTGCGCCAGCCTGATCCTGCACCCGGGGGAGCGTTTTGTTGCGCCGCGCGCGCTGGTTTATTTTCACAACGGTGATTTCTTCGCCCCGCTGGATGTCTACCGGCAAATGATGGCTGCCCAGGGGCTTGTTCCTGCGCCCACCCACCCTGAAGATTTCGCCCCGGCGTGGTGCTCGTGGGGGTATGAGTTTGACGTGACCGCTGCCGAAGTGCTGGGCGCCATGCCCGCCGTGCAGGAATTGAACATCCACTGGGTTACGCTGGACGACCGCTGGTTTGACAATTATGGCGACTGGCAGCCCAGGGCTGACACCTTCCCCGGCGGCGGCGCAGAGATGCGCGCCATGGTGGACCGCATTCATGCCGCGGGCGGGCTGGCGCAGATCTGGTGGTACCCGCTGGCGGTGGAGGACGGCGTGGGTGAATACTCCAGCCATGTTTATGCCACTGCAAATCTACTCAATGAACACCCCGACTGGTTGATTCTCAACCCGGACGGTTCACCGGCGCGCAACAACCGTGGGCTGGCGATCCTTGACCCTTCACTGCCTGCCGTGCAGCAATATATCGCAGAGACCACACGCCGTTTTGTGGTTGATTGGGATTTCGATGGTCACAAGCTGGATAACATCTACACCGTGCCGCCGTGTTACAACCCCGCTCACAACCACACCCGCCCGCAGGAATCGGTGGAGGCGCTTTCCACGGTTTACCGCATCATTTACGAGACCACCCGCGAGCTAAAGCCCTGGTCGGTCAATCAAATCTGCCCGTGCGGTACGCCGATCACCTTCTCGCTGCTGCCGTGGATGGATCAGGCAGTCACCGCCGACCCCACCAGCAGCGCGCAGGTGCGCCAGCGCATTAAATTCTACAAGGCACTGCTTGGTCTGCGCGCAGCGGTGTTTGCCGACCATGTGGAACTGTCTGACGGAGCGGTGGATTTTGCCTCCGGCATGGGCGCGGGCGGCGTGCCTGCCACCAAGTTTGTGCACCCGGTGAGTGAGCAGGTGCACGCGCGGGTGGAGGACTGGCAGCCGTATACTCCTGAAAAACGCGAACTGTACCTGCGCTGGTTCGGGCTGTATGCGGAAACCCGTCTGGCGCAGGAGGAGTACCTCAACCTGTACGACCTGGCTTTTGATGCGCCAGAAGCGCATGCCATCCGCAAGGGTGATGAGATGTACTATGCTTTCTTTGCCGGAGGGCTGCACGAGGTTTTCAATGGCGAAATTGAACTGCGCGGTCTGCACCCAACTTCCAGTTACGAGGTGTGCGATTATGTTGAAAACCGCAGCTTGGGCAGGCTTGATGCGGGAGATAACCGCATGAGGGTGAACTTTACCGGCAGCCTGTTGTTGCGCGCCAGACCGGCCCAGCAGCCTTGAACTTGCCAGCCGCCCGGCATGGGATTACACTGACGGTAAGGTGGCAGGTTCAGCCACCGGAAAAATTCCAGGGAGGGTAAGATGCCATCTTCAACTTTATCCATCGGGCAGGCGCGCGGATTGCAGGCCTGTTCAACACCAAACGGAGCCATCGCCATCATGGCGCTGGATCACCGCAACAATCTGCGCAACGCGCTCAACCCGGCTGCGCCATCCAGCGTCAGCGATGCGGATATGACCGAATTCAAAAAGCAGGTGGTGAGCGCGCTTGCTGATGTTTCCAGCGCTGTATTGCTTGACCCCGAGGTGGGCGCGGCGCAGTGTGTGGCATCGGGTTGCCTGCCTGGTTCCACCGGTCTGCTGGTGGCGGTGGAAGCCACCGGTTACACCGGCGACCCAACCGCGCGCGCCAGCCAGGTGCTGCCGGGCTGGTCGGTCAAAAAGGCGCGGCGCATGGGCGCCAGCGCGGTCAAACTGTTGGTTTACTATCACCCTGACACCGCCGCTGCCGGAGACATTGAGGCGCTGGTGGAGCAGGTTGGGGCAGAGTGCACGGCAGCCGACCTGCCGCTGTTTCTGGAGCCGCTGTCCTATTCAGCCGACCCGGCGGTGAAGAAACTGCCGCCCGCCGAGCGCCGCAGGGTGGTGATCGAAACCGCCCGCCGGTTGACCGCCATTCAGGGTGTCACCATCCTGAAAGCCGAGTTCCCGCTGGATATTGCCGCCCAGCCAGACCAACAGGTTTGGGCTGAAGCCTGCGCCGAATTGACCGCCGCCAGTGCCGTACCGTGGGTGTTGCTCTCAGCATCGGTCAGTTATGAAACCTACCTGCGCCAGGTGACGGTGGCATGCCAGCAGGGCGCCAGCGGTGTGGCGGTTGGCCGCGCGGTCTGGCAGGAGGCTCCCGGACTTCAGGGGCAGGAGCGGCATTTCTTCCTGAATCATGTCGCCCGTCCGCGCATGCAGCGCATCACCCACCTGTGCGACGCGCTTGCCCGCCCGTACACCCAGCATTACCCGCTGCACCAGCCGTCATCCGACTGGTACAAAGGATATTCAGAGTAACGTATACATGGAGAGCGCATGGCGGTGAAAATGACCGATGCCCAAGACCAAATTCTCCCTCGCATGGTGGCCGAAAACCGCGCCGGACGCGGGGTGGGGATCGCGGCGGTTTGCTCATCGCATCCGGTGGTGCTTCGCACCGCCATGCGCCATGCCGTACAACACGGCACGCCCCTGCTGGTGGAATCCACATCCAATCAGGTAAATCAGTTTGGCGGGTACACCGGCCAGACTCCGCAAAATTTTGCCGCCATGCTGATCGGGCTGGCGCGTGAAGCTGGCCTGCCCCCTGAACGCCTGCTGCTGGGCGGCGATCATCTGGGGCCCAACGCATGGCAGGATCAGGCGGCGGAAAGCGCCATTCAAAAAGCATGTGACCTTGTGGCGGCCTGTGTGAGCGCTGGTTACCGCAAGATCCATCTGGACGCTTCCATGCATCTGGGTGGAGACCCTGCCGGCCCCCTGCCGGTTGAGGTGTGCGCTGCGCGGGCGGCCAGGCTGGCTCATGCGGCTGAACTGGCAGCCCGACAGTTACCCGAAGACGCCCCCATGCCCGTGTACGTGATCGGTAGTGAAGTGCCCCCGCCGGGGGGCGCCAAAGCAGCCGGTGAGGAGCTGCAGGTGACGGCGGTGGAAAATGCGCGCCAGACGCTGGCGCTCACCCGCCGGGCGTTTGAGCAACACGGCGTGGGGAATGCGTTTGAGCGTGTGATTGCGCTGGTGGTGCAGCCGGGGGTGGAATTTGGCGATCAGGATCTGCATCCGTACCGGCGGGAAGCAGCGGCAGCCCTGTCGGCATTTATTCTGGAAATACCCGGCATGGTGTACGAGGCGCACTCCACCGATTATCAGTCGCCGGCTGCATTGCGCATGCTGGTGGAGGATCATTTTGCGATCCTCAAGGTGGGGCCTGCGTTGACTTTTGCCTACCGCGAAGCGCTGTTTGCGCTCGAAGCGGTTGAAATGGAGTTATTGCCACCCGAAGAGCGCAGTGGGTTAAGCAGGGCATTGGAAAGCGAAATGCTTGCCAACCCGGCGCACTGGCGCAGGTATTACCACGGAGACGATCTGCAACAGGCATTATCGCGGCGCTACAGCTTCTCTGACCGGATTCGTTATTACTGGGGCGCGCCCGGGGTTGGAGCGGCGGTGGAGCGTCTACTGGAAAACCTGTCAGCCCGCCGCCTGCCGCTGAATTTGATCCAGCAGTATCTGCCGGACGAGGCACAGGCGGTACGTGAGGCGCAATTGCCCGTTGCACCCCTGGAATTGGTGATGGCGCACATTGAAAAAGTTCTTGAGGATTACCGCGCCGCCTGTATGACTGCCCCGCGGGTTTGGCCTCATCAGATTCCCTAAAAGAAACCCTCCATCATCATTTGACAAATCACGTTTTTTTTCCTATAGTGATGATGGTTGATACCCCATACAATAATGGAGCCGCGCCATGTTGCGTACGGACCGCCATCAGCAGATCATGGATTTCCTCAGTGCTCATCGTTCGGCGCAGGTGAATGAACTCAGCCTGCACCTTAACGTCAGCGAAGCCACTGTGCGCCGCGACCTGACGGAAATGGAAGAGCAGGGTATTGTGCGACGGGTGCACGGCGGAGCTGTGCCGGTGGAACAACCCGGCGAACCGCCCATTCTGCAGCGCAAGACGCATCTGTCGGAGATCAAATACCGCATTGGCGTGGCGGCGGCGGCGCTGGTCAAGGATGGCGACACCATCATCATCACCAGCGGAACCACCACCGAAGCCATGGCCACCCACATCACCACCCGCCAGCGCCTGACGGTGATCACCAATGCGCTCAACGTGGCGGTGTATCTGTCGCGTTTTCCCGAGATCTCCGTAATTGTCCCCGGTGGATGGTTGCGCCACTCTGAGCTTTCTCTGCTGGGTCATCTCACCGATCAGGCGCTTGAATCACTGCGCGCCGATCTGTTGTTTCACGGCATTTACGGATTGGACGCCGAGTACGGCCTGACCGGTGTGGACATGCAGGAAGTGCAGACAGACCGGCATTTGCTGGCGGCAGCCCGCCAACTGGTGATCCTGGCTGACCACACCAAATTTTCGCAGGTGGGGCCCATCCGGCTGGCGCCCATCGAGGCGGCCAGCATGATCATTACCGATGACGGTGTGGATCAGCACAGTGTGGAAGCCATTGAGGCGCGCGGCATCCAGGTGATGCGGGTTTAGTTTTCCCCCATTTCACAATCAAGCAACCAATGGAGAAGCCCCATGACCTGTGAGCCTTCTGACATGGAAATTCGCCTGACGTTGGTCCAGGGCTGGTTGGCTGCGCGGAATCCATCCTGGCATCAGCAGCCACGGGTATACCGGGCATATAAGTCATGGGGTTTTTCGCCACCAGATTGGGGAGCGTAAAGGATGAATATTCAAACGTCCATCATGGCAATGGGTGAGGCGCTGGTGGAGATCATGCGCGTGGATCGAACCACCCCGCTGGACGGGACGGGAACATTTGAAGGCCCTTACGCCAGTGGAGCACCGGCCATTTTTGCCGTTGCTGCTGCGCGGCTTGGGTTGCCGGTTGCCTTTGCAGGATCTGTCGGGCCGGATGCCTTTGGCCGTTTTCTGCGCGCTTATCTGCAGCGTGAAGGCGTGGATTGCAGCCTGTTACGCGATGCTGACGGTAAAGCCACTGGTGCTGCCTTTGTGGCTTATCAACCAGATGGCGGGCGCGAGTTTGTCTTTCACATACGCGACGCAGCCGCGGGAGCGATGGACCCATCCCATCTTCCACAGGAGAGGTTGCGCACAATGAGCTGGCTGCACATCTCCGGCTCCACCCTGGCGCTTAATGATGGCTGGCGGGCAGCCTGCCGCGCGGCACTGGCGGCAGTGCTGGCGGGCGGGGGCAGGCTTTCGTTTGACCCCAACCTGCGCCCTGAATTATTGCCGCTGGAGGAGGCGCGTCTGGTATTTGCGCCGTATCTTGAGGCGGCTTCGCTGATATTGCCCACCCGTGAAGAAGCCCTGGCGCTCAGCGGGCAGGCGGATCTACAAGCTGCCGCTCAAAGCCTGGCGCACCCTGGCTGCCTGGTGGCGATCAAGCGCGGCGCTGATGGTTGTTTTCTTTATCGGGATGGAGAGGCGGTGGATCAGGCTGGTTTTGCTGTGGAGGAAGTGGACCCCACCGGCGCAGGCGATTGCTTTAACGCCGCCTGTATTTTTGGATTGTCACAAAACTGGAGCATGGCTCAAACAGCCCACTTTGCGGCAGCCGCCGGTGCTCTGGCAGTGACCCGCATGGGGCCCATGGAAGGCGCGCCGGGGTTGGAGGCAGTGAACGCGTTGCTGACGGCTCAGGGTTGAAAAATCAATTGCATGGTCAGCCCGGCTTCGTCCTGGTTGACAATTTCAAAACCGGCGCGCTGGTAGAGGTGCAGTGCCGGATTGCCATGACTGACGCTGAGTGACACTCCCCGCCAGGTCTTTTTTGCTTCCAGCAACAAGGTTTGCAGCAATAAAACACCCAACCCCTGACCGCGCCAGTCGGGTTTGACCGCGATGGACAGCTCTGGCATGTCGTCAGCCACCCAGCCATAACCGCGCTGCTCACCGGTGAGCAGACGCAACCAGGCTGCACCAATGGCGGTTCCTGTGGCGGTTTCCCAGATGATATACCCCAGGTCACCTGTTTTGCCCCAGGCTTCAGCGTAATGCGCCAGTCCTGGCTCGTAAACAGCGCTCAATGGAGGGCGGGGCGCTCCCTGGGGGGTGTGGATGGCCAGATGCAGCATTTCCCACAGCAGATCCTGATGTTCTTTTTCCAATCGGGTCAGCGTAAATCCGACGTTTTGTTTGCCCATGCTTCTATTATATATGTAAAAAAATCCCCCTCCCCGGGGGAAACCGGAAAGGGGGAAGGGTCTGGCAACTACCGGTATAACACCATTAATACGCCAGAACCGTTGCGGGGTTGCTTTCCATCAGCGCAGGCAGGTCCAGCAGCAAAATCAGGTGGTCAACAGAACGCACAATTCCCTGGATGAACTTTTGATCCGTTCTGCTGGTGATCGGAGGAGGAGGCTCAACGTCGCCTTCATCAATCCCAATCACTTCTTCGACATCATCAACAATCATACCCACCTTGATGTCCTTCACCATCATCACCACAATGCGATCACCGGGCCGGTCATGATTGGCTTCCACGGACATGCGTTTTTTGAGGTTCATCACCGGAAGCACACTGCCGCGCAGGTTGATCACACCGTCCATGTAAGCGGGTGCATTGGGAATGGCCGTGATGGTCTGTGGTTTGATAATCGATTCCACCATGTTGATGTCCACACCATAATGCTCTTTTCCGAGAAGAAATACCACCAATCGATTAACCATATTTGCTCCAATTTATAAAAACACTGTCTGTCACTTGACCACATTATTTGGTTTGAAAATAAGCTACCTGCTGAGCCTTTGCATGACCATTATGATTTGAGCCGTTGGATGGGGTGGCTGATGCTGCTACCCGCGTGTTGGTGCTTTCGCGATCCAGCTTGAAGCGCGACACCAGCTCCATCAAGGCTTCAGACATCTCAGCCAGGTCGCCAGCGGCTGCGTTTACTTCCTCCACCTGGGCGCTCATTTCCTCGGTTGCAGCGCTGACGTCTTCGATGGAAGAACTGTTATCGCTGCACATGGTGGCGATGTTCTCGATCATGCGGGAGACGTCCTCAGAACTGGCAGCCATTTGCTCTGTGGCTGCGGTGTTTTCTTCGACCACAGCCGAAACCGTGTTCATGGCATTCACCAGTTCGACGGTGTTCTGGGTCATCGAGCGTGTGGCGGTGGCTGCCTGATCGGCCTGCTGGTAAACTGCTTCGGCTGCGCGCAGGATTTCCTCGAGCGCCTTGCCAGCCTGGTCGGCGTTGCTCACCCCTGATTCCACCTCGCGGCTGCTCTCGTTCATGGCAGTCACGGCTTCGTGAACGGTGCGCTGGATCTCGCGGATCAACACGGCGATTTCCTTGGTCGCGCCGGATGCGCGTTCTGCCAGTTTGCGAACCTCATCAGCCACCACGGCAAACCCCTTGCCGTGTTCGCCAGCGCGCGCGGCTTCAATGGCGGCGTTGAGCGCCAGCAGGTTGGTCTGGCTGGCGATATCCTCAATGGTTTCCAGGATCACGCCGATCTGTTCTGAGCGCTGGCCCATTTCCTCAACCCGGGTGGAGGAAAGCCCGACGGTATGTTTGATGGACTGCATGCCAGTGATGGTGTCCTGCACGATGCGGCTGCCACGGCGGGCGGCGTCAGCGGCGGCAGCGGAATCCCGGGTGACTGCCTGCGCGTTGGACGCCACCTGATCAATGCCGCGGGAGAGTTCCTCTGCCATGGTGGAGGCCAGGTTCACCGAAGTGGCCTGTTCCTGGGCGCCTTTGGCGACGCCCTCAATGGCAAGCGACATCTGGTTGACCGATGTTGCGGTGCGGTTGGTGGAGTCGTTCTGGTTGCCCGAACCCTTTGCCACCATGGTTACCTTGACGGCGATTTGCTGGGTGGCTTCACCGGCCTGATTGGCGCTGGCGGCGAGCTGCACAGAAGCGGCGGACAGGGCATCGGCATTGGCAGCCACCTGTTGCACCGAGTCATTCAGGCTCTCCACCATGGTCTGGAAGGCAAACCCCAGTTCATCCTTTGAGGATTTCGGCTGGATCTGCACAGTCAGGTCGCCACCGGCGATTTTTCCAGCCAAGGCTGACATTTCCAGCATGTAGGTTTCCAGCAGGATCATGCTGCGTCCAATTTCGCCGACTTCATCCTGGCGGGTTGCCAGTCCCTGCTTTACCTCAGCGGGGATATCGCGGTTAAGGTCGCCAACGCCCAGGTTTGCCAGTGCGGCTGACATCAGTGTGAGCGGTTTGTTGATGCTATTGGTGATTGCCAGCCCCATACCGGCGGCGAAAATGGTTGCGATGGCGGAAACCAGTATCACCACAAAGATGGTGGATTTAAACTCTTCGGCATTGCGTTTCACCGAATTTTCAGCCACGGTACGATTAATTTTCGCCAGTTCATCGATGGCGCCACCAACCGCTTTGCGGGCGTTGGCAGTTCGGCCACCGTCCAGCACCGATTCGATGGCTGTCTGCTGGTCGCCAGTGTCTGCCAGTGCCAGTACCTCAGCAACGGCTGCCTGGTATTCTTCCCACGAACTCACGAAAACAGCGTACTGTGCGGTTTCCTCTGTGTTCATGAAGGTCTGGCTAAATTTTTCCATCGTTTCATTAATGATGGCGATGTCGTCTCCGATATCGGATTTAATGGTTGCCCGCTCATCAGGGAGCAGTAGATATTTGTAAACATCCCCGCGCATCTGGTATAAGGAGTCACCGGTGGCGCCAAGCAGCTGGATCGGGATCAATTGATCATTGTAAATGGTGGTCATTTCCCGGTTGTCATTCTGCAAATTGACAACGCTCAATGCTCCCAACCCGAGCAGGAGAAAAACAATGATGCTAAAGCTGCCGAAAAGTTTTACGCTGGTTTTTAAGTTGTTAATAAATTTCATGTGTCACCTGTCCTGAGGGATTTGGTTATGCTCTGACAATCCATTGTCAGTGGAAATAATGAAGTGCCTTGCCAGGTCGTGATTGAGATCGTCTTTGAAGATCACCCGATCTGCCCCGGCAGCCAGGATGCGCCGGTTGTATTCATCGCCTTCGAAAGGCGAGAGAACGAAGGTTTGCGCGGGGGTGAGCCGCCTGCGCACTTTACTCAATACCAGCAAGTATTTTGATAATGGACGATAAACAGAAAAAACCAGTAACCATACCGGTATGTTGCCTGGAAAAGTCAGTTCGGCAATGTTTAGAAGCGGGCTGGCAGTGAACACTGTGCAGGTTGGGTACTGGCGCAAAAACCACTGCGCGAGTGAGGTGCTCACCTGAAGATGTTCCTCCAGGATCACCACCAGGCAGTGTTTTGCCTCCAATTTGAGATTGATAATCTCATCCACAGGGTTCATGATCGTTTCTATTGAGATGGTTGTATAAGCGTGCGAGGACTGCGCCTGCGGTTATTATGGCAAACGCACCGGCCGTCCAACATCAGGGATGTTGGACGGCCTCTGGTAATTTCTAGATTTTTCTCTGTAGGGTTTTCTTGATGCAGTTGTAGGTTATTCGAGGCTGATGACGCCGTTTTGAATGGCAAACTTGATCAAACTGGCAAGGTCGTTGACTTCCAGCTTTTGCATGATGCGGCTGCGGTAAGTGTCAACGGTCTTTACCGAAAGATGCAACCGGGTGGCAATCTCCAGGCTGGTCTTGCCTTCCACCACCTGTTGAAAGACCTCGCGTTCCCGCTCGCTCAACCGTTCAAGCAGGCTGGCGCCGGTTTGAACAGGCCGGGCATTAAAATCGCCCAGCAGCGTATCTGAGATCTTCTGGCTCAGATAGAAATGCCCGTCATGGACGGTAAGGACTGCCTGGGTGACCTCCTGCCCCGCCGACTCTTTAAGCAGGTAACCCCGCGCTCCGGCGCGCATGGCGCGGTGGATGTGTTCTGAGGTGGAGTGCATGGAAAGCACCAGAACGTGGCAATCCGGCAGGAACTTCATGATCTGTTCGGTGGCCTGGATGCCGTTGAGGTGCGGCATGCTGATATCCATGACCACCACGTCTGGTTTGAGCTTTTCCACCAGAGCAACCGCTTGCAATCCATCGGCTGCGTCGCCCACCACGTCAATTGACGGATGGGTTTGTAAGATGGCTTTCAACCCGTCACGCAAGATGGCGTGGTCGTCAGCGATGATGACTTTAATTCTCATTCCTTCCCCTCCATGTTTGGCATGGTCACAAGAATGCGCGCTCCATGTTCAGGCCCTGTCTCAATATAAAGGTTGCCCCCCAGTGCTTCGGCCCGCTCCCGCATGATGGAAATGCCCCAGCCCGTTCCTCCGTGGCGGTTGCGGTTTGCCCGATTGATAAATCCCTTGCCATTGTCATCAACGATCAGGCGCGTTGATTCATTGTGGACTTCCAGAGTGATGGTCACATGGTCGGCCTGGGCATGTTTAAGAATGTTGGTGAGAGCCTCCTGCGAAATGCGGAACAGGGCATTGTCCAGACCGGATGCATGGTATTGCTTGTGGAAGATTTCGCGATAGGTCACTTCAATGCCAGTGCGGCGTGAGAACTGTTCACCCAGCCAACGCAAGGCAGCCGGCAGGCCGTAATCATCCAGAATGGACGGGCGCAGGTCGAGCATGACCGTGCGAATGGAACGGACGGTTTCCTCCAGCATGGTTAATGAATCATCCAGCCTGGCCCCTGGGCCTTCCATCTGTTCTGGGGTGAGCATGCTTTTTGCCAGGTTAAGGTTCAACCCGATGGCGCTCAAATTTTGCCCCACCTGGTCATGCAGCTCATTGGCCAGCCGCTTGCGTTCAGCTTCTTCCACTTCGCTCAACTGGAACGACAGACGGCGCAGGCGCTGGCGTTGTTCTGTTAGGGATTGCAGCAATTGCGAGTTCTGAATGGCGATTGAGAGCTGGGTGGCAATGGTCTCAAGCAGCAACAGATCGGTCCCTGAGTAGGCGTTGGGTTTGGTGGATTCGACATTGATGGCACCAAATATTCGCTCGCCGGTCTTGATTGGCACGCACATCTCGCTCTGGATGCCGTTTCTAAAGGTGATAAAGCGCGGGTCGCTGGTTACATCGTTAATGATCTGGCTTTTTCCGTGCTCAACCACCCAGCCGATCACACCCTTTCCAACGCGAAAACCCTGACTGTTCATTTCTTCAACTGTGATGGGTGGGTTGGTGGGATCGTTTTGATCCATGGCAAAGGTGATCAACTCATCCGTTTGCCGGTTGCGTACCAGCACAGCGCAGTATTCATAATGCATTGATTCGTGCAAAACTTCGATGATTACTTTGCCCAGCTGGTCCAGTGTCATCAATTTTTGCAGGCGCTGCCCCAGCCGGTTGACCACGGTCATTTCTGTCAACCGGTCGAGGGTAGCCTGGTGATAACGCTGGTTGGCGATGGACGTGGCGGCAATCTGGGCGAACAACTCAAGCAGGGTTATCTGGTCGTCATCCTCCTTGCCACGCAACTCGTGGATGGCATTGCCCAGGTACAATTCGGCCTGGATCTGGTTTCCATAAACCAGTCGGATAACGGTTATGCGGTGATCGCGGACAGGACAGTTCACCTCGCTGATCAGTGCATCGTTCGCAGGCTGCAGCTGCGCCATCCAATCGGCGGGTTCATCCACCAACATGCCGGTATCGCCTGGCGAACGTTTAATTACACGCGAGACATGGATCTTCCCCGGCGCTACATGATGTCTTATCCAAGCTCGATCAGCAGGAAAAATCATCAAGGCCTGGCGCAAAATAATTTCAAGGCACTGGTCCAGGTTGGCTGCGGTGCTTAATTCCTGCCAGGCGCGGTAAAGAGCTTCCAGATCGCACACTTTGGCCTGCAACTCGGCCTGGGTGTGTTTCAAGTCAGTAATGTCAACCAGAAAAACGCCCACTTCTGCTTCCTGCGGAGTGGGAATGGGGAATTTTAGCGAGAGAAAATCGTGATGGCGACCCCCTACGTTCATGGGGCGCTCAATCCAGTGCTGCTGGCGGGTGGTGGCCACAAAATCGAGTTCATCCAGGATTTTTTGGACCACCTGGGGTGGGAAAAATACATCCACTTGTTTTCCGACAATATTCTCTCGTCCAACACCGAACAGGTTTTCAAATGCAGCGTTAATGCGTTGATACCGACCGTCCAGCGACATGATCGAAAAGGCCAGTGGCTCGTTTTCCAACACGGTTTCGAGGAAGTTCTGGTTGTGTCTGAGCTGTTCCTCGGCATCTTTGCGGTCGGTAATGTCAAAGCACGAGCCAAGATATCCGGAGAAGTTGCCGTCAAGGTCGTTAAATGGTTGGCCGATATCGGTGATCCAGTGATAATCCCCGCTGTTATGTCTCAGGCGGTATTCCATACGGAATGGTTGGCGGGTGATGAAAGCCTGTTGATATAAATTCAGGCATTTTTCCTGATCGTCAGGATGGACGCCCTCCAGCCAGCCATTACCAATTTCTTCCACCATGCTGCGTCCGGTGAAGGCAAGCCATGTGTCATTAAAATAATCACACAGACCGTTAACTCCGGACCGCCACACTAGTGTGGGAAATTTGTCGAGCAGGGTGAGGTAATAATCACGCGCACGTTGTAATTCGCGCTGATGGCGGCGGGTCTCTGTGATGTCGGTGGTATAAGCCAGGTAGGTCCCGGGGCGCATCAGGGTCAGCTTAATCATCCACTCGCGCACTTCACCACTCTTATGTGTGACCGAAACCACCTTTTCCAGTTCTCCCAGCTCAAGGAGCGTGGCTGTATCCCGTTCGGCATCCGGCTGGTTATTACTATCCACCAGCATGGAGAAATGATTGCCGACCAGTTCCTCGCGGGTGTATCCGCTGATGGCATGGATGCCTGGGTTGACGTCCAGCAGGACGCCCTCTTCATTAATCAAAAGCAGACCATTGGGGTCGTGAGTAAAAAAGTTGCGATAGCGCAGTTCTGAATCAATCAGCGCCTGTTCCATGCGGCGTTGATCGGTGCGGTCGGTCAGAAAGACGAGGTGAACCCCGGCGGTGATGTTGGCTGTTGCGCGGTAATCACAGTAAAGAATATCGCCGCGCCGGTTGGTGACCTTGATTTCGCCGTGCAATTTTCCGTGTGTTTGAAAGTCGCGCCAAAGTTGAATGTTCTCCGAATCATCGGTGAGATGGTGAAACAGGCTGGAGCGGGGGAGTTCATCCGCCGTATATCCGAGCAGTTCGCACCCGGCCGGGTTGGCAATCAACAATGTCCCATTGTCGTCAAACAGAAAGATCGCATCCTGAGCATGGTTAATCAGCGCCTGCAGTTCGGTCTGGCTTTTAATTAGCTTTTCCGCTGCCTGTTTAACCCCGGTGATGTCAATCAGGGTTTGCACAACCATGTTGCTGCGAACACGGGTGGTGTGGGCGTAATAGTGATGCGAAATGGGATCCGTGGGGTAAAGGCAATTCAGTTCGCCCGATAGCTGCAGACCGCTTGTGGCTGTTTGCTGTACCATGTCAGCAAAAGCGGGCGATTCCTTAAAGAACTCCTCCACCCGCGCACCAATCTCCTGCAAGGCGCGGCCATCCTGCACCAGGCAGGCTTCCTGATTGACCTGTTGAAGAAAGATGCCGCCCGGCTGGATCTGCCAGACCAGGGTGGGGTAGGGGCTTGAGTTAAAAATGGCTTTGAGGGTCTCCTCATCCTGTTGAAGAGCTGCCTCAAGGAGGATGCGCTGTTCAATTTCCTGCTCAAGCCGGTGATTGGTTTTGATCAACTCAGCGGTGCGTGCCTGCACCCGGTCTTCCAGCTCATGCTGCATCTGTTCGGATTGCTGATCGTACAGCTTTCGCATCCTCAGGCTGTTGAGATTATTTTCCAGCAGGACAATGTGGGGGTCTTGATTGAGAAATTCGTCAGGGGGGCAATAATCGGGGTTGGGCAGGGTCTCGCCGTGGACAACGATTTCCTGATGGGTGATCAATAAAACCTGCAAGATCCCGGGCGGAAAATCTCTCCGGTTATACTGGCAAACTGCCGTTACCGGAAATTGATGCAATAATGTATTGACGCTTATTTCATACTTAATTAGCTCCGGGGTGTTTTCCATCCCCCCGATTTCGGGAAGCATTTCACCGGTTACCAGAAAACCGGCATACCCCATGCGGGCTGAGTCGCCAATAAATTTGTTCAGGTTTCCCAGATTTCTCTCTGGGTCGAACTTTCCATCCCGCCCGTAGCTCTCGGCTGCAGCGCAGAGAATGATCTGTTCATTCGCCAGCATTTGACCGACAGGGATGTTGCCAGCATCCAACCATTCAATGATGGCCTCCCTGGAGTTGTGTCCGTGGATGTAAAGAATGCGGTAATTATCGCGAATGGCATCGGCGATAAAGGGCAGGCAGTTTTCGCGGCGTTCCACCTCATTATCGTACAGAAAGAAAATATGGCGGGACGGGACAGATAATGAGGATGGGGAGTTTTTTTTCATAAAATACCGGTTGGGTTAATTCATCAAAATCGAAGGAGTGGATACCGCCATAATTTAATGAAAATGCAATACTCTTATTAAGTATATATGCTTAGACCGAAAATTTGCATAAAGAGAACTAATGGTTTGGACAGGTTGCTTGTGCACCCGCTGGCATGAATTGGGAGTAGAATGATGCAATCACAGTAAGAAGGGAGTAAACATTAGATGACCACCGCTGATCATGCCAGGGATCTATTTCGTGGACCCTACCTGTGCTCGCAGGCTGTGCTGGCTGCCTGGCTGGATGCCCATCCAGAGTTGCTGGAAAAGCACGGCATCACCCGTGAGGCTGCGCTGGCAATGGCTCTGCCGTTTGGATCGGGTTTGAGTGAGACTGGTGGTGTGTGCGGCGCGGTCAACGGCGCGATGATGGCGATTGGGCTGCACAGCGGATTGACCCTGCCCGATAAGGAAACCCGCCACGGTGTTTATGAGAAAGCCGCTGAACTTCACCGGCGTTTCACCGAGCTGCACGGCTCTCACCTGTGTCCGCAATTGATCGGGGTGCACCTGGGTGAGCCGGGCGCAAATGAGCAGGCGCGCGCCGCTGGCATGTTTGAAAATCGCTGCCCTTTGTTTGTTGGTTCCGCGGTGGAGATCCTCGAGGATCTGTTTTCCGGAGGCGCTGAGGAAAAAACGGAATGAGCGCGGCATCGGATGACAGCATTTTTGATTTGTCTTTTGCCGTGGAAGCAGTCAAAAATGACCCCGGACTGTTGAATGATTATCTGGACGGCATCTCGCCGGTGCGCAAGCCGCAAAAGGTGCGTGAGACCAGCCAGCAGGTATTAATGCAACTGGCTCAGGATTGCCCTGATCTGTTGCTGCCCCACTGGGATGAAATCATGGCGCTGCTGGAAAGCGGCAATGGTTTCAGCGCCATGGCAGCCGTGCATCTGATCGCTGGGCTGGTTCCGGCTGACGTGGATGGCCGCTTTGATGTTGATTGCCGGCGTTACTTTGCGCTGTTGAATTGCGAACACGTATCGGTTGCGGCGCATGTGGCAGGTCTGGCTGCCGGCATTGTTGCGGCCAAGCCGCATCTGCTGGGTGTGGTCACGGAAGGTCTGCTCGCCATTGACCCGCCAACGCTGCCTGTCGAACGCCGTGACCTGATCCGTGCTTATGCGGTGGAGACTTTTTCACAGTTGTTCGACCGTTATGAAGACCCTGCGGCGGTGCTGACATTTGTGGCTGGTTTGCGTTCCAGCAGTTGCAATCAGGCGCGCAAGGCAGCCAATACATTCTGGAAGACACACTCGGCGGGTGAACGGTAAACCCACCGGGGATGACAGAGGGGACGCATGTTTCCGGGAGATCTTTTTGATGACCGGGGCAGTGTGCGCGGGTACAATCCGGCGCTGGCTGCCATTCGCTGCATGGAAGAAGCGCGCCGCATGTATGCGCGCATGTTGTGGCGCGGGCGTTGGTGGCGCTTGTGGATGCGCCTGAGACGCCAGCCGCATCACTTATTGCTGCTTGGCCAAATGGTTCCGGCGTTGCAGGTGGCTTCGCGTCACGCCACGGGTATTACCGCAGTTGCTGTGCGTTTGATCCGTGGGTCAGAATCGCGCATCGGCGATTTTGATCAAAAGTTCAACCCCATTCGCACGCATGATCGCGAGCGCTGGGTGGGGGTGGCAGCCGCGCGTTTGATGGGGCACAGCCTGCCGCCGGTTGAATTAATTGAGCTGGGTGGGGTATATTTTGTGCGCGACGGACATCACCGCGTTTCCATTGCCCGTGCTTTACAGCAGAGTGAGCTGGAGGCGGATGTGGTGGTGTGGGAAACAGCCAGACGGGAGACGCTTGTTGGTGAAAACAGGCCGGTGGTGGGGATGCCGGGTGTGGGTCAAAAATGCCAGGTTTTATGCCCTGCTTGCACCTGTCAGGAGTAGATGAATATGGGGTACTTTCTCGGGTTTGATATTGGTGGAACCAAAAGCGCCGCCCTGCTGGTGGACGAAAACGGCAGCGTGCTTGCCTACGCACTGGTGCGCGGCAGGGTGGGCGACTATGAAGATAAAAAATATGACGACCTGGTGGAGCTGATCCACGCCGCCGGAGGGCAGGCGCTGGAACAGGCCGGGGTGGGTTTTGAGCAACTGACTGCGGCAGGGTTGGGCATTGCCGGGTACGACTGGCTTTCGCAGCGCCCGAAGTTTTTGGACGCCATCCGCCGTGCCGGCCTGGACTGCACAGTGGAACTGGTCAATGATGCGCTGATTGGCCTGCTGGCTGGCTCTGAGCAGGGATGGGGGATTGGGCTGGTGGCCGGAACCGGTTGCAATTGCTGGGGAATCGACCGCCAACGGCGCAGCGGGCAGGTGACCGGCATGGGCGGCTGGATGGGTGAAGCTGCCGGATCAGGTGAGCTGGTGACCGAGGCACTGGGGGCGGTGTCACGGGCATGGTCCATGCGCGGCCCGCAAACCAGTCTGTCAGATGCATTTTGCCGCCATACCGGCGCAAAGGATGTCACTGACCTGCTGGAAGGGTTGACCATGAACCGTTATGATCTGCAACCCTCTGCTGCGCCGCTGGTGTTTGAATGTGCCGACCAGGGGGACGCTGTGGCTGCCGGTCTGGTGGAATGGGCCGGGCGTTCGCTGGGGGATCTGGCAGTGGGCGTCACCCGTCAACTGGAATTACAGGACGAGACTTTTGAAATTGTGATGATCGGCAGCCTGTGGAAGGGCAGCCCGGTGCTGCAGGATCGCATGATCGAAGTGGTGCATCAAACCGCGCCGCTGGCGCGCGCCGTCCGGCTGCACGAACCGCCGGTCACCGGGGCTGCCTTGCTGGCGCTTCAACAAGCCGGTTACGACCCTGCCCGGCTGCGACCGGCACTGTTGGCGGCTGTTCAAACGCATATCCTTACCGAAACTGGTTCAGGCCAGGGGAATGAAGCATGATGAATGAAAGTGAATGGCGTATCGAAGTGGCGCGCGTGACCCGTCGCGTGGCAGAACTGGGATTGATCCGATCTTCAGACGGCAACCTCTCAGCGCGCCTGGGTGATGATTGCTTCCTGCTTACACCGTCTGGTACATACAAAGCCACCACCAGGCCGGATGATTTATTGTTGATCGACCGGCAGGGCAAAGTGTTACAGGGGCCTCCCGGAGCCAAACCCACCATTGAGTGGCGCATGCACCTTGAAGCTTACCGGCAACGGCCGGATATATCTGCCGTGGTGCACGCCCATCCCCCTTATGCCACCGCGCTGACCATTGCAGGGTTGGATTTTCCGCTGGATATCATCCCCGAGGTGGCGGTCACGCTGGGCGAGGTTCCCACTGCGCCGTATGCCACCCCGGGCACCGAAGCACTGGCGGAGAGCATTCTTGGCTTTATCAACCGGTCAGACACAATCCTGCTCAGCCATCACGGCAGCCTGAGCGTGGGCCGCACGCCTGAACAGGCGCTGATTGCCCTGGAGCGGGTGGAACACGCCGCGCACACCTTCTTTTTGGCGCGCAGCCTGGGTGAGATAAAAACACTGCAGACGGAAGAAGTATCCCGTCTGCAGGAGATGTATCGCGCCAGCCGCAAGAGCTGAATCAATCGCCGTTCCCCTGGCCTCCGCCGCCGCCTGCCCACAGGGGCCGGCCAGCCTCGCTGCGCAGTTGCAGGCTTTGCCCGCTGGAGAGATCGTCCAGACTGGTCACCTCGAGCTCGCCATTTTCCAGAAAACCGGTCACCAGCACTTCGTTGCCAGCAACGGTGAAGAAACCCTGTTGCTGGGCATAGGTCCATCCACGCCCTTCAACGGCAATCAAACTGCCGTCGGTCAGTTTTATCACCAGTTCGTCTGCCGAAATGCTTTCAACCTTGCCGTTGACAGACATCTGTCCGGTTGCTTCCTGCTGGTTGCCGTTGGTTTCGGAAGAAAAGCCGCTGTCATCGTTCTTGTCCAGAATGTAATCGGTGCGAATAACTCCACCGTATGCCAGCAGGCCGCTGACGATGACGCCAAGTGCGATAAAGAAGATATTTTTGTTCATTGTGTGATCCCTGAACTATCCTTGCTGTGAAGTGGGCACGCTTTGTGCGGTTGTGCATGAGGTTGCACGGGCGGGTTTAATACCGGCTAGTTTTGAGGTTACTTTTGTGACCCACAACCAGTGAATGCCGAAGTGGAATAGAGCGGCAGATGTCATCACAATCCCAGCCCAGGTATGGATGAGATCCCACGTGGTCGGGTCGAAGATAAACGTCTGACTGGTATGTTCCCCGGCAAAGAAAAAGTACAGCCCCGATGCAGCGGTCAGCACGAAACTGACAGCGATGATGCTGTTAATGATCACGTTGGGGCGCGCCTTGCTGTTGAGCGGCGAAAGCCCACGGCGGGCCAGGCGGTTACCGATTCTTTTAAATAATCCCAGGAACCATTTCCAGTGGATGACGGCGTGAACGGCTGCGATGATGGTCATGGCAATGCCGGTCAGCCGGTGAAGTTCCTCCCAGGTGTGGCGGTCAAACAGAATGGTGATGCCGTAGGTTGGGTTGCGCCCACCTGAGTAACCTCCCCAGGGCAGGAACAGGAAGTAGATACCACTAAGGATGGCTGGCAGTGCCGAGATGAGCACCAGCGCCACCAGGGTATAGTTGATCCGTGTCGTCTTTGATAAGGTTTCGGTTTTCATGGTTTCCCCGTAAATAATGGTTGATATGGGTCTGCATTGATAAAGATAACAGGCGGTTGTGAAGAACTTATTAAGAAATAAAAAATCACCGGGGAACCTTCTCCGGTGATTGGGCAGTGGTTATTTGTGCTGGTTAACTGGTTGTCGTGGTTTGCCATGTGATGATGTAATCGCGCTCTGGCTCGCTGGGGATGCCAGCAGGCGCCTGCGCCACCCAGTGGCCATCCAGCCCGCATGCGCGCGCGGTTAGCTCAAAATGGCACATGGCAATGCCGATATCCAACCGGGGCAGATCAACCACCTGCAGCAGGGGGCCAAAGATGGTGACCACTTTATCCTGCACATGTTGAATGTAAAAATGCCATTTGTCTCCCTGCCTGAGCACCCGCCAGGGCTGTTTGTTGCGCGCTGACGGCGCAATGCGTACCATTTCAAGCGGCTGCGCATACCGGCCAGCCGATTCTTGCGAGAGGGGCGTGTCGAAGTTGCCGTCAAAAAATAGAGCCTGCCATTCCTGGCGTTTGCGGGCATGCGGCGGACCAGACTTGTAGTCCCTGTACTCTTCGGGCAGGCATCCAACCGAGGTGACCGCGGGCAGGCACTCATCTTTGCGCAACCCAAGCCGGTGGGAAAAACTGCTGCGCGTGAATGAACCGCCCAGCCAGCATGTGCCCAGTTCCAGTTCGGTGCACAGCAGGATCAGCCATTGCATGGCGTAGCCGTATTGCTCCAGGTCAAATGGCCCCTGTTGCACCGCGCCGATGATAAAACCGGCCGGTTTTTTGATCTCGCCGTAGGTTCCCAGCCCGCGCAGTGCTTTGGGGTCATCGGGGTGGGCGGCCAGCAGGTCAAAGCGCAGCCGCGCACCCAGGGGGCCCTGGGTGAGTTGCGTGCAGGCATCCTGCAGGCGCTGACGGGCGGAATGGGGCACGGGTTGCGCCGGGTGCGTGCGGCAGGAAAAGCGTTTTTCGATCAACGTGGTGACGGGGGTTTGCAAGAAGAGGGTGGTATTCACGGCATGTACCTGCATTAACGAGGATGAGGGTAAATAATTCTTCATTATTGTAATCGTAAATGCGGGAGTTTCGGAGGCGGCTCATGTCCGCAGGAAGCTCAACCGGTGAGAGGACGGGTAGATGTAGAGTGGGTCGGAATTTTCCCGGCTCACCGATTTATGCATCATCCAAAAAAAGGTGGGTTCAAAATCGAACCCACCCGACGGGTGGGCGAACCATCTTTTTGGGTTTTATTCGTGTTTTTCGTCATTTCGTGCCATTCGTGTTGGTATACGTAGAGTGGGTCGGAGTTGTCCATATGTTCCAACGAATTAGTCCGAGTTGAAAAAGGTAGGTGAGTCGCCAGCGAAGCTGGTATGCCCTACCCCACCAAACAAACAAATCGGCGGCTTGGAAGAACACCAAGCCGCCCTACAAATAGCACGAAAATGTATTTGATCCGCGTATATGGAAAATGACCCCGCTCATCAATTGGTAGGGTGGGCTGACGTTCTTTCAGCCCACCATTATTCACCCCGCAAAGACAAACGCAGGTCGGGCCGCCACCCCTGCTGGCGCAGCGTCTCCAGATCCATCGGATTTTTGCGATTATTGCACCAAGACGGTGGGTTCAAAATCGAACCCACTCTACGGCTCCTGTAAGGCGGCATGGTGTTCTTCCATGCCGCCGATTGGAGTGGGTAGGGTGAGTCGGAGTTTTCCCGACCCACCGATTTCTAGATTATCCGAAATAAAACGGTGGGTTCAAAATCGAACCCACCCCACGGCTCCTGTAGGGCGGCATGGTGTTCTTCCATGCCGCCGATTGGAGCAGGATCAGCAAGGTCGGATAAATTAAGGTGAATAAACGGTGGGTTCAAAACCGGATGAGGTTGGGATGGATGTTGGTTATTACCCCTGTCGAAAGGGCGGTTGGTTAATTCCCTTATATTAAGATAGAATCATGGCAGCCTTTTGGAGGAGGGAAACCATGGCC